>NZ_JVEE01000044.1 GCF_001073155.1 Streptococcus parasanguinis
ACATGGCCATTTTCAAGCAATTCAAAGGTGAAGGCATCAGCTTCAAGCGTTTTTCCTTCCAATTTCTTAGTGAAATTAAATTGTGCTGTAGTTGCACCTGGTGTAAAGGTATTATTGAACTCAGTATCTGTTGGAAGGGCTTTGGTTGCTGTAAGAGTATGACCATCTTTCGTTACAGTCACTGTCACCTCTGCCTTCATTGGGTCATAAGTTACCCCAGTAAGTGAACCTTGAACCTCACGTACGATGTACTTATGCGTTCCTTCTTGACCATTCTTGAAGGTAAGAGCATCAAATTTCACAAGTCCATTGGCATCATTTGTCTTCGTTTGAAGAACTTTTCCGTTTGGATCTGTTGAAGTATCGCTTGGGTCTACCAACTCAAAGCTAAATTCACCAGCATTCAACTGACGACCTGCAAGAGCTTTAGTGAAGTCAAATTGCGCAGTGACAGGAGCAACGACATGGTTATTGAAAGTTGTATCATCTGTACCAGTTGCTTCACCACCTGTTGATTTCATTTCGGTTTGGGCAGTTAACAAACCAGAGTCTTCATCTTTTGTTACAGTCACCTTCACTGCGATAGTCATATCATCGTAGTCTACATCAGGTTTGTTCCCCTTCACTTCTTTAACAGTGTAGTTGTAGACACCCACTTGATCGAACGACAATTCGTTGAAGTTAATCTTCCCATCAGCCTTGTTGGTCACCGTTTCATTAACATTGTTATAACCAGTCAATGTAAAACTGAAATCTCCTGCATTTAAATTACCATTTGAAAGTGCTTTATTGAATTCCAGATTTACTTTAACAGGAGATGATTTGAAGGTATTGTTGAACTCAGTATCAGCTGGCATACTTGTTTGAGCTACGTAGGAATCTCCGTTAGCATTTACCGTGATTGTTACGTTAGCTTTCATTGGATCATAAGTCATACCAGTTTCTGAACCAATGACTTCCTCAACTGTATAATGATAGGTCCCTACAGAATTAAACAAGAGTGGATCAAAAGTAATATTTCCCAAACTATCATTTTTTTGAGTGTCAACAACTTGACCCGTACTATCGTCAATCAAATTAAAAGTGAACTCGCCACGTTTTAAATTTCTTCCTTCCAATTGTTTCGTAAATGATAAATCGACCCTTGCTGGTTTTTTTGCTTTTGTAGCTGAGCCAGATCCTCCTGCCTTAAAGGCAAAAGTTGCTTGGTAACTATACTCTTCTCCATTGTTATAGGTGATTTTAATATCATTTCCGTGTTTTTGTTGCAATTCTTCAAGTGTAGGGTTCGCTGAAACATTCTTCAATCTGGTCATATAACGAACGTAAATCATTTCATTCAGTTGTGCTATCTTGAATGAAAAACCAGACGAACTTGTTTTGATATTTTCTAATAATTGAATTGCATTTCCTTTAGATACCCACGGTGAAATTGACTGAACCTTTTCTGCTCTAAGAGCTTTTCCATTCCACAAATCCACATGATCGGAAGGAATATCATCAGCATGCCCTGCTCGCCATGTTGCTTTTGTTTTATTATCAAACTCTGTTAATACTGCATCACCATCTTGAACCAATTCTTGATCATCTGGAAGACTATCAATCAATTGGTAGTTGTTTAAAACCTGTGGAGCTACTAGACTTCCTGCATTTAAACGGAGGGTCCATCTGATTAATTCAGGATGTCCTGTTACTGCTTCTCCGTATTTTTCAACCTTTGATTTTGCTGCTGGTGTTGGAGCATTTTCGGGGCCTACTGTTACTGTAATCTTGGTTCCATTGAAATCTAGTTCTGTTGGAACATTTGGTCTAACAGTTGATTTCCAACCTGTACTAATGTTTAACGTATAATTTTTTCCAAGATTATTTCTTTCAAAGTAATCTGTAAAAGTGGTGATCACTTTGTTATTGATTGAATCCAAGAAAGCATTCCCGATAACTTGACCACCTGGTCCCGTCACATCATAGTGCAAACTTGTAGGAATTCTTATAGCTTCCGGAATATCAACCACCAGTTTATCATTGCGATTGATGGTTAAACTATCAGGCATATTCATGCGAATGACAGTTTCTACTGGGGCATACAATCCGTTACCATTTGGAAAATTCACCTCAACATCTGGATTTTGTACGGTAATCGTATCACCTGTTTTTACATAGGTTGTTGCACCACCTGATGAAGGCAGTTCTCTTTTAGACCGTCTTGATCTAGTTGTAGGTTGCACCTCAGTTTTTTTCTCGCTAGCTGCAGATGAAGAGGCTTCGGCATTGGCTTTTGAAGTTGGAGAAGTTGGAGAAGCTGACTCAGCTGGTGCAACACTAGTGCTAGCTGGTGTTGCAACTTCATTTGATTGTTTTTCAGTCTTTTCCCCTTTAACCACATGTGCAGGGGCTTCGGCACTAGCTTGTGAAGTTGGAGAGGTCGACTCAGCTGTTGTAGTACTAGTTCTAGCTGGTGCTACAACTTCATTTGATTGTCTTTCAGTCTTTTCCTCTTTAATCATATTTGCAGAGCTTTCGGCACTAGCTTGTGACGTTGAAGAGGCTGATTCACTCGGCGTAACACTAGTGTTAGCTTGCGTTACAGCTTCATTTGCTTCAAGACCAGATTCCTTGTGTCTCTCACCTTGATTTTCTTGTGTGACAACTGAAGTTTGTGAATCTGTATTATTCTTCACTTCGTCCGCAAAAACACTTCCACAAGCAAAAAATAACGTCGATAATAAAACAGAAGCAACTCCGACAGAATACTTTCGGATAGAAAAACGTTCTTTTGTTTCAAAAAAATTGTGTCTCATTGCATAACTCCTTTAATTATAGTCACTATATTATTTCTTTGATTATAGCACTACTTAAAGATAATTGCAAATATTTTATGACAACTAATATTCTAATAGAAACTGAGGCCATTGAAAGAATTATTAATTTATAGCCAACATTTATAAGAAATCCTGACAAAATATAAGAATCCCTTAGACATCTATTTCAACTATTGCATAAGCAATATGTCTTAATAAAAGAAAATGCCAAATAAGCTTCATCTATCAATATCCATCATATTCTATTTCAAAAATTCAGTTGTCCTCATACAAAAGTATCAAAGAATCAAAAGATATTAAGACGACAATCATATATCATATCAACTAAAAATTTAAGGTAATTAACTTCGTCGAATTGCAGCCATATTTGTAAGCGACTAAATTCGCAACAACTGTGTCAATTGCACCAATTTAGTAAAAAAATCTAAAAAAGAACACCTTGAAAGGTGCTCTTTGTATGTATAGTAATTCTTTCGAATTAACGTTTTGAGTGCAGTGGTTGCCATCCAATCAAACATCGCTTCGCTTGTTTTCTTGGGGCAACTGTGCATAGCATATCTCTACGCGACTAAAGTCGCTAGAGCTGTCCTAATTGCGCACCGCCAGTTCTCATACAAAAAACACCTTGCAAGATGCAAAGTGTTTTCGTTTGTATTCTGCTGTCCAGTAACGAATTAACGTTTAGAGAACTGGCTAGCTTTACGAGCTTTCTTAAGACCTGGTTTCTTACGTTCAACTTTACGTGAGTCACGTGTAAGAAGTCCTGCGCGTTTCAATGAATCGCGGAAGTCTGGGTCTACTTGAAGAAGGGCACGAGCGATACCGTGACGGATTGCTCCTGCTTGACCTGCGTATCCACCACCTACAACGTTAACGAAAACGTCGTATGAACCTACAGTTGAAGTAACTGCGAATGGTTGGTTGATTACCAAACGAAGGTCAGCGTGTGGGATGTACTCTTCAACATCTTTTTTGTTAACAGTGATTTTACCAGTTCCTGGAACAAGGCGAACGCGTGCAACAGCGTTTTTACGACGTCCAGTACCTGCATATTGTGCTTGTGACATACTTTATTGTTCCTTTCCTTAGATAAGTCCTGAAATATCAAGAACTTCTGGTTGTTGTGCAGCGTGAGTGTGCTCAGCTCCAACGAATACTTTCAATTTCATACCTTGAGCGCGGCCAAGAGTATTGTGTGGAAGCATACCTTTAACTGATTTCTCGATCAAACGTACTGCATTTTTAGAACGAAGTTCACCAGCAGAGATTGATTTCAATCCACCTGGGTGGTTTGAGTGAGTGTAGTAGATCTTATCAGTTGCTTTTTTACCAGTCAATTTAACTTTTTCAGCATTGATAACGATTACGAAGTCACCTGTATCAGTGTGAGGTGTGAATGTTGGTTTGTTTTTTCCGCGAAGCACGCTAGCAACAACTGCTGAAAGGCGTCCAAGAGGTACATCAGTTGCGTCAACAACGTACCATTTGCGTTCTACTTGGCCTGGTTTAGCCATGAATGTAGTTTTGTTCATGATTTCTCCTATATGAATGTCGTTTTTGTTTACAGGGCGGATGTTCCGGTCCGCAAGTTATTTGAAAGGTTCCGGGGCCTTACAAATGGGGTAAACAATACCGCCTACTATTGTATCAAAATTCTAAGATAAAAGTCAACCGATTTGGAAAAATTATTTGCGATTTTCTTTTCCAATGACAAATCCGATCAAGGAATTCAGGCCGACGTGGGCGGAGATGACTGGTCCAAGGGGCATCACGAGGACTTCATCGATCCCTTCAAGCGCAAGCATTTCTTCCTTCAATGCTTCGGCTCCTTCTAGATCATTGGTATAAGAGACCAAGGCTGTGCTGTCACCGATATCCGCTTTGATCAGCTCCAGTAATTCACGGACAGCTTTTTTACGTCCCCGAACCTTGCTAATAGGGACTAATTTCCCTTCCGCATCAATCCAGAGAATGGGTTTGATGCTGGCTAGACTTCCCATGATCGCGGCACTCTTTGAGAGGCGACCTCCACGCATGAGGTGGTAGAGATCATCAACGAGGAAATAAGTCCGAAGTTTTGGCGCTAGGTCCATGATTTCTTCTTTGGCTTCTGCCAATGAACGGCCTGCATCACGCGCAGCTACTGCCCGCATGACCAGATAGCCCTCTCCAATCCCAGCAGCCTTCGGATCGACAATCTCAATCACGGCTTCCGGATAGTCTTCTAAAACCAGGTCTCGTGCCATGACTGCACTCTGATAGGTCCCCGATAAAACTGATGAAAAGGCCACATAAAGCAGGGATGTTCCTTCTTTGGCAAATTGTTCAAAGGTTTCCTGAAATTGGCCTACATTGACCTGACTGGTTGTCGGTTTGGCTCCATTTTTCATAGCTTCTAAAAGCTCAGGACTGGTCAATTGACCTTGGCCTACTGTCTGGTAAACCGTCCCATCTAACTCAATGGTCAACCCAAGAATGGTCACCTGATGTTCCTTGGCCCAGTTCTGGTCTAAATCTGCGGTCGAATCGGTTAAAATAGCAAATGTCATTACTTGTCTCCCATCATTTCTTGTAATTGTCGCAATACTTCGTGATCGAGCGGTCGCATGGGTGGTTTTTGATCGTTGACCACTCGCTGCGCTTGATTGAGGTCTCCTTTGACGACTGCGACCCGTTTTTCTAACTCTCTAGCAGATACCCGAAGGGCTCCTTGAGCAAAGACGGTCCATTGCTCATTTAAGTCACTGGTCGCTACCGATACTTGGTGGAGGGGCGTGTTAAGCTCTGCCGCCAAGCGCTCGATATAGTCATCTGCCGTCTCATCCTCACCGGTAAAGACCACCTGAACATTGAACTCCTCATAGGTCTGCCGCACTCCTGGCATATACTGGGCATCAAAGACACAGATGACTTCGATCCCTTCAAAGCTAGCATAGTGGCTCAGTTTTTGCAGGAGGATATTGCGGGCTGCATCGAGCTTACTTTTTTGAAAGAGCTGGCGGGTCTCCTGCCAAAAGGCAATCATATTATAGCCGTCAACCAATAAGATTTTTCGTTTCATATCATTGCCTTTCTAGGATTATAGTCGATTGCGAAAGACCTCATACATAAGGATGGCTGCTGCCACACTGGCATTGAGGCTTTGCACATGACCATTCATGGGAATGGTAATCATCTCATCGACTTGCTTTTTGATGTTGGCTGAGATTCCTTTTCCTTCATTGCCAATGATCAAGGCTAACTTGCCTGCCGTATTCCACTGGTGCGATGGCGTGCCGTTCATGTCGGTTCCAAAGACCCAGAAACCCTCTTCCTTTAGCTTGTCTAAGGTTTGGCTAAGATTGGTCACACGCGCAATGGGAATGTGTTCCACTGCTCCGGTAGAAGTTTTAGAAACCACTGGGGTTACCCCGACTGCCCGGTGCTTAGGAATGATGACTCCTGATACATTGGTCGCATCAGCTGTCCGTAGGATAGATCCAAGATTGTGCGGATCTGTTAAACCATCGAGAATCAACAAAAGTGGGTTCTCTTCTTGGGCTGTCTGTTTCAGAATCGCTGCCAAGTCTGTGTAAGCAAAGGCTGCCACTCGAAGAACGAAACCTTGGTGAACAGCTCCTTCCGTCATTTCCTGCAGGGTTTTCTTTGGCGTCCAAGAAATCGACACTTTTTTCTCAGCTGCTAAGGCCTTGATCTTGTCGACATTTTTTCCTCGGAGGTCTTCTTGAATATATAATTTATTGCCTGTATTGGCTTGTAAAGCCTCGGTGACTGCGTGAACACCGTATACGATATCGTTATTTTCCATAGAACTAGTATACCACAAGAAAGGAGGAAGAGGCCAATTCATGATATAATGAAATCAAATCTATCTCAATGAACAAACAGAACTAGAAAGGAAGCCATGCCTCTTTTTCAACGAACCATCAAGCTCACCTTGGCCACCTGTTTAGCAGCTGCCCTTGCTTATGCTCTGGGCTTGACCTATGCCATCTCAGCTGGCGTCATTGCCATCTTGAGTATCTCTGATACGCGTCGCAGTACCATCAAGCAGGCCTACCAGCGCTTTATGTCAACCTTGCTGGCCCTTGCTATCGGAAGTCTCGCCTTTTCCTTTTTAGGGTTCAACCTTTGGGCACTGGGAGTCTTTATCGCTCTTTATGTCCCTTGCGCCTTTTTATTGGGTTGGCAGATCGGCATCACCCCAAGTACGGTGCTGGTCACCCATCTCTTGATTAAGCAGTCTACTTCCTGGGGACTCTTGCTCAATGAACTTGCCCTCTTTTTGATAGGGACCAGCTTTGCCCTGCTAGCCAATCTCTATATGCCTTCGAATCAGGCTGCGATCGATCATTACCATGATGTGGTCGAAGACCAACTAAAGAAGATCCTTGGTCGTTTTGCGGAATTTCTTGGTAAAGGGGATGGTCGCAATGATGCTCGCTTGATCAAGGAGTTGGACAGCATCCTAAAGGATGCTTTAAATCTAGTCTATCTGGACCATTCCAACCACCTCTTTCACCAAACCAACTACCATATTCACTACTTTGAAATGCGCAAGCGGCAAAACGATATTCTGCGAGATATGGCAGAAAACGTCAATCGCTGTCAGTTGGCGGCGAGTGAAAGCATAATCCTAGCTCAACTTTTTAAGAAAACGGCCCAACAGTTAAGCCAGAAAAATCCTGCCCAAGATCTTCTTGATGATATTACTCAGTATTTGGCGATCTTCCGCGAACGCCCTCTACCTAAAACTCGTGCGGAATTTGAAACACGCGCCACCTTGCTCCAACTCTTAAGAGACTTAGAAACTTTTATCCAGGTCAAGGTTGATTTTTACCAACAATTTCATAAGGAGTCGGAATGAGGATTTCCAACAATCCTTACTATTTAAAAACGCATCTTATCACTGTTAAGAAAACATGATAGGATGCGTTTTAGTATATTTGCTGATTTTTTATCTTATTCCACCAATTCCAACACAACCGTTTGGTAAGGGGCCAATTCGAGCACTTGGTCTCCTTCTTGGAATAATCCTGCAGTATTATTTAAAACGACTGTTTTAATCGGAGCTGGCAACTCCATGGCGGCCTGGCGATTTTGGAAATTGCTAATCACCAAGAGACGCTTGTCCCCACGGCGTTCAAAGGCGATGATATTTTCACGGTCCCGATAAGCTGGGATCATATCTCCAAACCGGATGGTATTTCCATAGAGTGGATGGCGATACAAGGCCGTCAACTGGCGATAATAATTCAAGATGGAATTTGGATCCTTTTCCTGATCTTCCACATTGATGGTAACATCTGGTTTAGGACTGATCAACCAGGCTGGCCCATCACTAAATCCCAAACCTGGCTCTGCTGACCATTGCATGGGTGTCCGCGCATTGTCCCGGCTATAGTTGGCAATCGCTGCTAAGGCTTCTTCTTCGCTCAAACCAGCTTCTTTCGCGACATGGTAGCCATTGATGGTCGCGATATCATCAAAGTCCTCCACCGATTCAAAGACTTGGTTCTCCATTCCAATTTCTTGGCCTTGATAGATAAACGGAATTCCCTTGCGCAAAACCTGAATGGTTCCCAGAGCTTTTTTACCGGTATCGTTTGCTGGACCTTCTGCTATATAGTGAGACACACCACGAGGCTCATCGTGATTTTCAATAATGGTTGAGAGAACCCCAATACTATCTGCGCGCTCATGGGCTTGGAAAATACTTTCCTTGAGTTCATCTGCAGTTGGAAGAGCATGGTCGAACCAGCCTTTTCCTTCCTGACCCAGCATAGTTTGTTTGAAGTCAAAGATGGAAGAGAAGACACCATCTTTTCCAATGAAGAAATGCAATTCTTCGTCGGTTTCATTGAAAACTTCCCCTACTGTGAAGGCATTGTACTTAGCAAAAGTACGCTCCTTTAACTCTTGCAAGAAAGGTTCAATCGGTTGGGCATTGACCAGCGATTCCGGTACTGGGACCAGGCCGTTGTCACGATCGGACGGAAGCGAACGCCATTCTAAATCCTTTTTGATATTGATAATGGCGTCAATCCGGAAGCCTGCGATTCCCTTGTCCAACCACCAATTGATCATCTTGTAAATCTCTTCGCGTAAGACAGGATTTTGCCAATTGAGATCCGGCTGATCCTTGTGGAAAGAATGGAGATAGTATTTGTTAGTACCAGGAACCGGTTCCCAGACACTGCCTCCAAAGTAACTTTCCCAGTTGTTGGGTTCCTTGTCACTTTCGATGAAATAAAAGTAATCCGCATAAGGGCCATCTGGATCCGCTAGAGCTTTTTGGAACCACTCGTGATGACTCGAACAGTGGTTAACCACCAAGTCCATAATGATGGAAATGCCTCGCTTCTTGCCTTCCGCGATCAGCTCTTCCATATCTTCCATGGTTCCAAAAATAGGATCAATGGCATAATAGTCGGAAATATCATAACCCTGGTCAATAAACGGACTCTTGTAAATAGGGGATAACCAGAGAATATCAATTCCTAATTTTTGAAGGTAATCGAGTTTCTCCGTGATGCCTTTCAAATCCCCAACACCATCACCATTGCTATCCTTAAAGCTTTTTGGGTAGATCTGATAAGCGACCTTCCCCTTCCACCAGTCTTTTTCCATGTTTTGTCTCCTTAAAATGAAAGAGACCGAGACATATCGTCTCAGTCTCTACAGTTTCAGTAGGTATTAGTATACTGTTTTTTCAGTTTCTTTGTCGAAGAAGTGAGCTTTGTTCAAGTCAAATCCAAGTTCGATGGTTTCACCAGTTCCAAGGTAGTCACGTGCATCTACTTTAGCGATGAATTCGTTGTCACCAACTTGGCAGTACAAGTGAGATTCTGAACCAAGCAATTCAGATACAGAGATGGTTGCTTTCACGACTGATTCTGGGAATGTTTCAAGGAAAGCAGCTTCTGTATTCACGTCTTCTGGACGAATACCAAAGATCAATTCTTTACCATCATAGCCTTTTTCACGAAGAACTTTCAAAGCACCTTCTGGAACTTTCAAATTCAATCCATTAGCAACGATGTTTCCACCTTCCAATTTCACGTTAATGAAGTTCATGGCAGGGCTTCCGATGAATCCAGCTACGAATTTGTTTACTGGGTTTTTGTACACTTCTTGTGGAGTTCCGATTTGTTCTACACGTCCAATTGTACCAGTACCAGCTGGGTTTTTAGTAGCAGACATGATAACGATACGATCAGCCAATGTCATCGCTTCTGTTTGGTCGTGAGTTACGTAGATAGTTGTAGCTCCGATACGACGGTGGATTTTAGCGATTTCAGCACGCATGGATACACGAAGTTTCGCATCCAAGTTTGACAAAGGTTCGTCCATCAAGAATACTTTAGCATCACGGACAATGGCACGACCCATGGCCACACGTTGACGTTGACCACCAGAAAGGTCAGCTGGTTTACGATCCAAGAATTCTTTCAAGCCAAGGATTTCAGCTGCTTCTTGTACACGTTTGTCGATATCTTCCTTGCTGTATTTACGCAATTTCAAACCGAATGCCATGTTGTCATACACAGTCATGTGTGGGTAAAGAGCGTAGTTTTGGAATACCATGGCGATGTCACGGTCTTTAGGTGCCACGTTGTTTACAACGACACCATCGATGGAACATTCACCTTCTGTGATATCTTCAAGACCAGCGATCATACGAAGAGTTGTTGATTTACCACATCCTGAAGGACCTACGAAAACGATAAACTCTTTGTCTTTGATGTCCAAGTTGAAGTCTTCAACTGAATAGTGTTCGCTGTTTGGATATTTTTTGTAAATATTTTTAAGATTTAATTCTACCATGATGGTACTCCTTTGATTTTTATAGTTCTATTGTAAATGAAAACGTTTTACAAATCTATGGCAAGTCTCACAAAAAAGAAAAAGAGTTTTGTGCAAGTTGCACAAAACTCTGGATTGATCCCGTTTAAATCACATCCTGTAGAACCAAATGGTAACAAAGGGCTAGATCAGTCAGATTTTTTAACTGGAGACCCGTTAGCTCTTCCCATTTGTCAATCTTGTATTGAAGGGAATTGCGATGGAGATAAAGTTGCTGGGCCGCCTTGGTTACAACTGCCCCATTGTCCCATAGGGCGACAATGATGTCCTGCAACTGGTCTTGACTCCCAATCAACTGATGCAAGCTTTCTTTGATAGGATGGAGATCCAGATCTGCCTGCTCGATTCCCCACAGATAGAGTTGAGAAAAGCGATAGACACCTTGATGACCTTCTCGAATCCAAGCTCGAAAGACAGCCTGTTCTGCTCGGATGACAGGAGACACTTTCCCAGCTTTTGACTCAGTCCATACTTGCCCGACCAGGATAGATAAACGAATATTGAAGTCATACTCCATGGCAGAGACCGTATCTTTTAAGATATCAGCCACAGCCAGAGACTGCTCTTGATCTAGAATGAGTACATAGTCCTGTCCGCTCAGTTGCAAGGTTGCTCGGAAGTTGGGCAAAAGTGTCTGCATCATCTCTAACCAGGAAGCCGTTCCTTCCGCTGTTGAATGCGAGAGGTGGCAATAGACAAGCTGCATTTTTTTGATAACTTGAGGGGCTTCTCCCTTTCCATCGATCAGGTATTGGTACCAAGGATTAGGGGCAACCTCTTCTTCACCGCCCAACCAGGAAATCAATTGTTTTTCTCGCTCGGTTAGCTCTTCTTCCTTCAGCAGCAACCATTGATGAGCCTGAAGGGGAATGGCTACATAACCAGCTGGTGGATTGGCTTGATCCGTCACCTCTGCATGAGGAAACCACTCTCTGATATTTTTCACTGCTTTCTTCCTTCTTCTACTTGCTGGATGCACCAGTCAATCAGCTCTTCTAGACGAGAGAGTTCCCCCGTCATATGGAGATAACCCATGACAGCCTCAAAGCCCGTCGACATCCGATAGGTCACGACATCCGCATTTTTGGCCTTGGTATGGCTATTGGTATTGCGACCGCGCTTGTAGATCTCCAACTCTTTTTCCGTCAGAATTTCTTGCTCCAGCATGCTTTCAATCAAACTGGCCTGAGCTCTAGCAGAGACATAGCGGGTGGCAGCCTGGTGAAGCTTATTGGGCTTGGTCATCCCTTGAAAAATCAGGTGTCTACGAATATACATGGAATAGACCGCATCTCCCTCAAAGGCCAGGGCAATCCCATTGATTAGATTGACATCAATCACGTGTCCACCTTACACCTTCTTTTGTATCCAAGAGCTTGATTCCTTGCGCAGCCAATTCATCGCGAATGGCATCTGCTCGCGCAAAATCTTTCTTAGCCCGCGCTTCCTGACGTTCAGCGATCAAGGCTTCAATATCTGCATCCAAGACTTCTTCGACAAAGACCACTCCAAAGACTTCTAACATCTTGGTCAAGGCATCCTTGACGTCTTGGTTGTAGTGGCCTGAATTGATCCATTTGGCCAATTCAAAGACGACAGTGATGCCGTTTGCCGCATTGATATCTTCATCCATAGCCACGATAAACTTGTCCACAAAGCCTTGCAAGTCTGCTGGATCCACTTCTCCTGTGAACGGTTGCTCATAGGTATTTTTTAAATACTTGAGGTTGGTTTCCGCATCGCGCACCGCTTTTTCTGTGAAGTTAATGGGCTTGCGATAGTGCTGGGTCGCAAAGAAGAAGCGAAGGACTTGGCCGTCGATAGTCTTCAATGCATCATGCACAGTGATAAAGTTGCCTAAGGACTTGGACATCTTGACATTATCAATATTGACAAAGCCATTGTGCATCCAGTAATTGGCAAAAGTCTTGCCTGTTTTAGCTTCAGACTGGGCAATCTCATTGGTATGGTGTGGAAACTCAAGGTCAGCTCCACCACCGTGGATATCAATAGTATCCCCTAAAATCCCCGTCGACATGACCGAACACTCAATGTGCCAGCCAGGACGACCAGGCCCCCAAGGACTGTCCCAGGAAATCTCTCCTGGTTTGGCAGCCTTCCAGAGGGCAAAGTCTACAGGATTTTCCTTGCGAGCTGTTTCTTCATCTGTCCGACCTGAAGCGCCTAGTTCCAAGTCTTCTAGGGTTTTATTGGCTAACTTAGCATAGTTGTGGGATTTTTCCACACGGAAATAGACATCACCTTGGCTCTCATAGGCATAGCCTTTTTCGATCAAGTCAGCGACAAACCGGATGATGTCATCCATAAACTCGACCACACGAGGGTGGCGGGTTGCAGGTTTCACTCCAAGAGCCGTTACATCCTCACGGAAGGCCGCAATATACTTGTCTGCCACTTCCTGTGGAGTAATGCCTTCTTCTTTGGCACGGTTAATGATCTTATCATCCACATCTGTAAAGTTGGAAATGTAGGCAACTTCGTAGCCACGATACTCAAAGTAGCGACGAATCGTGTCAAAGGCTACCGTTGAACGGGCATTCCCTACGTGGATATAGTTGTAAACCGTTGGTCCACAAACATACATGCGGACCTTTCCTTCCTCGATGGGGATAAATTCTCGCAAATCACGAGACATAGTATCATAAATTTTTAACACGCTTCATTTCCTTTCTGTTTCTACTCTTTTGGCTTCAAGTAAACCACCTGAGTCTGTGTGACAAAGCCAATCTTTTCATACAAGCGTTTGGCACCTACATTGCTGTCTTCCACTGCAATCTGAAATTCCTTATCATTTTGCGCAATGACTTGGTTGACGAGGGATTTGGCTAGATAGCTTCCGTAGCCTTGCCCACGATAGACTTCAGCAATCGCAAGTCCATAAAGGTAATTGCATTTTCCAGATACATCCACCGTACAAACGCCAATCACTTGACCTTCTTTGAGTAATATGTAAAGCAGACTATCAGGATCCTTCAAGGCCTCTGAAATGTATCTGTGGCTCACTTCCGGTGCTTCCACTTCATCTGAAAAGGTTTGGTGGTGAAGCTGGGCAATGGCTTCAAGATAAGAAGGTTCTGCCAAGAGCACATCGACATCCGAACGGGAATCTAATGCATAAGCGGTTCGATCACGTCCTAACCAGGTTTCTGTCTCTTCATCCTCGACCAGTCCCCAATTGCTGACAAAATCAGGATGATTCTCTAGAAAAACACGCTCTGTCTGAAAAGTCACAGACTCAATTGGATAAGATGTCGTTTCTTTCTCAAAACTTCTATACAAAGCCCGCGCAATGCCTTGACGACGATGATTAGGGTGAACTAGGATCGCCACATCCACATCTTGGTCATCTGCATAGACTGTTAATAGGCCAACAAGTTCACCTTTTTCATAATAAAGGAAAAAGGCGGGCATATCGGGGTCAAAATTGAGCATATTGGAGAGGTAAGGATCCCGAAAAGTTCCGTCATAGTTCCGACAGACGGCAATAAGGGCTTTTGCTTCCAGTAGTTGGTGGGCATTCAATGTATTGGTTGATTGAATCATGTAGCGATTTCCTTACAGGCTCGAAGACCGATGGCTAGCTTCCTTAGCATGCTCCAGCTTGTTCATGTAGTATTCCCGTTTTTCTTCTTCTTGGTGAATGACTGGTTCGTCTTTTCGACCGTGCACCCGCACAATCTTGGCAGGAACACCGACAACGGTCACATCACTTGGTACATCTGAGACCACGACAGCTCCTGCTCCGACCTTGGCCTTGGCTCCGATTTCCACCGGGCCGATGACTTGGGCATGGGCGGAGACCAAGGCTCCTTCACGTACCGTTGGATGGCGTTTGCCGACATCCTTTCCTGTTCCCCCAAGGGTCACCCCATGGTAGAGCATAACGCCTTTTTCAACAATGGCCGTTTCCCCTATAACGAGACCCGCTCCATGGTCGATAAAGACACCAGAAGCAATGGTCGCACCTGGATGGATCTCAATCTGGGTCCAAAAACGCCAGAATTGGCTGTGCATCCGCGCCAAGAGCTTAAAACCATGGTTCCACAAAAAGTGGGAAACACGGTGAGCTGCTAGTGCTTTGACGCCCGGATAGGTCAAAAGGACCTCCAGCGAGGTACGCGCTGCTGGGTCATTTTCTTTTACAATATTGATGGTTTCACGCCACCATCCCATACCGTGCTCCTCCTTTTCTAATGCTTATTCTGAATCTTTTTGTGTAATGGTAAAGTCTTTTTTAGGTTTGTGGTCTTTATTGTGGTGACGAGGACGATCGCCATGGCGAGGACCCTTTTCACCTTTTTCTTCTGAATGTTCAGGTTTTGGCGGACGTGGCAATAGTGCCTTCATAGAAGCATCTACACGACCTTTTTCATCAATCTTGATAATCTTGACATCGACTTCATCACCGATAGCTACCAAGTCTTCGACACGGTTGGTGCGCGTCCAAGCCATTTCAGAAATGTGAACGAGAGCATCCGTCTTGTCAAAGAGGTTGACAAAGGCTCCGAATTTCTCGATCCGAACCACTTTGGCATGGTAGACTTCATCCACTTTGGCTTCACGCACCAAACCAGCAATGATTTCTTTAGCACGGTTGATGGCATCTTGGTCGCTAGAGTAGATAGATACGTTCCCTTCTTCGTCGATATCAATCTTAACGCCTGTTTCAGCAATGATCTTATCGATGGTTTCTCCACCCTTACCGATGACAATCTTGATCTTGTCCACATCAATCTTGATGGTATCAATTTTCGGTGCAGTTGGAGCCAATTCTGGACGAACTTCTGGAATGGTTGCTTCAATCACATCAAGGATTTCAAAACGCGCTTTCTTGGCTTGAGCAAGTGCTTCAGTCAAGATTTCTGCAGTAATCCCTTGAATCTTGATATCCATTTGAAGGGCTGTAATCCCATCACGAGTACCTGCAACCTTAAAGTCCATGTCTCCAAAGTGGTCTTCCAAACCTTGGATATCTGTCAATACGGTGTAGTTATTTCCATCTGAGATCAGACCCATAGCAATCCCTGCTACTGGTGCCTTGATTGGCACACCACCAGCCATAAGGGCAAGTGTTCCTGCACAGATAGAGGCTTGAGATGAAGAACCATTTGATTCCAATACTTCTGCTACCAAACGGATGGCATATGGGAATTCTTCCAAGCTTGGCAATACTTGAGCAAGAGCACGCTCACCGAGAGCACCGTGACCAATTTCACGACGACCAGGCGCACCGTAACGACCAGTTTCCCCTACAGAGTATTGTGGGAAGTTGTAGTGGTGCATAAAGCGTTTCTTGTACTCTGGATCCAAACCATCGATGATTTGGGTTTCACCCATTGGTGCCAAGGTCAAGACAGAAAGGGCTTGCGTTTGTCCACGCGTAAAGAGACCTGAACCGTGCACACGAGGAAGATAGTCCACTTGTGCATCCAAAGGACGGATTTCATCGACCTTACGACCATCCGGACGAACCTTGTCTTCTGTGATCAAACGGCGCACTTCTGCGTGTTCCATTTGTTCCAAGATTTCAGCCACGTCCCGCATGATTCGATCGAACTCTTCGTGGTCGGCATATTTTTCTTCGTAAACTGCTGTGACTTGGTCTTTGACTGCTTGAGTTGCAGCTTCACGCGCCAATTTTTCTTCTACTTGGACTGCTTTTTGAAGGTCACTGTTGTAGGCTGCGATGATTTCAGCCTGCAAGTCAGCATCCACATGAAGCAATTCAACTTCTGCTTTTTCTTTCCCAACTGCCGCAACGATTTCTTCTTGGAAGGCAATCAATTCTTTAACGGCTTCGTGTCCTTTGAGAAGAGCTTCCAACATGATTTCTTCTGACAATTCTTTAGCACCAGACTCTACCATGTTGATAGCGTGCTTGGTACCAGCTACTGTCAATTCAAGAAGCGATTGCTCTGCTTGTTCTTGCGTTGGGTTGATGATGATTTCTCCGTCAACATAGCCTACTTGTACCCCAGCGATAGGTCCGTCAAACGGAATATCTGAGATAGAAAGAGCCAAGGATGAACCAAACATAGCTGCCATTGGGGCAGATGCATTTTCATCGTAAGAAAGGACAGTATTGATGACCTGCACTTCGTTACGGAAACCTTCCGCAAACATTGGACGGATCGGACGGTCAATCAAACGCGCTGTCAGAGTCGCATCTGTAGAAGGACGACCTTCCCGTTTCATAAAGCCACCAGGAAATTTCCCAGCCGCATACATTTTTTCTTCGTAGTTGACTTGAAGTGGGAAGAAATCCCCAGTTGCCATTTTCTTAGACATAACGGCAGCAGTCAAGACAGTTGACTCGCCATAACGCACGACAACAGAGCCATTTGCTTGCTTCGCAACCTGACCAGTCTCTACGATTAACTCACGACCCGCAAAAGTCGTTTGAAACACTTGTTTTGTCATTTTAATCCCCTTTGGATTGATAAAATTATACGACTTGCCTACAAAAATCAGGATACAAAGGGCGTGAAGAATCCCGTATGAAAATAGGAGATTGACGCAGTGTGCCACGCACACCAGGAAATCTATCTTTTTCACTAGGGATTTAGCCCGTGTTCAACTATCAAGATACCAAGGCCACCCAACTCAACGAGATAGGAATTTCAAGAGCCTTTCTATATGTTATATCCTCATCTTTGTATCCAAGCACGTATACCTTTTATTTTAACATATTCAAGCCCAAAAGAAAAAGGCTTTACAGGCCTTTTTCTGCGAATCTTCCAAGAGACCTATATAAAAATTTTAGATCCAGGTATAGCTTCTATTTATTTTACGATTTCGCGAATTCCACGCTGTCTACATAAAAGCGTGTTTTGTGGGTTCCACCCTTGTAGTTCTTGTTGTTGCGTTTCAAGACAAAGTGTCTGTAGGGTTCAGAAGTTCCTTGGATGGTCGTCGTCACTTCAACCGAATCATCATTGACCACCCATTCATCCGGTGAAGGAATTTCCATCGGTGGCATCGCTCCGCCACGACCACCAGGTACAATTTCGTAGAAGGCCTTGTCTTTTGTCGAATAGAGCCAGCCATTTTTCTTTTCATTTGTTAGTTGGATCAGCTTGTCTTGTGAAAGACTGCGGATAGAGTCTGATGTCTCTTCTGCCTCTAATTTATCAATGATATCTTGCAGATTATAGGTCCCCGGCGTGTAGGTATTGTAGTAATCAATGAACATGTCTTGTGGGTAACCATCAACCGCACCGTGATCATTGTTCAACTCCAGCAAGCGAGTCGGTTGAACCTGAAGCGAATAGGTCAAAGACGCACTGTTTTCAATGATCGAGTAGATATCCGCTTGGTCTGCTTTTGACAAGTTCCCAATGGCTTCCTCATTCTCTTCATTTGACTTGCTTTCTTCTGATTTTTTATTGGTCTTGTCAGAAGATTGTGTTGCAGATGCAGAATCCACTGGCCCATGCTTGCGCTCATAGCGTTTCGGAGCACAGGCTGCTAGGGAAATTACCGAACCAACTGTTAATAATAAAGTAATAAATTTTTTCATAATATCTCCTATTATTTATCTTAATCTATCAAAGGAAAGCTATTTACTCAGTATCAACGAAGAGAATCACTAGCAAATATAAGTTAATTTTCTAACCTTTTTTAGTCTTCCTTATAGAATAAATCGCTTTGATCTGAAATAACATTTTGACCCCAATAAATAATATCCTTACTATTATCAACAGAAAAATTTCCATATTTTAATGATGCAGGAAACTCTTGACCTGCTGGGAAAAAACTCATTGCTGAAGCACCAGCTGGGGCAGTTGAATGAACACTACTACTTAAGTATCCAAATTCATGATTAAAGCGGTCTACAACCTGGTCTGTTGGTGCACCATTGATCTTTGATATACCGTTATCATCAAATGTTACACTCATTCCTTTCCCATTTCTCCAGGTCCCTGCGATACTTGAGAAATTCCCGTTCTGAATTTCTTGAAGGTTCATTCCACTACTTTTCTTACTTGAAGCAGTTGATTTAGAACCATCCACACGCGTTGTGAAGTCAAGGGCGATCCAGTCTTGCCCAGATTCCAGTTTGCCCCAGGTATGGCCATCTGCCTCTACTGTTTCCGTAATGGTGTAAGTTCCTTTTGCGATCATCCCTGCAGATGGAGCTGAGGTTGAGGGCTCTTTTCGAATGCGGAGATCCGACACACTGACTTGGACCTGGAAGGAGCCTGTCTTCTTATCCTCCGCCTTGGATGTTGATTTGGAATCCCCTGAACCGTCGAATGTTTTCCAATCGAGCTTTGCAAGATCCAGTTTCTTCGCTGAAATACCAAGGGCTTGCTCAGCCGTTTGGTTCCCACCAATTTGAATAGTCGCTTTCTTTTCTTCCTTGGCCTCCCCTTTTCCTAGCAAATAAAGGGTCAAATCCTGGTCTGGATTCACAGATTGCCAAGTGGCATAGACAATTTGCCCATTGTCAAAAACATCTAAACTTGAGCGATAGCCACCTACTGCAGCTGTGTAGGCCGTATGGAGTAATTCGGGTTCTTGGCCTTTTAGATAATAGATGGCAGAAACATATTGTTTGTTTCCAGTGTATTGATTGGACACCAAGAGCTCATCCACACCATCTTTGTTCAAGTCTGTAAAAGCGTATTGGAAGGTTACCGGAGTTCCTAAGCGCTCCAAAGCATCTAGATAGATGCTTTCTTCTGAGCCAGATTTTATCTTACCTAATTCCGCAAAGAGGCCTGCTTTATCGCCATTTTTAAGAGCAGTATCATACTTAGCATACCGCTCCAAAACCTCTTGATAATACTTCTGACCTGTATCCTTCTTTTCTTTTTTAACCGATGATGACGTTGCTGTCTTTGGTTTACTTTGACGTTCATAGCGTTTGGGAGCACAAGCCACCAGAGACAGAACGGACGCACCCGCCAGTATTGAAATCATAACCTTTTTCATAAAAACCTCCTCATATCTATCCTAGTATATCAAAAATGGTCGATTTTTCCAGCTCTTTTCAAGATTTTTACACAAGCATTTTCCCCTCTTCCTCTATGTTTCTGCCCTTTTTTCTGCTATACTTAGTATAGTTATTTGATCAAAAGGAGAATACTATGGAATTAAAAAAACGTTCTGAATTTCCTGAGAAGGAACTCTGGGACCTCACAGCCCTCTACCAAGACCAGGAAGACTTCTTGCGCGCCATTGAAAAAACGCGCGAGGAAATCAATGAGTTTGTCCGTAACTACAAGGGCAAGCTCCAAACCTTTGAAGACTTTGAAGCTGCCTTTGCGGTCTTTGAACAAATTCAAATCCAACTCAGCCACATTGGCAACTACAGCTTTATGCCCCAAACGACGGACTTTGGCGATGAAGCTTTTGCGGAAATTGCCCAAGCAGGGATGGATTTCGAAACTTGGGCCAGCGTTGAACTTTCCTTCTTTGATGATGCTTTGGTCGAAGCGGATGAAGAAGTCCTTGAACGCCTGGGACAACTCCCTCACCTCACTTTTGCCATTCGTCAGGCTAAAATCAAAAAAGCTCACTACTTGGGAGCTGATGTAGAAAAAACTCTGACCAACCTGGGTGAAGTCTTCTACGGACCGCAAGACATCTATACCAAGATGCGGGCAGGTGACTTTGAAATGGCTGATTTTGAAGTCGATGGAAAAGTTTACAAGAATAGCTTTGTCACCTATGAAAACTTCTACCAAAACCATGAGAATGCGGAAATCCGTGAAAAAGCCTTTCGTTCTTTCTCAGAAGGCCTCCGCAAGCACCAAAACACGGCTGCTGCTACCTATCTAGCCCAAGTTAAGTCTGAAAAACTAATCGCCGATATGCGAGGTTACGACTCTGTCTTTGACTATCTCTTGGCTGAGCAGGAAGTGGATCGTGCCATGTTTGACCGTCAGATTGACCTGATCATGAAGGACTTCGCTCCAGTCGCTCAAAAATTCCTCAAACACGTGGCCAAGGTCAACGGCCTTGAGAAAATGACCTTTGCTGATTGGAAGTTGGATTTGGACAGCGCGCTCAACCCTGATGTTACCATTGATGACGCTTATGACTTGGTCATGAAATCGGTGGCACCTCTTGGGGAAGAATATTCTCGCGAAATTGCCCGCTACCAAACCGAACGTTGGGTCGACTTTGCTGCTAATGAAGGCAAGGATTCCGGTGGTTATGCAGCCGATCCTTACCGTGTCCATCCTTATGTCCTCATGAGTTGGACAGGTCGGATGAGCGATGTTTATACCCTGATCCATGAGATTGGACACTCTGGTCAATTCATCTTCTCAGACAACAACCAAAGCTACTTCAACGCCCACATGTCGACCTACTATGTGGAAGCTCCTTCTACCTTTAACGAGCTCCTCCTCAGCGACTACTTGGAACACCAGTTTGACGATCCTCGTCAAAAACGCTTTGCCCTAGCTCACCGCTTGACAGACACCTACTTCCACAACTTCATCACCCACTTGCTAGAAGCAGCCTTCCAACGCAAGGTCTACACCCTGATCGAAGAAGGTGGTACCTTCGGCGCTAGCAAGCTCAATAGCATCATGAAGGAAGTCTTGACCGAATTTTGGGGAGATGCTGTTGAAATCGATGACGATGCAGCTCTAACATGGATGCGCCAAAGCCACTACTACATGGGACTATACAGCTACACCTACTCAGCTGGCCTGGTTATCTCAACAGCGGGTTACCTGCACTTGAAGAACTCCGAAAACGGAGCCAAAGATTGGCTGGACCTTCTCAAATCAGGTGGTAGCAAGACCCCACTTGAGTCTGCTATGATTATCGGAGCAGATATCTCAACCGACAAACCACTTCGGGATACTATCCAATTCCTTTCAGACACAGTGGATCAAATCATTGCTTACAGTGCAGAATTGGGAGAATAAGTACAATTTTCAGACTTAGTTTATTCTAAGTCTGATTTTTTATTTAAATATTACCAGTTAGTAATTAAAAGCGCTCTTATATTTTGGTATGATTATTCTTGGATAAATATCCGAAGGGAGTAACATTATGAAAAAACGGTTGATTTTAACAATCTTAATTGCGTTATTATTTGGAGCTTGCTCAAATCAAAATGAAGCTTCTCAGAAAGAAACTGAAAAACAGGTAGGCTTCGTTCAAAAAGAAGAAAAAGCAAAAAAAGAACGCGACGAACAGGAGAAAGCAGAAAAAGAGAAAAAAGCAAAGGAGGAGCAAGAACGAAAAGAACAAGAAGAACGCGAGAAAAAGGCGAAAGAGGAACAGGATCGAAAAGAAAAAGAAGAACGTGAAAAGAAAGAGGCTGAAGCAAAACAACTTGCGGAGCAAGCTGAATCTTATGTACAACAACTAGAAAATAATCAAATTCAAGATAACGTTGCCCCGGCACAAGCAGCTGTCGATCAAGTTGTTGATCCAACAGTAAAATCTACGTTAACTGAACGCATTGGACGTGTACAAAATGCAATTAATGAAAAAGCTAAAGTAGAAGCACAACAAGCTGCTGCCGCTCAACAAGCTGCTGCCCAGGAACAACGTATCGTCTATGTTGCACAATATGGAAAATCACCTGCCTATTGGTACAATATTAATAATATGCCATCAAATACTCGTAAGGACAAAGTTATCACAATGAGTGAAGCTGAAGCAATTAGAGCTGGAAAACATCATTCAAACAAGGAATAACAAAAAAGCTAAAGAATCATTTTCTTTAGCTTTTTCCTTTTTAACTTAATTCAACTCAGCAATAATTGCCTTAATTTGCGCTGCAGTGTGTACCCCTGCAACTTGTTTGACAACCTGTCCATCTTTTTTAAAGAGCAAGGTTGGGATGGACATAATGCCGAAATCACGCGCTGTTTCAGGATTTTCATCCACATCCATTTTCAGGATTTTTAACTCATCTTCCGAAAGTTCTTCCGATAATTTTTCTAAGATAGGAGCTTGCATGCGACATGGGCCACACCAGGTTGCCCAAAAGTCTACCAAGACTAATCCTTCTTTAGTTTCTGCTTCAAATGTTGCATCTGTAATTGCTTTTACCATTGTTTTTCTCCTTTAGTTTTTGTATTGATCGAGGTCTTGCTTCATCAAATAGAAGAAGACATCTCCGTAAGTGCCTTGGTAATCGAGTTCGTGCCCATTATAGGTCAATTTTTGTACGGGATAGTAATCCGCTACACCAATCAAGCAGGTCTGTTGGGATCGTTCAAACTCTTCATAGGAATCAAAATGCATGACTCTTTCATGTTTTGCACCATCTAGATATGTAATTTCAATCATATCGGTAACCTCTATTTCTTAAGATGTATCCATTGTAACTCCGTTCGTTACATCTGTCAAACAAAACGACTTCCTCAGAATGATGGATCTTGTGCGATAAAGAAAAGACAATAAAACAAAAAATCTCCCCGAAGGGAGATCGATCTGGTCTATTTTACCTTACGATGCTAGGAACCGTAGCTGAAGATTATACTGGATAAAATCGTTCTAGAAAAGGCGACGAACCGAAGATTGTAGGCTCTATCGTGCCATTTTCATACATGATGTATAGTCCAAGTAGAATGAATACTAAGGGCACAACGATTCGCTCATATTTTTCAATTGTCTCGGATATTAACGGCATAGAGGATAGCACACGACTAAGCTCGCAAAAGATAATTATGCCGATTGCAAACACAAGCAACGCCACGAGTGTCTGTGACCAATCTAACGAAGCAAAATAAGGTATATAGATACCTAAATTATCTCCGCCAGACGCAATTGTCAGTAATGTAACTGTCCAAAACAGTTGATTTGACTTGCTTTGTTCAAATCTTTCAATAATTTCTTCCTCTTCTTCCTCACCTTCTCCAACAATTGCAAAGCGAATCCCTAAATAGATAGGGATTAAACCAAGCAATCCAACCATCCATTCTTCAGGCACGAAATTGACGACATAAGCAGCAACTAAACTCGCCCCTACAAGTAAGCCTGTACCTAGATATTGCCCTGCATAAATATGCCATTTCTGTTTATTCTGTGATAGCTGTGCAAATAAAATAATTAAAATAATTAAATAATCGATACTGGTGGAAATATAAACACCAATAGCAGATATGATTGTCTGTCCCATAAAAAAACTCCTGTATTAGTCAGTAATAAATCAGCAGATTTTAGGGAAGCACAGACACATTAATTTAGCTATCGCTAGTGGGTAATGTCGAACGTAGGAAAGCATTTTACTCCTCCTCAAAACGTAGTTACAAAGTAATTTCTAACTGGAATTCGGTGACTACTTCCATGTAAAGTATAACCCACTATACTTTACTTCGTAAAGTGTGGGCTCTCCAAGGGGGCTTGCAGACTGCTACCATTTGAGATTTTTGTAGTCTCCAAAATTGTGGCCGATAAAACCTCAATAAAAAAGCCCTCTGAATTCAGAAGGCTCCATTCTTGCTGGATAAAACGTTTCTAGACAAGGCGCCGAGCCGAAGATTGTACTGATGGTACATCGAGGCGAAGTCAACGAAGTATAGAAACGTTTTAGACGCAAGATTAACGACGAAGTCCAAGAGAGTTGATCAACTCACGGTAACGGTTAACGTCGTTTGTACGAAGGTAAGCCAACAAGTTACGACGGCGACCGATTTTCTTCATCAAACCACGGTAAGTAGCGTGGTCTTTTTTGTGTTGTTTG
This sequence comes from Streptococcus parasanguinis, assembly GCF_001073155.1. Classification (GTDB taxonomy): domain Bacteria; phylum Bacillota; class Bacilli; order Lactobacillales; family Streptococcaceae; genus Streptococcus; species Streptococcus parasanguinis_D. The sequence goes on from NZ_JVEE01000044.1 coordinate 24,370, forward strand.
ATGTGTTCGTTCAAGTGGTTGATTTCCCAAGTAAGGACAGCAACTTGTACTTCTACTGAACCAGTGTCACCTTCGTGACGTGCGTATTGTGCAATGATTTCATTTTTTTTCTCTTTTGAGATTGCCATGATAAGCTCCTTTTCTTTATGCTCTATCCGAGTGGCAGGTTTGGCATATCCTGCTACCAAGAAAGAGTTAGTTGTCTATTCGACCTTCTTATTCTATCAGGATTGATCCCGTTTGTCAAACAAATAGAAAATACAGTAGCTTGATGATTTTAAAAGTTAGTTTGTACATAAACTTAAGCAAGAAAAAACATCTCCATAATATCAACTCACTCGTTGGATATCAAGTAACCCTATTGTAGAAAGCTTAGACAGATCCCCTTCGTCAATACCAATATCTTTCCTCATCGCAATGAGTAATTGAAAATATTTAGTATTTTGATCCTCTTGTGAAGTGCAACCTCCCCATGTTTGAATATATTCATTTAACGTATAAACTACTTCCACACTGCCAATCATGTTTACTATATTTATTTTAGAAATAATTTGTTCAAAATTAACTCCTGGATTCTTCAACACTATTGTTAATAGATCTATTAATTCTACATAGTTTTGTAACTTAATATTTCTATTGTCTTCTTTTAACTTATTTTTATTTTCAATTTTCTTATTTATCATATTAGGAACAATTGAAATCAATGCACCAACAATAACTGGCATTAAAACTATAAATAAATTATTAAAGTAATTCACTACAAACTCCTTATATATTGTAATTATCCAATTTTTAACTTTAACATTGTACTAACTTAAAGTTTGATCCCAAATATACTGATAGATTTCAATTCAGACTCATTCAGCCGTCTCCAGTCCCCAAGCTCTAAATTTGGATCTAGCCTTAGAGGGCCCATAGAAATTCGCTCTAAATCCACTACTTCCTTGCCACAGGCAGCGACCATGCGCTTGACCTGATGGAATTTTCCTTCTGCAATTTCAATTTCGACATAGGAACTGGCGCTTGCCTCATCCACCTCTAAGATCTGCAATCTCGCAGGCAAAGTCGTGAAGTCTTTGAGGGCAATACCTGCTTCAAAACGGGCCACATCTGCCTCATCCATGATCCTAACCACCTGGGCACGGTAGATCTTCGACACATGCTTCTTTGGCGAAAGCATGGCATGAGCGAGCTTGCCATTATTGGTCAAAAGCAGCAAGCCATGGGTATCGATATCCAGGCGCCCGACAGGAAAGACTTCCTTGTGACGGGCTGTCTCATCCAATAGATCTAGCACAGTTTGGTGGTGGTCATCTTCAGTCGCTGAGATGACTCCAGCTGGTTTATTGAGCAGATAATACACGAAGGTTTCATGGACCAGGTCTTCTCCCATAAAGGTCACCTGATCCTTGTCTGGATCAATCTGCAACTTTCCTGCTGTCTCTTTTTTTCCATTTACTGCAATTTTCATTTGCTTGAGGAGTTGCTTGACCTCGGTCCTGCTCCCCACGCCACAATCTACTAAAAATTTATCTAAGCGCATGATTTCTTCCCGCTCTTTCGCACAATCCAAAGGCCAAAAAAGGAAACCAGGATCATGAGGATACCAGAAAATCCAAAAATGAAGACTGGAGCTGATGAGATCGTCCCTAATAGACTAAGGACAAAGGTCGTTGCGATCGAACCTGTACTACATCCCAAAACCGCAATGGACGTTGCCTGGCTCAAGACCCCTGCTGGCATCTTATCAGATAAGACATTGTAAACTGTTGTCAAAGCTACACTGTAGGCGAAGCCAGAAGCAATGGTTACAAGGGCAAGAATCAAGAGATTTGGAGAGACCCCGATCAACATTTGGGCCACACCATAAGCTACTCCCGAAACCAATAATAAACGATCACGGAATAGATAGGTCAAGGGCGAGAAGGCCAAACCTGCCAAGATCCCAACAAATTGCATGGCTGCTAAAATAACCCCCGCAGTTTGGGCAGTGCCATGTCCAACTTGTTCTACCACACTTGGAATCCGAACAGTGATCATGACATTGGACAAGACGATAGCTGCCGCAACGACTGCTAAGCCGAGTGCAGTCCGCCATTGTCCCCCCGTCATCTTGACATCCCGGTGTTTTTCCTCCACTGCTTCCGTCGTAGATCCATAGGGCACAAATAAGAGATACAAAAGTAAGATAGGAATACTGATACCGTATACGAGAAAGGCCGCCTGCCAGCCAAAGCGAATCAAAAGGCTGACTCCAAAGGTTAAAACGGCCGTCCCAACAACCTCTGCAGAACCACGAATACCAAGAGTTTGGACGCGTTCTTTTCCTTTATAGCGCTCACTGATAATGGCAATGGCAGAAACATTGAGCAAACCAACTGCCATCCCGAAAATAATCCGAGACAAAAAGACAACCGGATAGGCTGGACTGATTAAGGGAATAAAGCCACATAGAGCGTAAGCAACTAAGCCTGTCACAATCATCTGACGCTCTGAAAATAGACGTCCAATCCATTTATTGAAGATGAGTGAAACCATGATCCCAGCAGAAGGAAGCGAGACCAAGAGCTCAATCATGCTGTGAGGAATTCCCTTGTAATAGGCAAACATGGCCGACTGCGCACTCGAAATCGAAAACGAGGTCGTCAAAATAAATGAAAGCGCGAGAATACTCACTTTCTCCATGATTTTTTTCATTATTCTATCCTTTAAACTAATCTTTTTTTCACACTTCTCCTATAATAACACGAGCTAGTGACAGGACGCAATAGATTGAATTAAAAAAACGAAATGATTTCTCCATCATTTCGTTCGTGCTAGCAATTGTGAAGCGAAAACTCCTGTTAGGACCATCAAAGCGCCAATCCAGACAAAGAGCAGGTGATTGGAGGGAGCTAGTGGCGTCACCAACTGGATGAAGAAAGAAGAGAGGGCTGATCCGAGATTGCAGCCAATCAAGACCAGCGAGGTCGCAAGGTTTAGGAGATTGGTCGGGATTTTTTCAGATAGGTGATAGAAGATACTGGTGACTCCCGTACTGTAGGTAAATCCTGCTAAAAGGGTTCCTAAAACCAGGCTCCACAGCTGTCCGGACAAGCCAATCAAGGCCAGAGCTAGTCCAAAACCAAAGCACATGATCATGAGCAAGTTCTTTTTGAAAACATGTGTCAAACTAGCAAAGCCCACTCCTGCTACAATCCCTGTCAATTGCATCAGACTCAAGACGGTTCCAGCTGTTGTCGCCGTTCCCATACGAGCATCAACGATGATATCCGGCACGCGCAGGCTGATAATAGAATTGAAACAAATGATGATACCAGCAATCACGGCTAACATCAGACTAAAACGCCATTGAGGAGAGCGAAGGCGTGCGGAACCTTTCTTTTTCTCCTTCAAGTTAGCCTGTTTTTTCTCCTTAGGATAAGGGACAAAAAGGAGATAGAGGAGTAAAATCAAGTAACCACCACCGTATATGGCAAAGATCGCTGGCCATCCTAGAGGCAAGAGTTGCCCCACGATAAAGGTCAAGATGGCAGAGCCCACCACTTCAGCAGAGCCCCGATAGCCCAGCATCCGGGTCTTGTCATTGCCCGAGTAGCGCTCACTGATAATCGAAATAGCCTTGGCATTGATCATTCCTGTCCCCAAACCAAAGAGCAAACGACTCAAAAAGATGAGAGGATAGTCCTGTACGACCAAAGGCAAGAGCCCGCTAGTTGAAAAGAGCAAGAGCCCTGCGACAATCATCTGGCGCTCACTCATCCACCGCTCGATCACGCTATTTAAAAAGAGCATGGCCACGACCGCAAAGGCTGGCAGGGAAACCAAGAGTTCTACCTGACTTGCTGAATATCCGAAGTGGCTAAAATAAGCCTTCATTGCCGGCAAACCGGCTGTAATTGAAAAGGATGAGATCAGCATGAGCGACAAACTCAAGAGACTGATTCTTTCCATTGTTTTTTTCATTGTTTATTTCCTACACTTTACTGGTAACATTTTGATTTTACTAGTTTTTTCAGAAAAAATTCAAACTAGTATTTTCAATAGAATCCTAGTATAATCAATTTAGAAATAGAAAAACAGGACATTTGTCCTATTTTAGGAGATTGAGATGAAAAAAATTTCCCCATCTACAAGACTCAAGGAAATCATCACAGACTACCAATTGGACCAGATCTTTCCAGGCGACTGTCTTAGCCAGCTGGACCTTGTCCTCTATCAGGCTGGAGAGTATATCTGCCGCCAAGGTTCTGAGCAAGATGTCATTCCTTATTTTCTCAAAGGCCGGCTCAAGATCGTCCACAGTCTTGAAAATGGCAGCGACACCATCCTTGAAATTCAAGAAAAACCTGGACTCTTAGGAGAAATTGAGCTCCTGCTCGATCGGGTCTGTATCACATCGGTCATTGCAGACCAAGACTCACTAGTCGTCCAGCTCCCAGCCCAGCACTTTAAGAAGCGCCTCCTGCTTGATCCAACCTTTTTGCGCTCTACGGCCAAGACCTTGGCTGAGAAATTGCACCAGATCAACTATTTGGCTCCTGCTAACTTTCATTATTCGGTCAAGGAACGCCTCGCTACGCATTTTCTGGAGCATTGCGATGAAAATGGGACCCTCAAGCCCAAGATGAATCAGCTGGCCCTGCGTTTTGGGATCAGCTACCGCCACCTTAGCCGTGTCATCAAGCAGATGATTGAAGAGGGCTTAGTCCAAAGAGAAGGGCGAGTCTATACGATTTTAGACGCAAAAAGGATGAGTGATTTGTCCATCAAACATGCGGAAACCGTCGACAGATAACTTTAATTTTAGGCTCTTTTGTGTTATCATGGAGGATAGAAAGAAAGTGAGAGTAAAACGATGAAAGCAATTGAAAAAATTACAAGAGCATCCCATTTGATTGATATGGATGACATTATCCGCGAAGGAAATCCAACACTTCGAGCTGTTGCGGAAGATGTGACCTTCCCTTTGTCTGATCAGGAAATTATCCTGGGTGAAAAAATGATGCAATTTTTGCACCATTCTCAAGACCCTGTTATGGCTGAAAAACTTGGCCTCCGTGGAGGAGTTGGACTCGCAGCCCCTCAGCTGGATATCTCTAAACGAATCATCGCTGTTTTGGTTCCCAATCCAGAAGATGCCGATGGCAACCCACCAAAAGAAGCCTATAGCCTTCAAGAAGTCATGTACAATCCAAAGGTTGTCGCTCATTCTGTTCAAGATGCGGCGCTTGGCGACGGGGAAGGCTGTCTCTCTGTTGACCGCAACGTCCCAGGCTATGTGGTTCGCCATGCCCGCGTGACGGTTGAGTATTTCACAAAAGACGGTGAAAAGAAACGCATCAAACTCAAAGGTTACAACTCCATCGTCGTTCAACATGAGATCGACCACACCAACGGCATCATGTTCTATGACCGCATCAATCCAAACAATCCATTTGAAATCAAAGAAGGACTTTTGATTTTAGAATAGCGTAAATGACAAAAAAGTAAGGTAGTAGTGATGATTCACTACTACCTTACTTTTTTACGAGACTTCGTCTACCGATTTCTGTCTCTTAGCACAGTGGTTGATTGACGGTACTTGAACCTTTCGGTTCTTCGTCCAGTCTAATCAACTGTGTGGGGGCAGGACTACGAAATCGAGACTGCGTCTACCGATTTCTGTCCTGCTCCCTATATTGCCCAATCTCCGTTGCGGAAGACTGGGACGCGGGTGCCGTCTTCTCGGATACCGTCGATATTCATTTGTCTTGAGCCGATCATGAAGTCGACGTGGACGTCTGAGCGGTTAAGGCCGGCTGCTTCGAGTTCTTCTTCTGTGAATTCTGCGCCACCTTCTACGCTGGTTGCATAGGCTGCCCCGATGGCCAAGTGGTTAGAGGCATTTTCATCAAAGAGAGTGTTAAAGAAGGTAATTCCTGACTGTGAAATTGGGCTTGGATCTGGTACGAGGGCACATTCACCCAAGGCACGCGCTCCCTTGTTTTTGAAGACCAAATCTTTCATGACTTGATCGCCTTTTTCTGCTGTGATATCTACGATTTCTCCATTTTCAAAGGTCACTTTGATGCCTTCGATGATGTTTCCATTGTAGCTAAGCGGTTTTGTAGAGGTGACATAGCCTTCTGCACGGCGGAAGTCAGGAGCTGTGAAGACCTCTTCTGTCGGCATGTTTGGCAAGAAGCTTTCACCTTGGGCATTGATGGCTCCGGCAGATTCCCAGACGTGGTTTTTCGGCAAGCCAAGAGTCAAATCTGTACCAGGCGCTGTGTAATGAAGGGCTGAGAATTGTTCCTTATTCAGTGTATCTGCCTTGCTCTTAAGAATAGCAGCATGCTCTTCCCAAGCCTTGACTGGATCTTCCTCATACACTCGGCAAGTCTTGAAGATTTGATCCCACAGGAGATCCACTGCTTCTTCATCGCTCGCCGCATTTGGGAAGACCTTTTTCGCCCACTCTATACCAGCTGCAGCAGCAACGGTCCAGCTGACCTTGTTGGATTGAGTGGCGATGCGCATTGGTTTCATGGCCATGCCCAAAGCCTTAGCAGAAGCAGAAAGCTTCTCTGCATCGACACCATTTAAGGCACCTGGATCAGACGAGCGCACACCCAAGCGACTAGCCTTGTGTTCCAAGAGGTAGTTCATCTCCGCAATCTTGTAGTCTGGCACATTGTCCAAACGATCCATCGGTGCATGGAGGAATTTTTCCCGGGTAGTGAAGTCATCTGCCCATTGGATGATCACTTCGTGCGCACCCAAGGCATAGGCTTCCTTCACAATCAAGTGGGCCAATTCTCTTTGTTCCACATCGATGTTCAAAGCCAAGGTATGGCCAGGTTGCACGTTGATGCCATTCGCCACCAACAATTTAGCGTATTTTTCGAGGTTTTCTTTAAAATTTGGTAAAACCATTTTTTTCTCCTTCATAAGTGAATGATCTTCTCTTAGTATACCACAAGTCCATGCAAAAAGGATTCCGCTCCTGCAGAATCCTGATTCTTCTTTCTCGATCAAGGAAGAACATAACCTTGATCATCTACTGTATGGGGATGCCCAGAATTGCCATTCTCCCTCAAGGCTTCCAAATCTTGATCCAAAATCGAATTGTAATCCGTACTACCTTCACGAGTTACTCGCGTCGATACTTGGCGCAAGAGTTTTTCATTGAGATTGCGGACCCAGCGACCATTACTATGGTCATTGGCACGCATATAATTTTCTCTGACGATCTCTCCGTAAAGGGATTCATTGACTTGGTAGCCTTGCTTGCGCAATCCCAACAGACCGATCTCGACGATCTCATCTGGACTATAGTCTTCAAAGTCAAATGTAGTCGGGATCCGGCTTTGCAGACCTGAATTGACCTGCAAGAAGTCGTGCATCTCTTTCGTGTAACCAGCAAAGATAATGACGATATCGCGGCGGTGGTCCTCCATAAATTTGAGGACTTCATCCAAGGCTTCTTTCCCAAAATCATCATTTAAACCGGTGTAGAGCGTGTAGGCCTCATCGATAAAGAGGACTCCACCCAGTGCACTCTCCAAAACTTCACGCGTCTTCAAAGCCGTTTGACCTTGGTAGCCTCCAACCAGATTGCTCCGCGATACTTCGATGAATTTCTTCTGCTTGATAACTCCTTTTTGGAAGAGGATATTGCCCAAAATGCGCGCCACGGTGGTCTTCCCTGTACCGGGATTTCCAAGAAAGAGAGAGTGCAAGGTCGTGTCTTCGACGATGCCACCTTGTTCAGCCCGTTTTTGATTGAACTCAGCCATGGCTACGAATTGTTCGACTTGCTCTTTCACCTTGGCAATTCCAACCAAACGGTTGAGGGCAGCCATCCCATCTTCTTCCTTGTCGGCTCCTGCTTGATACTTACCTTGGTTAAGGACAGCATCGATATCGCTATTGAGGATGGTCTCAATATCGTCAGAACCTTGGGCTACCACCCGATCCGCCATGGTCTTGGTCAATTGCTCATCCAGGTTGCGGATCCAGCGACCATTGCTCTTATCTAGCGAGCCATCATAAGCCCGCTTAACATGCCGCGCATAGTAATCCCGGTCTTCGAGCTTGTAGTCTCCTTTGCTTAGGATCATTTCGCCCAGCTGAACAATCTCATCTCCTGTAAAATCTTCAAAGATGAAATTATTTGGCACCCGAGAACGGAGTCCTGGATTGGTCTTTAAGAACTCCTCCATTTCCTTGGTATAGCCGGCAAAGATAATCATGATGTCATCGCGATTGTCCTCCATAAATTTGAGGATGGTATTGATCGCCTCGATCCCAAAATCTGCACCGCTGTCCTTTTTATCCAAGCTATAGGCTTCATCAATAAATAGGATGCCTCCTCGCGCTTTTTCAAGTAGGGCTTGGGTCTGTTCAGCTGTTCCTCCAATATTCGAAGAGATCAAATCGGACTCCGTTGCTTCCACGAAACGAAATTCTTCCCCTGAGAGGACACCCGCATCAAAGAGCACTTGTCCCAACAGACGGGCCACAGTGGTTTTCCCTGTACCAGGATTTCCCATAAAGGCAGCGTGAAGGGTTTGTTTTTCAGGAGCCTTGCCACTAGCGATTCGTTTCTTGTTAAATTCCACCATGTTGATCATTTTCTTGATCTCATGTTTGACTTTTTCAAGACCAATCAGACTATTGAGTTCTTGAAGAGCATCTTGTTTCTTCTCTGGTCCAGAGCCCGTTGTAGGGGTTGATGCCACCGTTGCATCCGTCGCCTGTCCCGTAGGAACGACTTGCACATTGCCCTTGGCCACTTCTCTACCGACAAGATAATCACAGTCATCCTCGATTTCCTTGGTCAGATCACGCGCATCGCCCTGCCTATAGGTCACGGTGCCCACCTTAGCAAAGGCTCCACCTTGAAGCCGTATATTGGGATCCGCAATCTTATGACAAATCATATGCTCAGCCATCAGCACACTATCATCAAAAACGCCAAATGAAATGGTTTGGGCATTCTCATTCAAGAAGGTTGTTTCTCCAGTCAGGGAAGCAAAGGATTCTTCATAGGCGCATAAAAATTCTGAAAATGTAGCTTGGTGAGCTCGGATCATACTATTGTATGAATTGATGGAGGTCATATGATCCGAATCAGAATTGAATTGAACATTATTATCAAGACAGACCCCAGTACCGGTAGGCAACTCAATTTTACAGTTTTCAGACTCCCAGATGACATTTCTCAACCAAACTGGTGGAAAATCCTTTTCCAGATCCCCGCCTGTAATCGTTGAATTTTTTGCGATCACTTCTGAGTCCTTGGCATGGATGGTATTATTCCCAAATTTTTCAATATGGACATTTTCTAAGGCCAATTTAGAGCCTTCTGATAGGTCTATCTTAGAAAAAATCGTTGAATTTTGAATGGACAATTCCGATGCTGACATTCCGATGACACTTTGGTGTTTTTCCGGAACCTTCATCCCAACTCCATCCAATGTCATTTTCGAATGCGTATCCATATAGATAAAAAATTCACTATTTGTCGGAGTGGTTGCTTCAAAATAGACCTGTTTACAGGTGATAGCTGACTCATTCCATAAGGTCAAGGCAGTATGGTTCCCACCAACTTTAAACCACAGATCTTCAAATGTCACCTGAGCTCCCTCTACAAATCGGAAAGAAGCCTCAATCGTGTTGTTAAACATGCGCCCATTACCATTTGGATTTGGAACTACATGCCCCACAAAATGAAGGCTCTTGTTGATCACAATTACCTCATCTGTCGGCCATTGAAACACATACCCATTTTCAAACTCGATGGTATCTCCATCCTGCGCTTTTTCAACCGCATCCATAAAGTTCCAACTATTATTGTAAGGCCCTACTAAATATCTTGCCACGCGCTTTTCCTCTGTTTCATTTTTTCTGTTCCCTTGTTATAAACACTTGTTACTAAAAATTGTAACACAATCCAGTGCCAAAGAAAACACTTATAAGATCTGAAAGGACTGAAAAACCTCTATTTTCAAAAGGAAAATAGAGGCTGTCCGTTAATCTTTCAAGGCTGAAAATAAGCCGGCTAGAGCAATCGCTCCTGAGAGCATGGCGGTGGAAAGGAGCAGCACATTGTCTGCCACCTCTAGCTTGTACTCAAAGACTTTTTCAGCTGGTTTGTCTTCTGCAAAAATTTCTAACTTCATGTTCTCCTCCTTTGTTTCTAGAACAAATCACTGTGACTTCCTGTCCTTAGCAAGTTTAAAATCAATTCATCCTGATCTACTTTGTAAACCAAAAGCCAATCCGGCTGGATATGACACTCTCGAACACCTTGGAAATGCTTGGAATTGGTCAGTTGATGATCACGATATCTGACAGGAAGTTCTTTTTCTTGAACCAGAAAATTTAAGACTTCTTCTAACAAGTCTGCCTTCAAACCTCGCTTCATTGCCAACTTAAAATCTTTTTTAAACTGTTTATGATAACGAATCTTAAGCACGCAAGTCCTCCATCAAGTCTGAGACTGATTCAAAGGGTTGACTCATATTCCGATTTTGCTCTACATCCGTTACTACTTGAAGCAACTTCCCATGATCGTCTAATCGAACATCAAAAGGTAAGCCCTGATATTGAATAGCCTGACGAAGGAAAATGTTGATAGCCGTGGTCATATCCATCCCTAAATGATTGAACACCAGTTGGGCTTGCTCCTTAACCTCACTATCCAAACGGATACTCATGCTCGTCTTTGACATATTCTCACCTTCTTTCTATCTTTTATTGTATCAAAAAAGAAGGCTATTGTAAATCCATCGGATATACAATGGATAGCTGTAAACTAAAATATAGTAAAGAAATAAAATTAGTATCCCAAATATGGGAGATCTCAGCCTGAGTTTTAGTTTTAGAATATAATGTTGCTATCATATATTAAGAGGTGAAAAATATGAAGCAGATTACGAAACAATATAAATTACTATATTTCTTGCTTATTTTATTAAGTCTGACAAGTGCTCTTTTAATGACATTCTTCTCTCTTCAATTAGGAAGAATACTTGATAGTATATCTAATTCAAATAGTGGATTACTCTTTCATATCACTATTTGTGTAAGTTCGATTTTACTGTGGTTCTTGATTTCTTGTTCCTATTCCTATCTTAAAAACCAATATGTAAAAAAAGTTATTTTAGATCTAAAAAGGCGTCTCTTATTACATTATTTATCGCGTGAATTTAACCAAATTGACAACCGTAACCATTCAGATTTCTTAAATAATATCACCAAAAACAGTGACCTTATTCAAGAAAATTTATTAATCCCTAAAATCTCTCTAATTGCAAATTTAGGGAGCCTTATCATGAGTGTGGTTGCTATTATTTATATAGAATGGCGATTAGCATTAGTCTTTCTTTTATTGTCGAGTATAACAATTTTTCTATCACAAATTCCTGGAAAGTTAATGACTAAATCAACAAATAATTATTCTCTACAAAATAATCACTATTTATCAAAAATGACAAACTTTATTAATGGTTTTGAACAAATTAAGTTATTAAATATTCAAAGCTGGACCCAAGAAAAAATTCAGGGAATCAGTTTAGAATTTGAAGAGTCCAAAAAAACATATCAATTCTTAAAAGACTTAGCTTCAACTACTGGAATTTTACTAAGTTTTGGCTCTCAACTATCCTGTATGGTTGCTGGTATCTTTTTTGTAAGAAATAACTTACTGACTATTGGATTACTCGTAGCAAGTATTCAATTATTAAACGGTGTTTTTGCTCCATTACAATCTATTCTTTACAATAAAAATTTAATCAGCAGTAGCAAGTCCATTATTGATAATATCCAAGAAAATTTATATGAGACAAATCATGAAATTTTCCATAAAACAAGGATAATTGATTGTGATAACATTTCGACCATTTCTATTAGCCAATTACATTATGAAATTGAAAATAAAATATTATTTGATCATTTTTCCTATGAATTTAAAAAAGGCAAGCGCTATGCAATTATAGGTGCTTCAGGAGCTGGGAAAACAACTTTAGTAAAATTAATACTAAACTATTATTCCAAAAATCTTTATGATGGGGAAATAAAAATCAACGGAAAACAGAATATTGATATTCCCTCAGAGGAGTTATATAAAGATATTGCATTTGTGCAAAAAAATGATTTTCTGATTGAAGGAAATGTCCTAGAGAATATCAAACTATCCAGAAATCTTTATTTAACTGAAAAATTAAGAGAAGCCTTAGGATTTAATGAAGACTTCCTTAATAAGAGTCTATCTCAATCAGGCCAAAGTATTTCAGAAGGAGAAAAGCAACGAATTGATTTAGCTAGGTTTTTAGTCAAACCATATTCTGTATATATCTTTGACGAACCTACAAGCAACCTTGATCCAATAAAAGCCAAAGCAATGATGGACTACATTCTATCCATTAAAGATGCAATTGTTATTGTCATTACTCATGATCAAAATCCAAAAATATTGGAAGAGTTTGATCACGTTATTACCCTATAGATAAATGGCCTAGTCTACTAATTGAATGATGTGTTTCTCAAAGTATTCTTTGTAATTTTTGTAGATTGTTTTATTGAAGAGATCAAAAATTTTTAAAGCTTCTTCGATTTTTAAAAGTGATTTTTGATTATGATAGAATTTCAGTTCCAAATATCCATCTAAATATAGCAAAATAGTTTGTTCAAAAAAATCTGTGGAATCCGCTAGTATATTCTTCGTAGCCTGTTTTAAAAATAAAGATTCCTCATATAAGTCGTTCTCAATCATTATAATCAAAGAATTGAGAAGTAGTTGAATGAGAGATTGTCTATTTCTAGGTATAGAACCATACAACTTCCCTTTTTTGAGCGCCTCTTTGGCATATCTAAATAATAAATCTGGAGATAGAACACGACAGCAATTTCCAAGGATAAGCGTTTCATAATAACCCCAGTTTTCAACAGAAAATAAATAATTTGTAAGATAAGAGGCGTCTTGACGACTCAATTGATGATTTTTATCCATTCCCGAAACAATACTTTCAATGAAAATAGCATTTAATTTATGGTAATGAGAATTTGTCCCATGAAAAAGTTCTATTTCTTTCTCTACCATATCTAGTAATGCTTGAGCATCTTCATTATATGCAGCTTGTTTAACAGAAGCTATTAAGGTATTAAAATCCGAAGGTTGATAATGATTACAGATAAGCAGAAATTCTTCTAGTGTCACTCCTATTCTTTCAAGAAGATACAATAACTTAAAGACAGAAATCTCTGTTTCTCCTAATTCAAATCTAGATATTTGAGATTTTGAAATTTCAGCACCTGCTAATGAAGAAATAGAAATTCCCTTTTCTTCTCTTATTTTCCTATAAGTTTCACCTAAAATCATACTTATCTCCATTCCATATCGAAAAGTTATTAAGGTATAGCAAACACTACTTCCGTTAAGCCTACTCTTGTTTGAGAGTATCATTATTAATAATTTATAGCGATCATTTTTGATAATTTCAATATATAACTTCCTAAAGTTTTAGTCTCTGGATAAAAACTTATTTATATTCTATCATATCTAAAAACCAGCAGAAATGAAAATCATAAAAATCATCTCTACTGGTTTTACTGTTAAGTCTTAATTAGATGAAACTGGATCAACTTTTGTAAATGGATTCCCTCCATCAAAACAAATCATCAAAGAGGCTCAACTGGTTATCCTCTGGCATATTGCCAAGAATACCCATCTCATCCATCTTTTCAACCAGGGTGGACGAAACACCGCCACGCTTCCGGAGCTCGGTCTTAGAGAGGAATTCTCCTTCTTCACGCGCTCGCACGATTTGCTTGGCGACGTTCTCTCCCAGACCATCCATAGCAACAAATGGTGGAATCAGGGTATCCCCATCGATCAAGAATTCTGTCGCCTGACTGCGATAGAGGTCTAGTTTGCCAAACTTGAAGCCCCGCTCCCACATCTCATTGACAATCTCAAGGGTGGTGTAGAGGTCAATCTCTACATTGGAAGCTTCGTTGTTCTTGCGTTTCTCAGAGATTTCTTTCATCCGCGCTTTCACGGCCTCAAGGCCTGCACCCATGGTCTTGACGTCAAAGGCCTTGGCCCGAATCGAGAAGTAAGCACAGTAGTAATAAAGTGGATGATGCACTTTAAAGTAGGCCACACGAAGGGCCATCATAACATAGGCCGCTGCATGGGCTTTAGGGAACATGTACTTGATCTTCCCACAGGACTCGATGTACCATTCAGGGACATTGTTTTCCTTCATGGCTTGGATGTAACCGTTGCGCTCTTCTTCTGAGATCTTGAGCCACATCCCTTTCCGCACGCGCTCCATGATGGTAAAGGCCATCTTAGGCTTGAGACCCGCGTGCATGAGGTAAACCATGATGTCGTCCCGACACCCGATAACGGTCGATAGATCGGCAATGCCCGCCTTGATCAAGTCTTGGGCATTTCCCAACCACACGTCGGTACCGTGAGACAGACCAGAGAGCTGAAGTAACTCTGCGAAGGTCGTCGGATGGGTCTCTTCGACCATGCCCCGAACAAAGTTGGTTCCAAACTCTGGAATCCCCAACATTCCTGTCGGCGTTCCGATCTGCTCGGCTGTCACCCCTAGCACTTCCGTCCCAGAAAAGAGGGCCATGACCCCTGGATCATCCATAGGGATATCATTTGGATCAATACCTGACAAGTCTTGAAGCTTACGAATCATGGTCGGATCATCATGTCCCAGGACATCGAGCTTGAGGACGTTCTCATCGATATCGTGGAAGTTAAAGTGAGTGGTCTGCCATTCGGCTGTCACATCATCTGCCGGATACTGGACCGGAGTAAAGTCATAGACATCCATATAATTTGGAATAACAACGATTCCCCCCGGGTGCTGACCGGTCGTCCGTTTGACCCCAGCTGCACCAAGAGCTAAGCGCTCGACCTCGGCATCTCGGTAGTACTTGCCAAAATCACGCTCGTATCCCTTGACAAAACCGTAGGCAGTCTTAGCTGCGACCGTACCTACCGTTCCTGCCCGGAAGGCATATTCTTCCCCAAAGATATCCCGGACATCCAAGTGGGCACTCGGCTGGTCTTCCCCAGAGAAGTTCAAATCGATATCGGGTACCTTGTCCCCATCGAAACCGAGGAAGGTTTCAAAAGGAATATCCTGCCCGTTTTTGCTGAGCTTGTGGCCACAGTTTGGACAATCCTTGTCCGGCATATCAAAACCAGATCCATAAGAACCGTCTGTGATGAATTCACTATACTGGCACTGGCTGCAGACATAGTGAGGCGAGAGCGGATTGACCTCGGTGATCCCAATCATGGTCGCCACAAAGCTGGATCCAACGGATCCACGCGATCCAACCAGGTAGCCCCGCTCATTGGAACGGTGCACCAGCATTTGCGATGCCAGATAAATCACTGCAAAGCCATTCCCCAAGATAGAGGTCAATTCTTTTTCAATTCGCAGATCGACAATATCAGGGAGCGGATTACCATAGATCTCAAAGGCTCGCTTATAGGTCAATTCCGCAACTGTTTCTTCGGCCTTGTCGATAAATGGCGTATAGAGGTCCCCCTTAACCACTTCGACCGGCTCAAAGGTCTCTGCAAGCGCATTGGTGTTTTCAATAACAATCTTGCGCGCCAAATCTTCTCCCAAAAAGGCAAATTCATCCAGCATTTCATTGGTGGTTCTGAAATGCGCTTTTGGCAGTGGCGCTGGCTGGGCATCTTCTCCGTGCCCAATGGTCCGGTTGATCATAGCACCCTGACCGAGACTACGGACAATGATCTCCCGATAGATCTCATCTTCCGGCTCCAGATAGTGGACATTTCCTGTCGCAAGAACAGGCTTGCCGAGGCGATCTCCCACTTCGATCAAGCTCTTGATTATAGTCTGGAGCTCGTCCATGTCCTTGACCTGCTCCTTGGCAATGAGAGGTGCGTAGATAGCCGGTGGCATAACCTCGATAAAGTCATAGTACTTAGCCACTTCGACTGCCGCATCCACACCTTGCGACATGACCGCATCAAAGACTTCCCCTTCTGAGCAGGCCGATCCAAGGATCAAGCCCTCGCGGTGGGCGTCCAGCACGGTCTTTGGAATCCGTGGGACTCCTTCGAAATACTTGGTCCCAGAAAGTGAAACCAGTTTAAACATGTTCTTAAGGCCGGTCTGATTCTTGACATAGATCGTGGCATGCTTGACCCGCGCCTTCTTATAGGAATTTTCATTGATCAGATCGATATTCAGATCCTTGAGATTGGTCACCCCGTGCTTTTCAGCGACATCTTTGATGAAGATAAAGAGTAGGCGCCCCGTCGCTTCCGCATCGTAGTTGGCCATGTGGTGGTGTTCCAAGCCTACCCCAAAGCGCTTGGTCAATGGTCCCAAGCCATGCCGTTTAAAATCTGGATAGAGGTTACGGGCAAATTCCAGGGTATCGATGACCGGCTGGGTGATCTTGGGAAGACCATGACGCTCATAGTTGGCATTCATGAAGCCCACGTCAAAGGTAGCATTGTGGGCAACGAGAACGGTTCCCTCACAGAAGGCTTGAAATTCCTTCAAGACCTGCACCAAGGGCTTAGCACCCCGGACATGCTCGTTGGTGATCCCTGTCAATTGGGTCGTAAAGGCGGACAAAGGATGGCCTGGATCGATAAACTCGTCAAACTCCTCAATGACATTGCCCTTGTACATCTTAGAGGCAGCGACCTGGATCAAGTCATTGTAGATGGCTGAAAGTCCCGTCGTTTCCACGTCAAAGACCACATAAGTCACTTCATTAAGGTCCAGGTCCACCTCATTATAGGTGATGGGCACCTTGTCCTCTACGATATTGGCTTCCATCCCATAGATCAGCTGGATCCCAGCTTTCTTGGCTGCTTTAAAGCCATGTGGGAAGCTCTGCACATTGCCATGGTCAGTGATAGCCACCGCCTTGTGGCCCCACTCAGCTGCCTTGGCGATCAGCTCTTCGACTTCCGGCAGGGCATCCATCGTCGACATATTGGTATGCGCGTGGAATTCCACCCGGCGCTCGCCTTCTGGCATCAGGTCCTTGCGGGCGTAGTGCACGACTTCCTGTATATCTTGGACATTCATGGTCAAGTCGCGCGTGAAATTGTTCATTTCGATATTTCCCCGCACCCGGAGCCAGCTGTTCTTCTTGATCATGTCAAACTTCTGGGCTTCTTCCTCATTTTTGACCCATTTCTGAAGGGAAAAACTCGAGGTATAGTCGGTCATCTTAAAGCTGATCAAGACCCGACCGGTCCGTGTCACCTTGTGCTCCACGTCAAAGACTACACCCTCAAAGACAATCCGGTTCTCTTCTGTCGTGATCTCGATCATCGGAGTGATCTCGGCCTTGTCTAGCTTAGGTTTAGCTGCCACCTTCTTAGCCTTGAAGTCAAAAACTGGCTTTTCTTCAACCGCTGGTGGCGGAGCCATCTGGGCCAAGGATTCCATAGCCCGCAAGGTCTCTTCATTGGCTGCTTGGAAGATCTTTTCATTTTCCTGCTCAAATTGCGCCACTTCTTGCTCTGTCAACTCCTCATCAGACTCCACTCGACAGGTGAAATGCGGAAAACCAAAGGCTTCCAACTGCTTAGCAAGATTGGGCAAATGGTTCTTACGAAAATGCTCCGTATCAACCGAAGAAGGCCCTGAGATGATCAATTCCTGCCCTTCTGCGCGCACCTGCAAGTCTTGGTAGAGTCCCTTAAAGCCTTGACTAGCACAAGGTCCTTCCTCAAAGACCTCATGGTAGTAGGCCTGCAATAAATCCGTAGAAAAATCCTGATTGGCCACTTGGATGGTAAAGGTCGCCTGGTTTCCCGTCTTTGAAAATTCGTCCTTCAAGCGCTGGCGCAATTCCTTAAACAAAGCAATGGGCAAGACTTCCGCAAAAGCAAAGCGGAACTCCCAGACCCGACTGACCTTGTGCACCACGACTTCTTGAATCTCCGCATGCAAAAAGGCACTGGAAGATCGCATCTCCAGCGGCATATCCAGCTGATCCATTAAAATTTCAAAGGTGTTGGACATTGTTTCTCCCTTGATCTTGATTCTTTTGCTCGCTTTTGAGTGGCCTGACTCTAAGAAAAAACAGACCATTCAAAAACATTCGTAACCCTTATTCTATCACAATTTAAGGATTAATTCGAGGGAGAAGTGAAGACGAAAAAATCACCTATAGGACGGTGATTTCTCTTCATCTTTTATTCAGTTAGAGCTGATCCATCATTTATACTTCATCCCCATGACAATGGCCACAACTGCCAAAATAGGAAATAAAATTAACATCCAGATTCCAATCCACATCTGCCGTTTAAAAAGCCCGTCTAATCCACCATAGCGTTCAACGTATGATTCTTTTGGACAGGCTGGATTATACCAGACCGTCATGCTCGATCCCAGTGGAAAAGCATCTTGAAAAAGATTGCCCTTTGAGACTGTAGAATTGGTGTAAATGGTTATCCTTTGCGCCATCAAATCGATGTCGCTAGCCGCTTGATTCGTTTTCCAAGGAAGGGTCACTCGCACCACCCGATAATATTTCAGGCTATTTCGATAGGTCTGACCATCCACTCTATATTCTACAATTGAAGCCGCTACAATTTGTGCCCGCTTATAGCCAACTACCACTCCCTCAACGCTCTTTGACGAGAGGGTTTTAATCCTAACTTCTCTTCTATAGAAATGTCCAAAAAAGAGTACGACAAACAAAGGAAATCCAATAACAGCCACAGCAATGACTAGAAGTATTCTGATATCAGGCATCCCCATCACCTACTTCATCAAAATGTCTGTGATACTCAGACTCATCTTCGTTTCATCTGATATCTTCTCTACGATCGAGCTTTGTTCGCTCGTCAAAGGAAGCAACAAGAGGGTCGCTGATTGCGTTGGTAACTTAGGGTTGTTCGATAGACTATACTGGACTACTTGATCTTGGTAAACAGATTGCCCATCATAACTCCAGCTAATTTTAAAAGTTGCATCACGATCAATATTCGTTGTCGTTTTATTGACCAACATAAATACTGCATATTCTTGTTGCTCTACAGTATAAGTGTTCCCTGTATAATATACAGTGACATCCTCTTGATCGCCAACTTCCGGATGCTCCTTAACTAACTTCTTCCCCAGTTCCATCAAATCCGATGTTTTTCCTTTCAGTAGTGGTTAAAAGTACTGTAAGAATTAAAGGCCTCTTGTTTTCTATGTTCAAGGTTCTGAACTTTTTTCTCAATATCAATGTCATAATAAAAACACCTCAAAAGTTAGATTTTTCTGTCTAACTTTTGAGGTACAGTTCAAAGGGGCTCTCTCTAAAAAATATTAATCATTATCAATTTCCAAAACAATCATCAATAACATGAGATACATTCCCCATCAGATTCGTCATATCTCCAAGTTTGTATCCTAGCGCATCTGATGCGGCACCTGAAGATAAACTTTCCAAATCTCCTTTCAAGTTAACAAATCGAATTTGTAACGATTTAATAACCGTCGCAACTGCTTTTTGAGCACGAACAATACCTTGCAAATGAGCAGCTCCATAAAAAGCATCCTCCATCCCATTTCTAAATACCGTTTTAAAACCTCCTAACATAGTTAATACCGTATTAATTGTTGTCGATGCTGTGGTCAAATCTAAATCTACAGAATCAATATCTGAAATAGCAGTTCGAATTACACCTGATACCGAAATAAGTGGCTCTACAGTACTATAAAGTTTTTTCTTATTTTTATCATCAGATTTTAACTTGTAGTATATTTTAGTTGGAAATTCATTAACAATTGTTTGGAGATCATATTTAGCAGTGGTCATCACCTTGTTTGTATGTTCAACAGCAGCTTTTACACTATCAAGATAATCACTAAATGCTGGAGACATTTGATTGGCTAAAGCCTCAGATTTAACATCTATTTGATCGTCAAAAGCACTAATTACATCACGATCATCGAATATACCACTCTCCTCTAAGTAAGCATTATAATCCTGTGAAACACTAATATTTACATCTGGAATCGAACTGAAATTTAAAGTGTCAATATTTCTGGCCAATCCTCTATCAGTTTCTTCTAAAGCTGATTTAATAAGCTCAGCTACTGAAATAGTATATGAAATGCAAGAGATAATTGTTTGAATATTTTGTGCTAACACTTTTAAAATTTCATCAACAGCTTGTGGAATTCCATCACCAAAATGAGAGCGATTTGCCAATCCATTTGTACTTTTTTCAATCATATCCTCAAATGAATTCACAAGTTCTGCACCTTTGGTTCCAAATTTCGTATACATGTTTGCTTGAGGCCATATATTCCCGTATTTCCCTTCAGAAGCTATTTTATGCATATTGATATCTGCCTCTATATTTAAAGCATTTGAGTTCATGCCATTCAGCTTAGAAGTAATTGCTCCATGATTAAATACATTTCCAGCACTATCTAAATAATCATAAAATATACTGGAACCTCTCCAATCAAATTTTCTTGAAAACTCGTATGAATCATAGTTACTAAGTGTATCAAAAGTTCCTGTAATACTATTATAGTGACTATAAGCCTTGTCTATCTTTTGGATAGCTTCAATTAAACTTATCGATTGTAAATGTTGGAAGACCACCTCCTTAAGATTATTTGTGCGACTCGACAAATTATTCAGAACATTTTCATTTGCTTGAAGAGTTTGTTGAGTAACTGATGCTAAATTTTGTGCCTGTTTTAAACATACTTTTAAATTAGTAATCAAAATTGTCATAGATGTAGTATCTATTTTAACTTGTAGTGAATCTCCACTTTTTGGTAATAAATCTCTGGTAGTTGTATTTTCAGGAGTGACCGCAAAATCAAGAATACCATCTCCTTCTATATCAACAGTAAATAATTGTTCTAGAACTATTTGCTTTGTATATTGCATAGCTTCTTCATTTTTTCTATATGCTGTCATATTATGATAAATTGGTAAATCAATTGCAACAACTCTCCCTGGATATTTTGTTTCCATGCTTATTCCAGTAAAATCTAGTATTCCTGGAGTATTAGCATCTAACAACCATTGCAAAAATGCTCCATCTAGTGCCTGTCCTTCAAATTGAATTTCTAATTTATTTTGATTCCATACTAAATTAGTCAATACATCACGAGTTGAGGAAAAAGTAATTGATTGTCCCTTGTAATTTTTCCTTAATTCTTCTATCCGCTTAGCTTCTTTTTCCGAGGATTTTAACATTTCAGGAGAAATATTCTTTAAAGATGAAAAGTAGGTCCAGTATTGCTTAAGCACTTTATCACTTGGCATACTCAGCCCTGTTTGATTAGTTTTCACTTCAACCATGGTTTTGAAATGATCAAAATCTTTATTTACTAGAATTTCATTAAATAATTTAGAATCTCCGTCCTTAATCATCTGCTGAGCTGTTTTCCCATTTACTGACTGAGGAGCCCCCTGATACCCGAAATTATAGGGTACTTGTCTCTCCAATGCTACTCGTCCGCTATGAAATTCTCCATAGGAATGTCCCGTTGTTGTTGTGATATAGTTTCCTTTTGCTTCTACTCTATCATAAAAATCAAGTGCAGGTTTGTTCTTTTTTTTAAGATATAACGAATCATTGATACCAATTGCAGCATCTACAATAATATCTTTATGACCGTCAGCTTTATAGTTAGTTCCTGCGTAAGAGATATAGGTTTCTTCTGTAAACTTATCATATACAGCAATTGCGGCAACTCCCGAATCTTTATCGTACATGCAGTCTACGATTTCATAACTACTACTATCCACGCCAGCATCATCCAAAACCCCTACAGCCATCTCTGTTGGATTTTTACGACCAGCAGTATAGGCTATCTCGTATTTATATACAGCATCAGATAAGACGGCTGACATTTCAACTCGACGATTACTTTTTTCAATTTCATTCATTGATTATCCTCCCGTTGTTTAAATATAGTTAAATCTATTTGAACAGCCTCATCCTTAGATTCCATTAGTATTGAAATTCCATAGATTGTTCCACTAGAGTAATCTAATATTATTCGACAGGTCGTATCTTCTGGCATATCGTACTTATTTTTAAGATATTTATAGAGGTCAGAATGATTTTCAGGCTGGTAGATAATATCGCTCAATTCAGTTTCAGCACTCTTAAAGGTTTCTTTTATATTCAAGGAAGCGAAATAATCTCTTTGTACTACCAAATTAAGAATTTCTTCGTCAAACAAAGGTTCTAACTTCGATTCGTACTGTAATCTCCCATTAGAGTAAGTAACAGGAACTGTTTCTTCATTATCCCCAATTTTTATTGTATACTCACCCTTAATGTCAGATTGGCTAGTATCTAAGAATACTTTATAATCCTTTACTACGTTTCCACTCTCTATATAAATACTATTTTTGTAAAGCTTTAACCCATTAAACTCTTTCTTGTCTTTTTCCAAAAATTCAAACATAGGTTCAAACGTTTTTTCAAATTCGTACTGTTCCTTTGTTCTGTTTTTGGGAATAGTTTCACCACCCAAACTACATCCATTTAATAACGATGCTGTCATAAGTATAACTCCTCCTATCAGTAGCCATAAAATTATTTTTATTTTTTTCATCTTTCTTTACTCCGCGATTACAATGTTCACTATTGACTCGTGATTGCGTCTTTAATCATGCGTTTAGCGCATCAATCCCTTGATCTTAATGTATGTACTCTCACAAATAAAATAATGGACTTGTTTTTCTAATATAGACTCTCGTAGAGGTTTCTTTGCAACAGGTACAACGGTTTGATCATTGAGTCTCATGCTTACCAAGGCTTGTTTGAAACCTTTTGCTAAGCGCAACGGTGCCTCGATATTACGAGAAATACTTTGGTTCGTTATTACAATTGATGCATAGCCAACAAATAGACCTTGTTTAAAGATAAACTCTAGTCTCTTCTGTGCAATAGGTGTTAGATTTCCAATGATCTCCGTTACATTATAAAGAACAATAGTAGCTACTTGTTCCGTCAATCCTTCTTGGATACGTTTATTTATCTCATTTTCAAGTAGTTCCAACCTATTTTCTATATCTTGTATTACATTCTCACAGATAACTTTCTTATCAAATCTTTCTAAGTTTAGTTTAGAAAATTGTGGCGCCAACACAATTACCTTTTGCTTGCTGCGAGCAATTTGTTTAACGAATTGTGTCATCTGCTCTTCTTTGTCTGTCAGATAGAGAAGGTTGCCTTTCTTGAGATCCCATGTCACAGGCTCAACTGTTTCCAGATCCAATCCGAGTGGCACTTTTCCTTCATCCAGCAAGGCTGCTACATCCTCACGTCCATAGAAGGTTGCTTCTGTCAACTCATCTGGCACCATTGGGATGCCTGCTGGTGTGCGGCCTGTCCACATCTCTTTAAGACTTTGGACTTGGTCTCGGAGGTTGTTGATGATTTGGATATCATTGTCCCCTGCGACTGGTAGGGCGAACTGGACGACATCGACTTCGTCACGCTTCATGAGAGCGCGTCCCTTGATGTCTTCCATAGTAGACGCCAGTGGGGTTGCTCCCACGATACCGCGGACTTCAGAGAAATCATTTTGTGGCAAGGTCAGCTGGTGCTTGAAGTTTGAATAGAGTTGAGCCCGTAGGTTGTTCTGACGGCTAGCTGTGATGATCAAGTGCACACCGATGCTGAGACCTTCACGGGAGATCCGCATGAAGAGCTTGAAGAGGTCTGTCTCATAAGGCTCGTCCTTCATAGACTCATAACTATCCATGAGGATGACCATGGTTGGCTCTTGCTTACCGGTCACTTCACGGTAGAGGGCGATGGTGCCGACACCATGCTCCGAGAGGAGCTTCTTACGGCGATCCAACTCGCGATTGATGATTCGGATGAATTTCTGGATTTTCTCCGTCTGATCCAGCAAGAGGCTATCGGCCACATGCGGCAATTGAGTCAAGGGTGCTAAACCGTTGGTCCCGAAATCCAGCAGGTACATGGTCAGGTTTTCTGGACTCTGCTTACGAGCTAGATCCATTGCGGCAGTCTGTAGGAAAGTGGTCTTTCCTGTACTTGGACTTCCGTAAAGGAGGATATTGCCATCTTTTGATAGGTCGATAGCGACAGCTTCTTGCTTTTGCGCTTGCGGGATATCGGCGACCCCGATTAGGACGCTTGGAGCTGTCCGTTTTTGCCAAGCCTCGATCGGCACGACCTTGTCCAACTCATCCAGCGTGATCCGCTCTTTGAGCGGTGGCAACCACGGTTGGGCCACAGCTGCGATCCCTTCTTGTTGGTGCAAGTGGTTGATTTCCTGCACGATGACATCCAGCTCTGTTGGCACTTCCTTGATTTCTTCTGCCATATCCAGACCGGATAGGTCTTGGTTGAGGACTTCGTATTGGCCCAGTTCATTAATCAAATAGATGGTATGGTCTTCGATCCCTAGCTGATCTTTCTCAGGCTGATAGTCTGCTCCTGACCAAGCGGTTTGGAAGAGTTCATAGACTTCGTTATTTCCGACTTGGAGGTAGGCACGACCGGTTTGGGTGATCTCAGCCGCATCTGCCGTCCGCAGCATCTCCATAGAGTCACCACGGTCTGCCACCTTGAGGGCTAGCTTGAAGCGGGAGTTGGACCAGATCTGGTCATCCACGACCCCAGAAGGTTTTTGCGTCGCAAGGATCAAGTGTACCCCGAGGGAACGCCCGACACGCGCGATAGAGACCAATTCCTTGATGAAGTCAGGTTGGTTGACCTTGAGTTCGGCGAACTCATCACTGATTAAGAAGAGGTGAGGTAGCGGTTCTGTCGCTTCACCCAGTTTAAATTTCTTTTGATATTGGTTGATATGGTTAACCCCATATTGACCAAAGAGCCGCTCCCGACGATGGATCTCCGCATTGATAGAGGCTAGGGCCCGCATAGACTGGGCACCATCCAAGTTGGTGATGGTCCCAAGCAAGTGAGGCAGATCCTTGAAGAGGTTGGCCATTCCCCCACCCTTGTAGTCGATGAGGAGGAAAGCCACATCATGTGGATGGAAGTTGACAGCAAGGCTCAGGATATAAGACTGAATGGTTTCAGACTTACCGGAACCGGTTGTCCCTGCGATCAAGCCGTGTGGTCCATGGGCTTTTTCATGGAGATTGAGGTAGACCAAATCGTCCTTCCCGCGCAGACCGATCGGCACGGCCAAACTTTGGTAAGGGGCATGGCTCTCCCAACGACTCAAGACCTTGAGGTCATTGAAAGTTTCCGCTTGGTACATTTCAAGGAAGGTCACCGAGTCTGGAATCGAGCTCTTGAGCTGTTGGATATGTTTCAGTGGGGCTAGGCCGCGCGAGATGGCTTCCTTGTCATAGCCTTCAGGGAAGTGATCCAATTGAAAGTCAAGCTCCCGAAGAACCCCTTCTTGCAAGAGCAATTGCCCTTGGTTACGGTCCTTGATAGAGATAACGGTTTGGATATTTTCAGAAAGTGATGAGAGCACGTCTGCCACATAGATGATGGAGCAGCCGAGCTCTGTCGGATCCTCACGGAAGAACTCCATGATGACATGGTCCAAAATCAAAGTCTCATCGGTGATGAGGACCACATAGTGAGGATGGAAGATCTTGGTATCATTGGCTTTTTCTTCCTCTTTTTGCGCCTTGCGGAGCTTGAGGATCTGGTTGAGACTGTTCAAGACCTGATCGCGTGTCCGCTGATTGTAGACGAAGCTACGGACATTCATGTCTTGCAGAGTTGCATGAGGCAACCAGCGCATCCAATCCCAGCTTTCTTTTTCTTCTTCTGGAATGATCGGAATAATGGTCAGATCATGATAAGAGTGAAAGACAGCCAATTGGGCAACGAGGAGTTGCAACTGCTCTAACACGATAGGACGAGGACCGACATACCCTACAGGTCCCCGATTAAGGCTAGCTACAATCGGAAGATTGTCGATCTTTTGGTGAGCTTGGAAAAGAGCGTAGCCTTCTTCTTCCAAGGCATCTTTCTTCCCACTACGCTCTTCCTGACCATATTTGAGCTCATAGCTGGTTGGAACCTTGCCCAAGCCCAAGCGATAGGCCAAAAAATCAAAATGAAGGGGTGTTTTTTCGTAGATCCGCGAATCATAGCGTTTGACCATCTTTGTCAAGTCTTCAATCGCTGGGAAATGGTAAAACATGCCTTCTCGTTGTTTCCGAGATAGCTGTTCCAAGTCCTTGGCCTTATCCTTGAGATAGAGATGGTAGAGCTCCACACGCTCTTTCTTGTCTTCTTTGTATTTCTTACGATTCTTGAAGAATCCTTGAACCGAAAAGATCACACTAACCACAGACATGGATACTGTCGCGATGATATAGAGACCCCGCGGTTGGAAAATGGTGATCAAGAGAGTCACCCCAACCATGATGAGGGGTGGCATGATCAACTTCAAGAGTTCATCTGATGGCTTTTGAGGCTCCGCTCCCGGAGGATTGATCAAGATCTTGTCTTCCGAACTCCGGTAGATGATCCGCGGAGAACGGTGGTACTCTGGATAGTCCTTGTAGAAGTCATAGCGTGAATGCAAACGCGGCACTAGATAAGGACTTACTTCTACAGCCCCTTCCACGCCAAATTCTTCTGGATAGAGCTTAAAGGTCACATCTCCAATGGCCAGCTCATCCCCAAAGGCCAGTGGAAAAGTCGCTTCACTGACGAGTTTATGGTTATGGTAGAGTTTTCCAGATAAGAGCTGACAAGTCCAAGTCTGCTCTTTTTTCACAAGGAGAAAGCGTACTGGATAGTGCAAGCGCACATCCGCACCCTTTTCATCTGCTACGAGGATTTCTTCCTTGTCTAGCAGTTCATAGGTATGGACTTCACCTGTCGCCAAGTAGCAGACCACATCCCCAAGGATCTTGCTATTTTCAAGCACGCCCTTGTCTTCACCATACTGGTAGGAGATTTCCCCTTGACTCCATTGGAAATGAAGGGGATTTTCTTGCGAAGCCAGGGTCAACTGAGCTGTTTCTTGATTCGATACGGTCGCTGTTTTTCCCTCTTCTAGCGCTAGCTCATAGCGAAAACCTTTTTTATAGAGTATGATACGTTTTTTCATAGACTACTCCTTATGGTCACTAGACTCAGTCGAGCTTGCAGTTGTAGAAGACAAGCTTTCTGTTGAGGAGCCTTCTGTAGACGAAGCCGTTGTTGAGCTGCTAGTGGAAACTTTGGTTTCATCTGTCTCTGCTTCCAAGAGTTTAGAGCGGGCATCCCAGTATTTCTTGTATTCGCCTTCTAACTCAGAGAGTTTCTTCTCGCGCTGTTCACCAGAGAGTTTTTCGCTATCACGTGTCGCCTTGATTTCTTTACGAAGGGCATAGATGATCAAGTCTGAATCGTCGATCCGCTTGGCTGTATCCAGCGCTTGGGTAAAGTCATGACGGCCGATATAGATCCAGTAGTGGAGATAGAGGCTATCTGACTTGAGTGTGACGTTGTTAAGGATGACCTTCTTTTGCTCCTCTGAGAAATTCAAGCCTTGTAAATAAGACGTTGCCAACTCATATTTCTGTGTCGTTGGAAGACTGCTTGGAGCCACTCCCTCCAACTCATCGATCACACCGGTGTAGTCTACCTTGAGATAGGCTGTATCCGCTTGAAGCAACTTTTCTTTAAAGGGTGCTTGGAAAAAGACCAAATAAATCAAAGGCAAGAGTAAGAGGGCCACTACAGCTGAAAGCCACACTGTTGCCAACTTAAAGATTCGGTGTTGACGGCTTGAAACCAAGGTCAAGGTCTTTTCTTCCTCTTCCTTGCGTTCTTTGTAGGCTTTCTCTAAGAGAACTTTCATCTCTTCTAAGCTCGCAGCATCACGAATTTCCACCAAGAAATCAGGTAGATCTTCTAATTCAAGTGTCCCTTGATAGAGCTCCATGAAATCCCAGTCCCCAAAAAGAGTGACCGCATAGCACTTGGCCTGACGCAAGAATTCCACTTGATCCCACCTGCGTGGCACCATCATCCCCGGAACTCCACGGTAAGCGATCTTGACTTGCGCATCCTTGGTCACAAACAAATTGATGGGATGCACCACAAAGGTCACCGGAAGCTCCAAGGCTGGCGCCAAATCCAAGACATTGATAGCTAGACGCAGACGGTCTGAAACCGGTAATTTCTTGATTTCTTCAGCACTCAAGCCTAGCGCATCAGTCTGATAGGTCAGATGAATCTGGTCTTGATCCGCTGTCATGCTTTGCTCTAAAAACAAGGGATGATGGAGATCCAAAATCCATAAATTGCGTAAATCCTGGCTATCCACTTCTGAACGCTTGAGGTCCAGCCGCCAGCTCGTTTCTTCTTTTTCAAAACGGAAGACTTGTTCTTCCAGTGTAAATTGTTCTTCTTTCACCTTACCACTCCTCAATTTCGATCAGATCACCACTCGTGATCGGATACTCTTGTACCACCTTGCCTTCATCCAGCAAGATGCCTTTATTTACCACGCGCAACTGATACTTGCTTCTAGGCTCCATGGCAGATCCAAAGATCTGATCCAATTCCCGAATCAAGCGTCGCACCTCCATCCGCGTTGGGATTCGGAGGTCATGGCTTGCACCATTCATACGGAAGGTGACATTGATATGTTGGTCCATTTAGGCCTCTTTTCTATAGATTCGATAGGAAATATAGCCAGCAATCCCAAAGAGAAGGGCACTCCAAGCCAGCATTTGCAAGGCTGGAATAAAATCCGCCAAGCTGGCCGAATTGTCCCCCACATTGGACTCGAATTTAGATAATTTTTGATTTTCAGGCTGGAACAGGTCCGCTTCAGGCTCTGTTTTTTTCTTTCCCTTTATAGCAGAAAACAACTGGCCGTCTGAATCGGTCAATTGTTTCTCTTGCTTGCGTTTTTCATCTGCTAATTTTTTCTGATCCTTCTCATTGAAAAGAGACTCAGTGGCATCCAATTGGCCACCAAGTGTCTTTTCCTCTTCTGTCTCAAGACGTGAGTTGTTGACCTGCAGACGATTATCAATAAAATCATCTGCAGAAACAACAGCTACTGGCAAGAGACTAAAGACAAAGAGAAGATACATCATTTTTTTCATAAGCTTGATTCAATTTCCTTTGTTTGAGTAAACTTCTTTGGAAGGAAGATGTTGGCAACAGTCAAAAGGCCGAAGAAAACCAACAATCCAAAGAAGACGGTAAATCCAGCTGTTTGTCCATCAAAGTAACCCGCAAACTGTCCTTCTAGAATAGAGAGGAGGTTAATATTTTTCACAAATGCTGGAAGGCCCGACAAGGTCGCAGTCGTTCCGATCGCGCTTGATAGGTAGACATAGCTGATCAACATGAAGAAGGCCAGTCCCATTCCAATCACACGGAAGTGTTTCAAGAGAAGGTATTGCAGTTGTACCAATACAAACCCCGCCAATACTGCTAGTAACACCCACGAAGGAACATATTCACGACCAACAGAGAGTTGGATACTTGAAATCATTCCGATCACAAGTCCAAGGATAAGGGAAAGTCCTACAAGGACACCGACAGTTAAGAGATCCGATTCTTGCAAACGATTCAATTTGAAACGGTCTTTCACCTTGCGAATAATTGGTTGCGTCGCAAAGAGATAAGCTGTAAAGAGGCTCAAGACTTCCAACATAAAGATCCAGATAAATGGACGGTAGACATTGATGGTCGCTTTCACAGAAGAAGATTTCTCTGCAACTGGATTTGACAAGAAGTCGAGCAAGACTTCATTCGGTACTCCGTTTTCA
This sequence comes from Streptococcus parasanguinis, assembly GCF_001073155.1. Lineage (GTDB taxonomy): Bacteria > Bacillota > Bacilli > Lactobacillales > Streptococcaceae > Streptococcus > Streptococcus parasanguinis_D. The sequence goes on from NZ_JVEE01000044.1 coordinate 54,124, forward strand.
TAGGCATTGTTGAAGACTTTACGGAAGGCTTCGACGAAGTTCCCGTTTTCAGACAATTCCTTGTCGAATTCACCCATCAAACTTTCCGCATTACTAGACAATTTCTCTGTATTGCCTTGGGCTTTTTCCAATTCTTTGTTCAATTGGCTAAAGATTTCATTGGTAGAGTTAGCAGCTTCTACATTGCTACGAGACGAGCTCTTGACGCCTTCTGTCGAGCTCAATAATGACGTGTATTCAGAACCAAGAGCTGACAAATCTGCATCGGTCTTGGTTTGAGCCTGTGTCACTGTTTCTTGTGCAGCTGAGATAGCTTCTAAGCGTTTTTGAAGGTCTGCATACTGCGCCAATTGATCGTTGATATTTTGGGTCAGATCTTTGTTGGTGTTTTCGATTGCTTGAAGATTGGCCTGCAATTGTGGTCCCAACTCTTGCAACTGTTGGAGTGTACCATCTAACTGGGCTTTCACACTCTTCGTTGCATCCCCAGATTCATCCGTTTCAATACTCTTACGGTAGTCCTTCATGTTACTTGAAACAGCAGCCTTCACGATGTCGACCAAAGCGTTTGTCAAATCCATATCTTCGATTGGATCATAGAGTGAATGACGAACATGGTTGTCATCTTCTGGATAGTAGGCATCGATCAATGCTCCTGCGCGTTGATAATCCAAGGCGATTTCACTAGCTTTCGATGCATAGTTAGCGACAGCTGTTTTCAAATCTTCTGCTGATACCGTCACACTGGTTGAAGAAACCCCATTGACAAGGACTTCAACATCAATCGCGCTTGGCATGGCTCCTCCATCTTCAACAAGGTGAATTTGAATTTGTTTGCCATCTTTCAGTTCGACTTCCTGATCGCCGCTACCTGCATAAGTATGTCCATCATAGGTCCAAGTATCAACCTTGACTCCTGCTGGCACTTGGATGCTAACCTTCTGTTTTCCAGATTTAGCATTAAGGACATCCGCAACTGCCGTTGATTTGGCATCCACTTCAGTAGCCAATCGTTTCAAGTCACCGGCGTTCCCTTTTGGATGCGCCTTTGTTCCAGCAAAAGCACTATCAAAATTAATCGCTGCGTTGAGATTTCCATACTTATTCAAATTCAGACTAGCAGGATCTAAAGACGGAAGTTTTTCAATTGCGTTACGAATGTCCGCATCTGCCTTATCACGTGCCTCACTTAAGGTCTTGATAGTCGTCTTTCCAAGCAAGGTACGAAGAGTGACTTTGTCTCCTTCTTTTAGACCATAGTAGTCAAGGATCTTCGCTTTTACAGAAGACTCGATGTTCTTTTCGTGATCATCTAATTTGTCGCGTTCTGCCTTGATCCCTTTTTCGAGGTCTGCCACACGATCATTCACATCCTTAGTCAAACTTGCATAAGTCTTGGTAGCTGAAGGATCTCCTTCACCCTCCGCCGGCTGACTCAATTGTTTGGTAATCGCTTCTTGATTTTGTTGCAACCTCTTGTACAAGTCCTGAGTTTTTTCACTGACAACAGACTGATTCATAGCCATCAATTGGTTCATGAATTCTTCATGGCTGATCTTATCCGCAGAACGTTGCTTAATCAACAAATCAAAATTTTGACCGTACTGATCTTGAGATTGGCTCAATTGATCAAAGGCCTGTGTATAGGATTCAAGGGCTGTCTTCAGAGCATTGTTGGACTCAACGGATGAGGTAGACAAGCTATAGAGACCTGGGAAGATATTCTTGGAATCTAAAGCCGATTCCAACAAGTTACTCCGGTAAGAACCAATGTTGGTCGATTGGATTTTATTGCTTGTCTCTACGTTCTTTTGAGCTGTATAAAGATTGCTTAAAATGCTGACCATATACATATCGACCAGTTGGCTATTCAAGTCTGAAACAATATCCTTGGCAACTTTAGTTGCCTCATTTTCAACTTGAGAATTTCCAGCAGCATTGACCTTATAAGTAACGGTGGTCTTCTCTGCATTAACCGCATTCACTTCCAAGACCTTCTCTGAGAAGTCACTTGGAATGACGATCATCAACTGGTACTTGCCATCTGCAAGCCCTGACTCAGCAGCTCCACGAGGGAGTACAGACCAGTTTTGCGAATTATCCCGTTCGATATTCTTTACATAGCTAGCCCCAAGGTTATATTCTTTATCATTCAGTTTGACCGCCTTGTCTTCATTGACAACCGCAATGTTGAGCTTGGTGTTTTCTGTCGTTTGCACGGTCTTTGCTTCGTTTTGCTTTTGGTCCTTTTGAACAGTGGTATAAAGACCCACGACAGATCCCATCAAAAGGAGCACAACCGCACTCTGACCGATGTATTTTAACCATTTTTTATTTTTAACTTCCATACCTTTTCCTTTTTCTAATTCATAGATACAAAATAGGGGTTAGGAATTAAGAATCTAACCCCTATTTTCTATATATCAAAAGACAAAAGGGTGATCTACCTACAAGAAGTAAGATCACCTCCAAGACTATCTTAGTGGATTTGTGCAGCGATATCTTGGTCAGTTTGTTCAACGATATCAGCAACTTTGATCAATTGACCGTTGATATCTTCCAACAATTGAGCGAATTGTTTGATTTTTGGAGACAATTCGTTGAATTGTGCTTCAAAGCTATCAAATGCAGATCCATCCCAGTTTGCGTCGATGACTTGTTGTTCATGTGTCAAAGTGTTAAGGATTTGATCGATTTCTTGAGAACCTTGTGCATAGCGTTGTGCTGATTGACGTAGTTCTTCTGGAGTTAATTTAATTTGAGTCATATGTTTCTCCTTTTTGGGCTGATACCCTTATATTTTTCATAAACAACACATTTAGTACGAATTAGTAAAATTCCAGATAATTGTATATTTTACCTTTTACTCCCTATTTGTATCATTTACTTAAAAATATCTTAATGAAATATTGCAAGAAAGTCAAGTTTAAAGGGCTAACTGATAAAACTTTGTAACTTTGTCACAGTTTCGAAATGTTTTGTCATGAAATTGTAATGTTTTTCCTAAAACCTTTGCCCCAGTAGTCTTTACATAGTATTATTTTCATGAACAAAATTAGACACTCCGTATCTTAACATTAACTTGACACTTTTATAAATATTGTTGATATTAAATGTCTTAAACAATAATTTACGCTATTATTGTATATTTTTTCATATAAATGACTTTGAGGTTGGTTTATGGTATAATGAAGACTGTATAGAACTTGTTTTATGCAAGATCGAACACTACTAAAACCTACAAGGAGTTTTTATGAAAAAAATATTATTGACCTCTGTCTGCCTCCTAGCTCTCACCGCATGTAGCCAAGGCCAAGCAGAAAAAGGTAAAACTTCAACAACATCTAGCCAAAGAACTTCCCAAGTGAAAAAAGAAAAAGAAGAGAACGTTCGAACCAAAATTTTCTCCACAGAACTTAACGATCACCATCAAAACAAAATTCAAGTCGGCTACAAAAAAGAAGAAATTGTCTCTTTTACTTTTCTTAGTTTTGAACCCATTTCCTCTGATTTGCAAGACTTGGATCTTTCCGAATTAAAGGAAATCTACCAAGAAGAATTAGAACAGAGCGATATCTATAAAAGCTTAAATGGCAAGCCTGGACTTAGCTTCCGCATTCAAATTTCGAAAGATAAACAATCCTATGCTAAGGTCTTACATGCTGACTTCTCAAAAATCAAGAAAGATGAGTTTGCTTCCATCTACGGAGATCAAGGGGAGGAAGAAACAGCCGAGTTCAAGAAATATCTCAATGGTAAACCACAAGATTTCTTTACTTACATCGAAGATCAAGGACTAAAAGAAGAAAAATAAAAAAGCTTCCTGAGTATCGTCACCACAATGGTGAGATCTCAGAAAGCTTTTTCTTATTTGTTCAAGATTGAAAGGGTTTCAAGGAGATTGTCCGCATGAACTTCGATGGTATCTCCTGTCGCTTTGATTTTCACTTCAACGATGCCTTCAGCTGCTTTCTTACCAACTGTTACGCGGATTGGAAGTCCAATCAAATCACTATCGCTGAATTTGACACCAGCGCGTTCATTTCGGTCATCCACCAAGACTTCGTAGCCTTTATTCACCAAGGCTTCTTCGATCCGATCGGTCAAAGCAAGACTCGCTTCATCCTTGACATTGACTGGAATCAAATGCACATCAAATGGCGCCAATTCTTTAGGGAAGTTAATTCCCCAAGCATAACGGTATTCCCCTTTTGGAGTCTTATTGACAAAGAGGCGTGCATGTTGCTCCATAACGGCTGAAAGAAGACGACTGACACCGATCCCATAGCAGCCCATGATGATTGGAACCGCACGACCGTTTTCGTCCAAAACATCTGCTCCCATGCTAGCGGAGTAGCGTGTGCCGAGTTTGAAAATGTGACCGATTTCGATTCCACGCGCAAAGTTCAAGACTCCTTTCCCATCTGGTGAGATCTCGCCTTCACGAACTTCACGGATATCGACGTATTCTGCAGTAAAGTCACGTCCTGGGTTGACACCAGTCAAGTGGTAGCCTGTTTCATTGGCACCGACTACTGCATTACGGCTGTCTTGGACCTTGCGGTCTGCGATAATCTTAACATTTTCAGGAAGATCAACTGGACCGAGAGAGCCAAAATCAGCTCCCAATAATTCTTTTACTTCCACTTCGGTTGCAGGTTCAAAGAAGTCTGCACCGAGGTGGTTTTTCAACTTCACTTCATTGAGCTGATCATTACCTACGAGAAGGGCAACAACAGGCTCACCATCTGCGATGTAAACCAAAGTCTTGATAGTAGCTTCTTCTGGAACATTCAAGAATGCAGCTACTTCATCAATCGATTTGACACCTGGTGTTTCCACGCGCTTCACTTCTTCTTCCGCCACAACACGGTTACTTGGCTTGTATTCGTTAGTAGCCATTTCCAAGTTGGCAGCATAGGTTGATTCACTTGAATAGGCAATGGTATCTTCCCCAGAGACCATCCATTTGAGCAATTCTGCTTTGATTTCTTCTTGGACTTCTGCTGGGATCTCATCAAAGGAAGCCACTGATTTGTCTAAAACAACCCAACGATCCAAGTCTGTACGAGCAGGTGTAACAGCCATAAACTCTTGGCTATCTTTTCCGCCCATGGCACCACCATCACCGATGATGGCTTTGTAGTCGATGCCACTGCGGGTGAAGATCCGCTCATAAGCTGCTTTGTACTCATCATAAGTGACATCCAAGCTATCGTAGTTCGCATGGAAGCTGTAACCATCTTTCATGATGAACTCACGGGTCCGAAGAAGACCGTTCCGTGGGCGTTTTTCATCGCGGTATTTTGGTTGAATTTGGTAGAGATTCAACGGCAATTGTTTGTAAGATTTTACTGAGTCGCGCACAATAGCGGTAAAGGTTTCTTCGTGAGTTGGACCCAAGATAAAGTCAGAGCCTTCACGGTTTTTCAACTTATAAAGGTCTTCCCCGTAAGTTTCGTAACGACCAGATTCACGCCAGAGATCTGCACTCAAAAGGGCTGGAGCTAGCATTTCTACTGCTCCAATTTTTTCGAATTCTTGGCGCATGATGCCTTTTGCTTTTTCAATCACTCGATTGGCTAATGGCAGATAAGAATAAACACCAGCTGATACTTGGCGAACATAACCTGCACGCAACATCAAAGCATGGCTAATGACTTGGGCATCGCTTGGCATTTCGCGAAGCGTTGGAATCAACATTTTACTTTGTTTCATGGACAATATCCTTTTCTATTTCAAAAATAATTTCATAATATCATTCCAGGTGACAGCAATCATCAAAATAACCATTACAGCTACACCTGCAAGCGTCATATAGGTTTCTACTTCTTGTTTCAATGGCTTTCTCCGGACGACCTCGATCAAATTGATCAAGATTTTCCCGCCATCCAAAGCCGGAATCGGGATTAGATTGAAGATCCCAATATTAATAGAGAGCATAGCCATAAGAGACAAGACTGCTGGAATCCCTAATTGAGCAGCTTGTGAGCTGGCATTGTAGATGGCAACCGGACCACCCAGTTTATTGAGACTAAAGTGGAAAATGATATCTTTCAAAGCTCCCAAAATTCGTGTCGCTGTATTCCAGGTATCTGTAAAACCAGACAAGAGTTTATCCACAAATCCTGTCTTAAGGCCATTTGTCACACCCAGATAGTAACGATTCCCTGACTTGGTTGGCTTCACTTTGACTTCTTTTTCTTGGCCGTCTGTTTTGACTTTCAGGGTCAATTCAGGAGCCGTCTTGCTGTCCTTGGTTGCTTTCTCGACAGCATCTGTCAGTTCATCCCAGTTGCTAACGGTATCGTTGTTGACTTGAAGGATCTGAACATTGCTTTTGACACCGACCTTAGCCAGCGCCCCATCAGGTGCCACCTGAACATTGTTGCTGTAGTAGTCAATCGCACCACCACGCATAAAAGCTAGAAGTGAGTAGACGACAATACTGAGAATAAAGTTGTTCATAGGACCCGCAAAGTTGGTAATCAATCGTCCCCAAATGCTGGCATTCTGATACTGAACATCTCTCGGCGCAATCCGCACTTCTGTCCCATCTTCCTCAACGATGGTCGCATCATGATCAACACTATAGGTCTTGGTCTCATCGAGAACCAAGCCCGTAATTTCCAGTTTATCTTCAAAGTCAAACTGGGTGACATTCATGGGAAGGGCTGTCTGATCCAGATTCTTTCCTGAAAGATTGATCCGGACGACCTTACCAGCCTCATTTAGCGTCAAGCTGACAGGCGTTCCGGTTTTAATCTCAGTTGTGTCCTCACCCCAGCCAGCCATACGAACATAGCCACCTAAAGGTAGAATGCGAATGGTATAAGCTGTTCCATCTTGACCAATATGGGCAAAGATCTTGGGACCCATCCCGATCGAGAATTCTCGCACCAGGATGCCCGATTTTTTTGCAAAATAGAAATGACCAAACTCGTGAACGAGAACGATCACTCCAAAAATAACAATAAAGGCAATAAATTGCATCGTTCTATACGTGGTTTCCTTTCTATTTCTTCTGTCTTAGAACAAGCCCAAGAAATGCATCAAGGGAAAGACAAAAATCAAACTATCAAAGCGGTCTAGAACACCACCATGTCCTGGGATAAATTTCCCAGAATCCTTGACACCAAAGTGGCGTTTGATCGCACTCTCTACGAGGTCGCCAAACTGACCTGCAATGCTAAAGAGGATGGTAAAGAAGATCATAGCAAGAAAACCATGTCCACCCGCCACAGAACGATCCACGATCATATAGATCACAGTTACCGCAACTGCAGACAAGATTCCCCCAAGACTGCCCTCAATCGTTTTATTAGGAGAAACCGCAGGCATGAGCTTGCGTTTCCCAAACCGACTTCCTACTAGATAAGCACCTGAATCTGTAGCCCAGACAATAAAGAGGGCCAATAAGACCTTATCAATACCAGCAATTCGCGCATCTACTAAGGAATGGAAACCAAGTCCAACATAAAAGCTAGAGGCAATGGGATAGACCACGTCTTCATAATTGTAATTCTGAGCAAGAACAGTTGTTCCCATGAGAATCAGGACAACCAAACCATAAGCAATCATATTGCCATCTGCTGGAAGGTAAGGGAGGTAGTCCTCGATCGGCAAGGTCAAAACGAAGGCCGCTAACATGGCTAGCGCTCCTTCAAAGGTCGCTGTCTCAAGCCCCTTCATCTTGAGCAATTCATGAACCCCTAGCATGGCGATCAAGCCAATCACAATCTGGAAGAACACTCCTCCAACCATTACTGTTGGAATGAAAAAGAGCAGGGCAATTCCTCCAAAAATCACACGTTTTTGTAAATCTTTCGTCATCATCTTCTCCTAAACACCACCAAATCTCCGATGGCGATGGCTATATTCTACTATGGCACTTCGTAGTGCTTCATCTCCAAAATCTGGCCACATCACATCTGTGAAATACAACTCGCTATAAGCAGCCTGCCAAGGAAGGAAATTACTCAAACGGATCTCTCCGCTGGTACGGATAATCAAATCCGGATCCCTTAGGACACGTGGCAAACTCTCAGTATAGAGAGAATCTGCGATCATCTCTTCTGTGATATCTTCTGGACTGAACTTCGCATCCAAGACCTCTTGGGCGATCTGCTTCACAGCCTGGGTGATCTCTGCACGTCCACCATAGTTAAGCGCAAAATTCAAGATCAAACCCGTATTGAGGTGGGTCATCGCTTCTGCTCTTTCCAAAGCCTCCAGCGTTTCTTTTGGTAATTTCTTAGTGTCACCAATCATTTGAATCTTGACATTGTTGCGATGCAATTCGGGGACGAAACGATCATAAAACTCGACCGGCAAGTGCATGATGAACTTGACTTCATCTTCAGGGCGTGTCCAGTTTTCCGTAGAAAAGGCATAGACAGTCAAGACCTGAACCCCCATATTTTTTGCTGCAATCGTCACTTCTTGGAGAGCTTCCATCCCCGCCTTATGACCAAAGACACGCGGTTGCATCCGCTTTTTCGCCCAGCGACCATTGCCATCCATAATGATCCCAATGTGTTTCGGGACTTCTAAAGGTATCTCGATTTTTTCTTTTTTCTTAAAACGAAACATGTTTTTCTACCTATTTCAATATTTATCGCTTCATTATACCATAAATCCCCATAAAATAGGGACTCTGGCCTCTTTTTTGAACCAGCAAGGCTTTCCTTCATCACATCGTCCTATTTGCCCACCAAAAAAGAGGCCCTTGCCTCTTCTTTGATGATTATTCTTCGATGGCTGAATCGGCATCTGAACTAGCACCTTCTGTAGCAGTAGCTGAGATTCCTTCTGATACAGGAAGAACTGTTTTGATCGCTCCCAATTCAAAGGTCAGGTAGACACCATCAACATCCAAGACAACGGTCTTGCGATCTGTATCGACTTCATCGATGGTTCCGTACAAGCCACCAATCGTGATGACTTCATTTCCTTTTTGAAGTTTATTCAAACTTTCCATCCGTTTTTGGTACTGTTTCTTTTGGCTACGGCTCATGAAGTACATCAAACCGACCATAAGAACGAGCATAATTAGCAAACTTCCGCCTTGCATATGTTTCTCCTTTAATTTTCATATATGCTATACTATATCAAATTTCGCCCGTCTTTTCAAGTTTTCCCATCCTCTTCAAGTAAAATCAGACTCCAGTCTCAGAGAGGAGGCAAGTTTTGATGAAAAAGAAAAAAACCACGAAAAGTGGGCTACTGACTAGTCAATCGTAATGCCATACTTTTCATGATTCTCATCATACCAATCAATCAAGGCCAAAGCCGTTTGATAGGTAATATTTTTGATTTTACTCGTTCCCTTCGTCAAAGTCGCTAGGCTCATTTTGCTGATGTTTGTTTCAGTTGCGACACGATAGCTCGTCAAGCGACCGTCAACCATCAGTTGAACAACGGCTTCCACTTTTCTGTATTCGGGAGTTGAGTAGATATCAATTGTATTGCTCATCTTACTTCCATTCCTCAAATTTTATTCTTGTATAGATTATATACTTATTTTCTTTATTTATTAATAATTTTGCTCAAATTGGATTAATTTCACTAATTATTGATGTTTTTTTACCCCAAATAGGAGGATTTTGGCCTTATACGGCGAATAATTTCCCCCAGGTGGGAAGAAAAAATAAAGACTGCTATATTATAGCAGCCTCTATTTTTCACAAACTAATTCGCCTTAGTCTGCTTGTTTATCAGTGTTTTCTTCCTTCTTTGTGTCTTTTTCTCTAATCACAAGGACACCATCTTCCATGTCAGCTTCGAGATGTTTGGCATCCAAGTTATCCAAGTGGAAGTCTGTGACTTTGTCACGGATTTGTTGTTCAACTACCCGACGGAGTGGACGAACACCCATCACTTCATCATAACCTTCTTCAGTCATGTATTCTTTAGCTGCATCGCTCACTGCTAAGTCGATTTCTTTCTTAGAAAGGGTCTTATTGACATCTACCAACATCAAATCAACAATCTTAGAAAGATCTTCCTTACTCAAGTGTGAGAATTCAATCACAGCGTTGAAACGGTTCAAGAATTCTGGACGGAAGTAAGGTTTCAAACGATCCATGAGTTCTGGTTTATCCGCATCTTCTGTCAAGTTAGCTTCGTAACCAAAGCCTGCGTTTGAAGTTGCGATAATCACAGTGTTCTTGAAGTTGACCGTGTTCCCTTGACCATCTGTCAAACGACCATCATCCAAGACTTGAAGGAGAAGGGTGATCACTTGAGGATCCGCCTTTTCAATTTCGTCAAGAAGGACGATAGAGTATGGGTTACGGCGAACACGTTCTGTCAAAGTATTGCTATTGTCATCATAACCAACATAACCAGCTGTTGTACCAATCAATTTAGAAACGGCTGTGCGGTCGCTGTATTCTGACATGTCCAAACGGATAATGGCATCTTTGGTACCGAACATATCAAGAGCCAATTGTTTAGCCAACTCAGTCTTACCGACACCAGTAGGACCTACAAAGAGGAAGCTACCGATTGGACGGTTCCCTTCGTCAAATCCTGCACGGTTCCGACGGATAGCACGTGCCACTGCTTCAACGGCTTTATCTTGACCGATAACCTTAGTTTGCAAACGGTGACCCATATCTTTCAAACGTTCGATATCAGTTGCACCCATTTGTGATACTGGAATACCCGTCATCCGTTCTACAGATTCAGCCACATCGTTGATTGTTGCTGTTACTTTATGGTCTTCCGTATGGTTTTCAATTTTCTTTTCAAGTTCTTCGATGCGAACTTTTGCTTTCAAAGCTGCTTCGTAATCTTCTTTAGCCGCAGCTTCTTCTTGTTTGGTTTTTTCTTCTTCAATTTCATGTTCCACAGCGTGGACATCTGTTACAGGATGTTGGGCTGCCAAGTGAGCAGCTGTCACATCGACCAAGTCAATGGCCTTATCAGGCAAACTACGTTGTGGAATGTATTGGATCGAATAATCAACCGCTGCTTTCAAAACTTCATCTGGCAAGATGACATTGTGGTGTTTTTCATAAAGATCACGGATCCCTTGGAGAATCTTGAAAGTATCTTCAGCTGATGGAGCATTGACCTTCACTTCGTTGAAACGACGAGCAAGAGCCGCATTCTTCAAGATGGTGTTACGGTATTCATCTTGAGTAGTTGCCCCAATAACTGTCAATTCCCCACGTGAAAGAGCAGGTTTGATGATATCCGCAAGACCTTTAGAGCCTTGACCATCACCTGTGCTACCTGCACCAAGGATTTGATGGATTTCATCAAAGAAGAGAATAACATTTCCCATAGCCTTGACTTCTTGGATCAGATTTTGAATATTTTCTTCAAAGCTACCACGGTATTGCGTACCAGCTTCTAGACCAGAAATATCAATCGAGATGATTTCTTTGTTCTTGATAGCAGCTGGAACATCCCCGTTCACAATAGCTTGTGCCAAACCTTCTACAACTGCTGTTTTACCAACACCGGCATCCCCTACAAGGACAGGGTTGTTCTTGGTACGACGAGACAAGATTTCAGCAGTTTCTTGAATTTCTTTATTACGTCCGATGACCGGATCCAATTTTCCTTCACGAGCTTCTTCGGTTAAGTTGCGACCAAGTTTTGCAAGGATCCCATCTTGTTTCATTCCTTTACCTTGATGGTGTTGCACTTGCTCGCTTCCTTCATTTGGAAGTTGACCAGTTTGGCGGTAAATAGCGAATTCTTCAGGTGTCACTTCACGACCGTTGATCATGTAGCGACGGCTTTCAGAACGAAAACCACCCATGTTTCCCATTAGTTGATTGAAAAGATCATCCATATTGTTAAAGTTGTTGTTCATATTGTATACCTCTAATTTACATAATTTTAATTCATTCTTGAAAATTAGCAGACCAATTGGCTGCTGTTTGATTGTTTACATAATTTTAATTTATTTATTTAATAATAGCCCTACAGGCTAACAGTATCTATTTTTCCTTTTATCAATTAGTTGTATTAATTCTGGAAATAGCATATCACCATCTCCTTTCCACTATTGATCTTGTAAACCAGTAGGTTTTCCCAACCTCTTTTTGTTTACATAAATTATTATAACGCAGACTGATTCCTTTGTCAACACTTTTTACATAATTTTTTACATTTTTTTAAAAAATTTTTCCAGAATCCAAAAAACACACCCTTACTAGGTGTGTCTCTTGTTAAATCATATATTCGACGCTATAAGTAGCATCAGATAAAATCCGTGAGAGGAATTGTTTGGTTCGCTCTTCCTTTGGACTATTGAAGAATTCATGCGGTTCATTTTCTTCAATGATGTGTCCGCCATCCATAAAGATAACGTGGTTGGCCACATCACGCGCAAAGCCCATCTCATGGGTTACGACAACCATGGTCACTCCTTCTTGGGCCAATTGCTTCATGACATCTAAGACGTCACCAACCAACTCTGGATCTAGCGCTGAAGTCGGCTCGTCTAGCAAGATCACGTCTGGTTTCACTGCGATGGCACGCGCGATTCCGATCCGTTGCTGCTGGCCACCTGACAATTGAGAAGGATAGTAATCCTTGTAAGTGAGGAGACCAACTTTTTCAAGGGCTGATTCTGCCCGTTGGATAGCTTCTTCTTTTGGAATCTTACGGGCTACAACCAGGCCTTCTAAGATATTTTCAAGCGCTGTTTTGTTAGCGAAGAGATTATAATGCTGGAAGACAAAGGCTGTCTTTTGGCGGATTTCTAAAATCTCTTTTTTGCTGAGTTTTGAGAGGTCATACTCTTTTCCACCTAGGGTGAGGTGCCCTGTATCTGCCTTTTCCAAGTGATTGAGGCAGCGAAGGAAGGTTGTTTTTCCTGATCCAGATGAGCCCAAAATAACGACGACATCCCCTTGGTTGACCTTAAGATTAACATCTACCAGGACTTGGTGGTCCTTAAATTTTTTCGATACGTGTTCTACTTCTAACATCTTCTTATTTCTCCTTCTTCTATACGAGTGTCAGGCGTTTTTCTAAGAGATTGAATCCCCACTGAATCACCCCACAAATGACAATATAAAGAATAAAAATCACTAGATAGGATTCAAAATATTGATAGCCATAAGAGGCTTCGACCTTGGCAATGGCGGTGATATCCTTGATCGTCATTACAAAGACAAGGGAGGTTCCTTTGACCAAGTTGATGACCAGGTTACACAGATTGGGAAGGGCTGAACGCAAGGCTTGTGGAAAAACAATGCGGATGTAGGCTTGGCGATTGGTCAAACCAATAGCTTGCGCTGCTTCTAGCTGGCCCTTATCTACGGTCAGAATGGCTGATCGTAGAATTTCAGCAAGACTCCCTGTTGTCATCAAGCTAAAGATGATAAAGGCATAGTAAATGGGATTGATCTCAAAGACATTAAAGTGACTGCCAATACTCTTAAAAAAGCTATTTAAGAGACTGGGAAAGAGACTATAAAAGAAGAGAATCAAGAGAATCGGAGGTGTCGCGCGGATAAAAGCTAAGTAAATCACTGAGAAACTGCGAACACCTTTGACCTTATAAATCTGACCGAGTGCCAAAAAGAGGGCTGGAAGAAAACTCAAGAGAATCGATACGACCATGATCAGAAGGGTCACTGGAACACCACCCAAGGTGGCTAGAAATGCTTTACTAATAAAATTGAAATCCATAAGCTACCTTTCTATTACACTGAGTCGTTTCTCAAGGAGTTGAGCGGAGAAGGAGATCACAAGGGCAATTCCCCAGTAGATCACTGCTACAGCTGTATACGTTTCGAGGGAATAATTCCCAAGATTGCGGCTGATCAAGTTGTTGCCTGCTCCCATGATATCGATAAAGCCAATGGTATAAGCCAAAGCGGCATCGCGCATGAGGTTCAAGATGGCAGTCGTCATATTTGGAAGAGCCACGCGAAAGGCTTGGGGAAGGACAATCCGCCAAATAGTTTGAGCTGGTGTCAAGCCGATACTCAAGCCCGCTTCCATCTGGCCTTTTGGAATGGCCAAATAGGCTGCCTTGAAGACCTCAGAGATCATCGCGGCAAAGAGAAGAAACATGGCAACAAGGACAAAGACAAACTTGGACCAGTGGTCAATGTCAATGCCTAACCACCAGTTCAAAAATTGGGGAAGTCCATAAAAGACCAAAAAGAGCAAGACAATCGGAGGGGTACAACGCAAGGTAAAGACATAACCCTTTGCCAGACCTGCTCCTACCTTATCTTCTGATACTTGTGCCCAGGTCAAAACCAAGCCAAATGCAGAACCGAGAACCGTCGTTAAAACCATCAAAGCTAGGGTCGCTGGCAGGGCTTGGACCAAGGTTGGAAGAAATGACCAGACCTTGGAAATGTCGTATGAGACCATGTTTCTTTTCCTTTCTGTATCCGTATAGAAATAAGGAAGCTGGGGCTATGCGCACCCAGTTCCATCTTATTTCTCTTTATCTACATAACTGAAGACATCTTCACCGAAATATTTTTTCGACAATTTAGCAAGTGTGCCATCTTTTTCTAATTCTTTGATGGCCTTGCTGTATTCTTCCGCAAATTTTTCGTTTTTCTTATCCTTATGGATCAATGGGTAAGTTGGAATTCCTTTGTAGGCAAACCAGCTCAGTTTGTCCGCATATTGGTGGTAAGAACCATCTTTATCTGTGACAGCTTTTTCAAAGGAAAGTTTGATGTCAAAGAAGGCATCGTAACGTCCTTCAAGAACCCAAGCATAAGCATCTGCGACTTTGAAAGATTCCGCAGCTGTTAATTCGATTTGTTGGTCCTTATGCTTTTCATTGTATTCTTTAATAACATTCCATTGTGCATTTTGTGGTGAAATTGGAACCAATTTTCCTTTTTCTTTAGCGAAGTCATCGATGTTCTTGTATTTATTCGCATCTTCTTTCCGGACGGTAAATCCGATGATACTTGCACCGATTGGTTCTTTTGGAATGATAAATTTCTTAGCACGTTCTTCGGTATACCAAGCTCCTTTGGTTCCGATATCGTATTTACCAGATTCTAGACCGATTAAGAGATCGTCATCACTTGTTCCAGTGTACTCAAACTTGTAGTCTGGTAGTTTTTCGTCAATGGCTTTGAGAACGGCTACTTCATAGCCATCTGATTCTCCTTTTTCATCAACGAAATCATACGGTACATAGTTTTGAGTGTGGGCTACTTTCAAGGTTGTTACCTTGTTCGATCCTGTTGAACCTTTACTGTCGTTTGCATGGTTCAAGCTCCGTCCAAGAATGGTTGCACCTGCAATGGCAAGAACGGCCACCCCACCGATAATCCATGTTTTTTTACTCATACTCTGTTCTCCCTCTTTCTATTTTCCTTATTCTGCTGCAGCTTCACGAACCCATTCGATTCGTTCTTCATCAATGTCACTTGGGATGGTACAATCGGCACCAATGACCAAGCCTGTGGTTCCTGTTTCTGCGATGATGCGTTTGGTTTCTGCTTGAATCGCAGCCTTATCTCCTGTGTAAAGAAGACCATTTTTTCCATTTTCAAAACCACCAAGAACCGTGCGTCCACCGAAGATTTCGCGTCCTTCTGCTAGGCTGATGCCTTCTGGTCCGACTGCCCAGTTAATGACTTGGGCTGGGTAGTCTGTAAAGAGGTGGATATCATTGCGAGCTCCTTCGTAACCACAGATATGAAGAATATTTACGCCACCGGCTTCATTAGCTGCCTCTAAGACATGGAGTTCACTCGGTGCAATAATGTTTTTATAAACTTCTTGTGTAACCCGCGCATCTTGGATACTTTGAACACTGAGGTAGATCCCGTCTGCTCCTGCTTCTTTGATGATTCGTTGGCTCAAACTTGCAATATCTTGGCCAATCGTATCCAATACTTTTTTAAGAGTTGCTGCATCTTGATCGATAAAGTTTGCGATCAAGTCATCTCCTCCTGAAACTTCTCCGACTAACCATTTAAAGTAGGTCACCGGAGCAAAGATATTGTAGATAGCCACAATGTCTTCTTCAAAACCGGCACGGATTTTTTTAACGAGCTCTACCTGCTCTGTGATCCATGGATGATCTGTTCCGAGTGGTTCAATCCCTGCTAAGTCAGAGATATTTTCAAGGCCTTTGTGAATGGCTGGGTTTGGATAAGTAAAGTAACCATCACTCATGAGTTTGACAAAGTCTGGTTTGACCTTGTGAAGGAAGTTTTTATGGCCATTGAGGTTTTTTTCAATAATTTCCGGATTAGAAAATCCTTTCAACCATTCTTCTTCTGTTGTAAAATGATGCCAAAATCCAACTGGCACACGGTCAACTGCTTCTCCTTTGAAAGCTTTTAACACTAATTCTCTTTTTGATGACATGTTCTTACCTCGTTCTATCTTTTCTTGTTTGTTATCTTATCACTTCAATGATGCTTTGACTAATATATATTTTTTATCAAGCTCTTCATCTTTTTTTATCACTGATCTTCGAGAAGAAGAATTCCTGCTAGATCAGACGGTCGAAGGAGGGAGAGACTATGGGCTGGAATTTTCTCCAGTCTTGCCATATCTGGATCTTTTTTTGCTTTCCCCTGACTACTTGCTAGAGCAGCTTTACTAAGCCCTAGAAGCAAAAACAAAACGGTTACCAGGATACACCATACATTGATCTTTTTCATCTCCCTCTCCTTTCTTCTTACAATACAGCTGCTTGACGTACCCAATCTAAGCGTTCCAATTGGAAATCATCTGGCACGGTACAGTCTGCTCCAAGGATCAAACCACGACTTCCGGCTTCTGCCACCAAGCGACGAGTTTCTTGCTCAATAGCTGCTCGTTCCCCTTGATAGAGCAAACCTTTCTTGCCATTGACAAAGCCACCCAAGACGGCACGATCGCCGAAAAGTTTACGACCTGCTGCTAGGCTAAGGCCTTCATGATGGGTCGCCCAGTTAATGACTTGAGCTGGATAATCCTTGAAGAGTTCCACTTCATTGCTGGCCCCTTCAAAACCACAGATATGAAGGATATTGATGCCTCCAGCTTCATTGGCTGCTGCTAGGACAGCGATATTGCTCGGTTCAATGATCTTACGGTATTCTTCCTCTGTCACACGCTCATCTTGGACTTGCTGGGTTGAAAAGTAAATCCCTTCAACACCTGCTTCTTGGATCAAGCGGCGACTTAAAGTAGCGATATCTCCTGCAATCACGTCAAGGACATGAGCTAAAGTTTCTGGATCTTCCTTAATAAAGTCTGCAATCACTTGGTCTCCACGGGATTGATCCGTACGGAACCAGCGTTTCAAATAAGAAATGGTCGAGAAGATATTGTAGAAAGAAGCAATCTCTTCATGGAAATGGGAACGAATCTCCTTGACCACTTCAATTTGTTTTTCAATCCAAGGATGATGCTCCCCAATCGGTTGAATATCCTTCAATTCTTGGATTGATTGGATCTCTCTCGAATAAAGTGCACTCGGATAGCGGAAGAAGCCATCGCTCATGATCTTGACAAAATCAGGTGAAATTTCTTCTACATAGTGTTGGTGGCCCTTAATACTTTTTGCTACTACAGCCGGATTGTCTAGACCCAATTCTTTTTCTTCTTGGGTCACATAATGGAGCCAAAATCCTACAGGGATTCGTTCTACTGTTTCGCCTCGAATGGCACGAAGAACCAATTCTTTTTTACTCATACTGTGCATCCTCCTCAATATTTCTCCAATAGAAAGGCTAACTGCTTTCCTTCTGGAATTTGTAACCATGATATCACCTCGAAAAGTAGCTGACTAATATATTTTCCCTATCAAGGCCTTAAAATTTCTTTATTAAGAAAGGTATCAAAAAAACGCAAGTCCTTGAAAATAGGGACTTGCGGGTATCTTTCTTTATTCTTTCATTTTAGAAGAAAAGGACCGCTTTGATCTTTTCTTGATCCGGTTATAGCAAAAAACTATACCTCTTCTTTTAAAGGAAAAAATGGCGTATGTTAAAGCAAAGAAACCTTTCATAACAGCATTTTTCCTCCTTTGTTCTTTTCACCGATTCCTAGATACCTTCTTCTCTTTCTTGTCAGGCAAGATTGAAAGGAGTATAATTTTTATAGAATAATTTTAAGGAGTGTACGGTTTATGAAAACAACAAAAACCACCTTTACCATCGTTTCTGCTCTTGCTTCTGTCATTTTACTGACGAGTTGTGGAAGCAACACCACTAAAACGCAAGAGACAAAAGCAAGCAGCACTAAAAATCAGGTGACGATGACCTATGATCAGCAGCGCTCACAAGAAAATACCATGTCTGTTCTCTGGTACCAAAAGGCAGCAGAAACCAAGGCTTTGTATTTACAAGGCTACAATGTCGCTACTGACCGTTTGAAAGAGATCCTCCAAACGCCTTCTGATAAGCCATACTCAATCGTATTAGACTTGGATGAAACTGTTTTAGACAACAGCCCTTACCAAGTTCAAAACGTCAAAGATGGTACAGCCTTCAACCCTAAAGATTGGGATGTTTGGGTGAAAAAAGCAGCCGCAAAAGCGGTGCCAGGTGCTAAAGATTTCCTTCAATATGCGGATCAAAACGGGGTTCAAATCTACTACATTTCTGACCGTACAACCTCTCAAGTAGATGATACCATCAAGAATCTTGAAAAAGAAGGCATTCCGGTTCAAGGACGTGACCACCTCATGTTCTTAGAAGATGGTGTCAAATCAAAAGAAGGCCGTCGCCAAGCTGTGCAAGAAAAGACCAATCTTGTCTTGCTCTTTGGGGACAACCTAGTGGACTTTGCAGACTTCTCTAAGACATCCGAAGCTGATCGCGACAAGAAATTGGACGAATTGCAAAAAGAATTTGGTGAAAAATTCATCATCTTCCCAAATCCAATGTACGGATCATGGGAATCTGCTGTTTACCAAGGTAAAAAACTAGATGCCAAGGGACAAACAGAAGAACGCCTCAAAGCCTTGCAAGGTTTTGATAAATAAAACAAATGAGAGTGGGACAGAAATCGGTAATTCGTTGGAATTCGATTTCGTCGTCCCACCTCCGCACAGTTGAGTAGGGCTATAAAAGCTGATGAAATCAGCGTAGTAGAGCCCACTCAACCACTGCGTCTTGCTAGACAATCCAAAAACAATTAAGAGGCTGGGACTTTTGTCCCAGCCTCGTTTTTTCTATATAGACAAGTTTATTCAACCGTTACAGACTTAGCAAGGTTCCGTGGTTTGTCGACATCGAGTCCACGATGAAGGGTTGCAAAGTAAGCAATCAATTGGGTTGGCACCACCATTGAGATTGGAGAGAGGTAAGGGTGAACCGCTGTCAAGACTAAATCATCCGTCTCTTTAGCGACATTTTCTTCTGCAATGGTTAAGACATGAGCCCCACGTGCTGCCACTTCTTGGATATTTCCACGTGTGTGGCTGGCTAGGACTGGATCAGACAAGAGGGCAATAACTGGTGTACCGTCTTCGATCAAAGCAATGGTACCGTGTTTCAACTCACCCGCTGCGAAGCCTTCACATTGGATATAAGAAATTTCTTTTAGTTTCAGACTGGCTTCCATGGCAACATAGTAATCTTGGCCACGTCCGATATAGAAAGCATTGCGGGTTGTTTCCAACAAGCCACGGACTTTTTCATCGATGACTTCTTTTTCTGAAAGGGTTGATTCGATCGATTGGGCAACGATAGACAATTCGTGCACCAAATCAAAGGCTTTGGCCTTTTCATTGCCATTGGCTTCTCCAACAGCTTTGGCAAGAAAGGCAAGGGCTGCGATTTGAGCCGTATAAGCCTTGGTGGAAGCGACCGCAATTTCAGGACCCGCATGGAGCAACATAGTCATGTCTGCTTCACGTGAAAGAGTAGATCCTGGAACATTGGTTACTGTCAAGCTTGGAATGCCCATTTCATTTGCTTTGACCAATACCTGGCGACTATCCGCTGTTTCACCAGATTGACTGATAAAGATGAAGAGTGGTTTTTTGCTGAGAAGTGGCATGCCGTAGCCCCACTCAGAGGAGATACCGAGTTCTACCGGGGTATCCGTCAACTCTTCCAACATTTTTTTAGACGCAAACCCTGCATGGTAAGAGGTACCGGCTGCAAGGATATAGATGCGGTCTGCCTCTTGAACAGCCTTGATGATAGCTGGGTCTACCACTACTTGACCAGATTCATCTGTATAGGCTTGGATGAGTTTACGCATCACGGTTGGTTGCTCGTCAATTTCCTTGAGCATGTAGTATGGATAAGTCCCCTTACCGATATCTGATAAGTCAAGTTCAGCCGTGTAGCTAGCGCGCTCACGACGATTTCCATCGTAGTCTTGGACTTCAACGCTGTCTGCTTTGACGATGACCAACTCTTTGTCATGGATTTCCATATATTGGTTGGTCTCACGAATCATGGCCATGGCATCTGAGCAGACCATATTGTAACCATCCCCAAGACCAATCAAGAGTGGTGATTTATTTTTTGCTACATAGATGGTGCTTGGATCTTCCGCATCCATCAAAGCAAAAGCATAGGCTCCTCGGATGATGTGGAGGGCTTTTTTGAAGGCTTCAAGCGTAGACAAGCCCTCTTCTTCAGCGAATTTTCCGATCAAGTGGGCTGCAATTTCTGTATCGGTTTGCCCCTTGAAATGGTGACCAGCTAGGTATTCTTCCTTGATTTCAAGGTAGTTTTCAATGACGCCATTGTGTACCAAAACAAAACGACCTGTCTCCGAACGGTGTGGGTGGGCATTGTCTTCAGTTGGTTTTCCATGAGTGGCCCAACGGGTATGTCCGATCCCAGCTGTTCCTTCGACACCTTCTGCCTTAGCTGACAATTCTGCAATGCGACCAACTGCCTTTACCAATTGGCTCTTGCCTTCACTAGCCAGAAAAACACCCGCAGAGTCATAGCCTCGGTATTCGAGCTTTTCAAGTCCTTGAATCAAAATATCAGTTGCATTTGTATTTCCTACAACACCAACGATTCCGCACATAGTCTTTACGATATAGCCTTGCTATACTTTCCCCTTTACTTAGTCAAACGACCCATGGTCGATTTCTCAGTTACTTTGAAATTGGTCTAGTCTAATTTACCAAAAAAGTAACCAGCGGAGTCAGTATACAATGCTTCTTCCAGTTTGTCAACTAGGAAATATAAGAAAATTGGTCTAGTTAAGAAAGGGTTAAGAAAAGAGGCTGAGACAAAAGTCCTAGCCTCTTAATTGTTTTTAGATTGTCAAGCAAGATGCAGTGGTTGAGTAGGCTCTACTACGCTGATTTCATCAGCTTTTACAGCCCTACTCAACTTTGCGGAGGCGGGACGACGAAATCGAATTCTAACGAATGACCGATTTCTGTCCCACTCTCTGTTTTTCTATTCTTCAAATCCATTCTGCTGGCTTAACTCACGGAACCAATGGCCGGATTTTTTGAGGGTACGTTTTTGACTCTCAAGATCCAATTCAACTAAACCATAGCGGTTCTTGTAGCCATTGAGCCAAGACCAGCAATCAATAAAGGTCCAGATCAAATAGCCTTTACAATTGGCACCATCTTGAATAGCCCGGTGGAGCTCACGAAGATGGTCTTTGACAAAGTCAATCCGGTAGTCGTCTTGGATCACTCCATCCTTGCGGAATTTTTCCTCGCCTTCGACCCCCATCCCGTTTTCTGTCAGGATCCACTCGATATTGCCATAGTTTTCCTTGATATTTTGGGCAATGTCATACAGGCCTTGCTCATAGATTTCCCAACCACGGTGGGGATTAATCTTGCGGCCTGGCATGACATAGGGTTCATAAAATTGCTCAAAGAGTAGGGGAGAAGCTGGATTCGGAGTATAACGAGGAGCTGCCACACGGAGTGGTTGGTAATAGTTAACACCTAGATAGTCGACGGTATTTTCCTCCATCAAGCGCAACTCAAATGGATCATAATCTGGCAAGAGATCACGCTCCCGCAAGATCTCCACTAATTCTTGAGGATAATGGCCAAGAACGGAAGGATCTAAAAAAGATTTGGCTTGGAAGAGCTCGGCGATACGAGCGGCTTTAACATCTTCTGGATGCTGGCTCCGAGGGTAGGCTGGTGTCAGATTGAGCACAATCCCGATCCGGGAATTGGGATCCACCTCGTGACAGGTCTTGACCGCTAGAGAGCTTGCTAACTGGGTGTGGTAGGCTACTTTTACAGCTGCAGCTGCATCTACCTTATGAGGAAAATGGGCATCATAAAAATAACCAAACTCCACAGGGACAATGGGTTCATTAAAAGTGATCCACTGGTCGACCAGATCCCCATAGGTCTTGAAACAAAAACGCGCATATTCTTGATAAGCATAGGCGGTTTCCTTGTTTTCCCAACCATCGCCCTGCTTTTGGAGAGCCATCGGCAAATCAAAATGATAGAGGTTGACCAAGAGGTGAATCCCTTTTTCCTTAATCTTTTCAAAGACACGACGGTAGAAATCGACACCCGCTTGATTGATCTCCCCTCGGCCTTCTGGGAAAATGCGGGACCACTGAATAGACGTCCGAAAAGCTGTGTGACCGGTTTCTAACAAGAGATCCAGGTCCTCTTCCCAGTGTTCATAAAAAGTGGATGTTTTCTCTGGTCCCTGCCCTTGATAAAAGCGATTGGGTTCGATCCTATACCAGTAATCCCAGAGATTGTCACCTTTTCCATCCTGATCTATACGCCCTTCTGTCTGTGGACCCGAGGTCGAACTCCCCCATAAAAAATCCTTTGGAAATTGAAACATGTTCTAATCCTCCTCATTCTACTAGCTCTATTGTAGCGAATCCTCCCCCAAAACCTAGGCACAATTTACAGTCTTTCTTACGCAGATTAAAGAAAAAGCTCCCTTAGAAAAATTCCTAAGAGAGCTGGTCCTCATTATAAGTCATTCACAACATATTCAAAGAGTTTGTGGTCTGCAGGACTCTTGTCAAAACGCAGTTCCGGATGCCACTGAACGCCGAGAAAACGACTCTCATCTGTGGATTGAACCGCCTCTATGACGTCGTCTTTGGGATCCCGCGCAATTACTTCTAAGCCATCTGCCAAGTCTTTGATACTTTGATGGTGAAAGGAATTGATGCGACTGGTCTTACCATAGATCTCTTGTAAAACCGTCTGATCCTTAGTCACCAGCTCTTGGCTGGTGTACTGACCTGGATTGTCCTGCCAATGATCCTCAATATCTTGATGCAAAGTTCCACCCAATGCAACATTGTAGAGTTGGGTCCCACGACAGACTGTAAAGATAGCTTTTTTAGCCGCTCGCGCTTCCTCAATCAAGGCCAACTCAAAAAGATCACGTTTTAAGAGGTAGTCGTCGCTATCAATGGTGATTTCTTCTCCATAAAACTTGGGCAAGACATTTTGACCACCAGTAATGATGAGCTTATCAATCATCGACATATAGTGTTTGGCCATGTCCGCATCTCCAATTGGCAAGATCAAGGGAATTCCTCCCGCCTCTTTGACCGCTTCGACAAAACCAGTCGCCGCATAACTCATGTTCGCGTCTGGATCATCTGGGAAGGGTCTTTCATTTCCTGTAATTCCAATCACTGGTCTTTTTTTCATACTTGTTTCCATATACTTTCATTCGTTTTCAAGGCTTATTGTAACACAATTTTAAGCTAGACTCAATGGAGAGTTTTTTAAGAGAAGGTCTCCCCCTCTATAACAAAAGCTTGCTGAAAAGGGTTAAAATTGCTTTCTATCAAAAAATCCTCAAGTGCGAAGACTTGAGAATTATTTGTTAATTTTTAATAACCCCTTCTTTTACCAAAAAGTCACGTGCCACTTGATTAGCTGACTTGCCTTCTACTCCGACTTGGTAGTTCATCTGGCTCATTTGCTCTGCTGTGATTTTACCAGCTAACTTGTTTAGAATGCCTTCCAATTCTGGATGTTTCTTAAGAAGAGCTTCTTTCATGAGGGGCGCCCCTTGATAAGGTGGGAAGAGTTGCTTATCATCTTCAAGGACCACCAGGTCATAGCGAGCCAGCTCGGCATCCGTTGAGTAAGCATCTGTGATCTGGATGTCACCGGACTGGATCGCCTGGTAGCGAAGGGCTGGCTCCATGGTGGAGACTTGTAGATGGAGTCCGTAAACCTTCTGCAAGCCCTTGTTCCCGTCCTCTCGGTCATTAAACTCCAAGGTAAATCCTGCCTTGAGTTGTCCTTCCACCTTTTTCAAATCTGAAATGGTCTTGAGGCCATACTCTTGGGCAATTTTCTTAGGCACCGCGACAGCATAGGTATTCTGATAAGCCATGGGTTTGAGCAAGGCCAGGTCGTCTTGTTTCTTGATCCCATCTCGAGCCGCTCGATAGACTGCTTCTGGATCATGGCCGACTTGCGGCGCCGGCTTGAGGAGACTTTCGGTCACGGTCCCTGTAAACTCTGGATAGATAGCAATATCCCCTTTTTTCAGAGCTTCAAAGAGGAAGGTGGTTTTTCCAAAATTTGGTTTAACAGTCACTGTCATGTCTGTGTTTTCTTCGATCAAAATCTTGTACATATTGGCTAGAATTTCCGGTTCAGGACCCAACTTCCCAGCGATGACCAGGTTTTCTTTTTCCGGTTTGGGAAGAAGACTTGGTGTATAGCTAGCTCCCAATCCCAGGATCATGACCGCAAAAGCCGCAAAGATGGTCCGCAATTTAGCCTTTTCCATCCATTTGAGAAGAAGGTTAAAGGCGATGGCTAAGAAGGCAGAAGACAGGGCACCGATCAAAATCAGACTGGCATTATTGCGGTCAATCCCCAGAAGGATAAAGGAACCGAGTCCCCCAGCTCCAATCAAAGCAGCTAGAGTAGCCGTCCCGATAATCATCACAGCTGCTGTCCGAATCCCAGACATGATGACGGGCATGGCCAAGGGAATCTCAAACTTCTTCAAGCGCTCCCACTTAGTCATCCCAAAGGCGACCCCTGCTTCTTCTAGACTTGGGTCAATCCCCTGCAAACCGGTGATAGTATTTTGAAGGATGGGGAAAATGGCATAGATGACGAGAGCTGTCAAGGCCGGAAGTGTTCCAATTCCCATGATGGGAATGAAGAGCCCCAAAAGGGCCATGGAAGGAATGGTCTGGAAGATCCCAGCTACCTGTAAAACCCAGTTGCTGGCTCTCTTGCGTGTACTTAAATAAATAGCTAATGGAACAGCTAGAAAAATAGCAAGGAGCAGGGTCAGTAATGACAGTTGCAAATGTTGCCCTAGTGCAGTGAGCCAGTCTCCAAAGCGTTCTTGAAAGGTTGCAAATAGTTTAGACATGGTGAGCACCTCCAAATAAATCCGCAACAAAGTCGTTGGCTGGTTGGGCTAGAATGGTCTCAGGATCCGCCACCTGCACAATCTCTCCTTCTTGTAACACCGCAATCCGATCGCCTAATTTCAAGGCTTCATCGGTATCGTGTGTAACAAAGATAGTGGTCATGCCGAACTCCTTGTGCAAGTCTTTGGTAAGAGCCTGCAACTGTTTGCGGGAAATGGCATCCAAGGCTGAAAAGGGCTCGTCCATCAATAGAATCTTTGGCTCCCCGATGATGGCCCGCACAATGCCAATCCGTTGTTGCTCCCCACCAGACAGCTCATGGGGTTTGCGATCGGCGTAATCAGAAGCTGGAAGGCCTACTTTTTCTAAAAATTCGACTGTTTTGGAAGCCACTCGCTCCTTGCCCCAGCCCTTCATCTCAGGAATGAGAGCGATATTTTCCGCAACTGTCAAATTAGGAAAGATAGCAATGGCTTGAAGCACATAACCAGTAGACAGACGTAACTCTCGTTCATCATAGTCCTTGATGCGTTTCCCGTCCATATAAATATTGCCATCTGTCGGCTCCAAGAGACGGTTAATCATCTTGATCATGGTGGTCTTTCCAGATCCTGAAGGACCTACGAGGACCATAAATTCACCATCTTCAATACGGAGATTGACATCTTTTAAAATGTCCTTATCCGTGTAGCGCAAGGCTACATGTTTATATTCAATCATATTCTTCCTCAATAAGTTTTCTGTCTCTAAGAGTATCCAATAGGCTACTTGCCGGATGCCCTAGGACTTTTTCGATATCTGTTGAAACCCCAGCTTGTTCCCCAGCTTTAATCGCTGTATAAGTGCTGACCCAGGCATCGTACTCCCAAGTTTGTGCTGGCCATTTTTTCCGTGACTCATAAGCTTCTTCTACTGTTTCATCCACATACGCGATGGCGTCACCAGTCTCTTTTGAGAGAAGCGCTACGATTTCTTCCATGGAAAGATCCTCTGGTCCTGTCAGATGCAAGGTTTGATTTTCCCACTCCTTAGGATTTAAAAGAATCTCTGCTGCAACCCTAGATGTGTCCTTACGGGCAACAGCTGACACAAGACCACTGCCTGCCGGACCACGAATCTCTCCATTTTCAAGCGCCATATCAATCAGGAAGTCCAAGTAAAAATTATCTCTCAAAAAAGTGTAGGTGAAGCCTAACTCCTTGATATAGGCTTCCGTCTGGGCATGATCTCGAGACAAGGTGAAAGTTGCCTTCTCATCTGCCCCATAAAAGGAGGTATAGACGATATGCTCTACCCCTGCTAGCTTTGCAGCATCTAAAAAGTCCTGGTGTTCCTTGACACGCTCTGGATTTTCCCGAGCAGAAACCATCAACAAGATATCGATCCCCTTTAAGGCTTCAACCACCTCTGGTGTATTGGCATACACTATTTTACGAATTTCCGCTGACGCATAGATCTTTGCACGCTCTGGGCTTCGTGCTAGATGGACGGAAGCGATTCCTTTCCTATCGACAAGATTCGCCACATAAGAACCTAATTTCCCTGTTACCCCTGTAATACCAATCATAACTGTTACTTCCTTTCCCTAGATGTCATTCTCTTTAGCTTTTAGATTTGTGATAATCCGCTCTTGATACTCCTCAAATTCTCGGATTTCTTGATCCGAAAATCCTTGATAGAAAATCTCACCCAGTTCCTTACTAACACGATCCCCAATTTCCTTTTGTGCCCAACCGAGGTCTGTCAAAGAAATATATTTTTTCCTTTTATCCTGCGTACAAGGTTGAATCGTAACCAAGCCTTGTTCTTCCAATTTCTTAACCATGCTGGTCAATGTATTGTTGGCTAGACCCGTCGCAAGAGCGATATCGGTCGCAGTAGCGCACTCCAACTCTTGCTTCCACAAAATCGTTAAAATTTTCCCTTGTTCATTTCGGTATAGGGCATCTGGTTCCTTACTCAGCAGTTTTTGAAAGATACGCCCATTTAACAAGCGTATCTGTAAAGCTTGGTAGCCCCCTTGCATCTTGTCCATTTTGTCTCCTTTTTATTTCTATATCGAAATATCACAGCCATTGTATCACTGTTTGTTACATCTGTCAACTATTTCGATATAGAACCAATAATTTTATCTAAATTCACCTTAAAAAGCCTTTCTAGCCCTTCAAACTAGTTTTTTCTCCCTCTTTCTAGCAAGTGTAACAAATGTTGGACTCGTTTTGCAACGACACCTGATTTTATAATGTGGTAATCTGTTAACGAAATTAAATCATACTAATGGAGAATTTGTTATGCATATACCAGATAATTACCTTAGTCCTGCAAGTTGTGCAGTTTTAGCGGTTGCTGCTGCGCCTGTTATTGTCTTGTCCATCAAAAAAGTCAAGGTCCAATTAAACGAAAATAAAGAGCTAGCTCCGATGCTTGGGATTGCTGCTTCTTTGTCCTTCTTATTGAT
This sequence comes from Streptococcus parasanguinis, assembly GCF_001073155.1. Lineage (GTDB taxonomy): Bacteria > Bacillota > Bacilli > Lactobacillales > Streptococcaceae > Streptococcus > Streptococcus parasanguinis_D. Next base: position 81,830 of record NZ_JVEE01000044.1, read on the forward strand.
GATGTTTAATGTTCCTGTTCCTGGTGGAACGACCGCTCACGCTGTCGGAGGGACCCTTCTTGCCATTCTCATAGGTCCCTATGCGGCCTCTCTAGCGCTGACAGTCGCCTTACTCCTACAGGCCTTCTTATTTGGTGACGGAGGGATTCTCGCTCTTGGGGTCAACATTTTCAACATGGCCATTGTGATGCCTTTTGTTGGCTATGCTATTTATAGCTTGTTCCGCAAGCACCATCAGGAAACGCTTGGTGTCATTGTCGGCTCTTTCCTTTCGATCAATGCCGCTGCCTTCTTAGCTGGTGTTGAACTGGGCTTGCAACCCCTTATCGCTTCAGAAGCTGGTCAGCCACTCTATAACCCTTATGGATTGAGTATCACGGTTCCTGCCATGTTGGGAGCTCATCTCCTTGTCGCTGGCTGGGTCGAAGCCTTCTTCACCTATGTGATTTACCGCTTTGTCAAACAAGTGGCCCCATCTGAATTGTATACACCAAGTACAAAAAATACGACTTCATTTGTCAAAAAAATCCGCTGGGTCCTCTTGGGGCTGATCGTTTTGAGCCCTCTCGGTCTCCTAGCAGAAGGAACAGCTTTTGGGGAATGGTCTACTGAAGAATTGGGTAGCCTGCTTCATGGCAAAGTCCCAACAGGGATCAAAAATGGATTCTCTTTTGAAGCCTTGTTCAGTGATTACACCATTCCTGGGACAAAAATTGCGATTGGCTATATTCTATCAGCCATTACAGCTGTTCTCATTTTCTATATCATCAGTAAAATCATTCGATCAATGAACGGAGAAAAAACTTCTCATGCGTAAACTCCCTGACTGGCTTCATCAAGAGCAAGCGACTCTAGAAGCATCCAAAAGCCATCACTATTTACAAATGAACCTTCACACATTGCGCCATTTTCTTGGCAAAATGAGACAAACGACGCCCGCTTTCAAGGCCAAAACTTCCTCTTGGATGCGGCTTGTTTACTTTTTAACCCTAGCCATTCTCATTACAACAGCCCACCATACGATCCAGCTCTGGATCCTCGGTATCCTCTTACTACTTCACATTGCGATGCTTCCTGGTGAGGTCCTACTCCACCTCTTTAAGGTCCTACTCAAGGTCCTTCTCTTCTCGATCATTGTAATTTTACCGAGTATCTTATTTCAAGGATTTCAAAATGGTGGGCTCTTTTTGTTGCGTGCGGGGATCATTGTCCTTAATATTTCTCTCTTTTTAGCCACTACCACAAGCATCCAACTGGTTGAGGCCCTAAGGCAGCTACATGTCCCCAAGACCTTTGTCCAAACCATTGATATTACGCTGAAATATAGTTATATTTTGGGAAAACACCTTCACCAACAAATTGAGTGCGTCCAACTCCGGACAGTTGGTCAAAAAGTAAACCTCCATCTCTTTGGCTCTCTTCTGGGTCTCTTGTATCTATCAACGAAGAACCATACCAAAGAGGTCTACGAGGCCATGTTGCTGAGAGGATATGGCATGGACACAAAGCGCAAAGAAGCCTTCCACTGGAAGAAGGAAGACATCTTTTTCCTATTGGAATTGGTTCTTCTAACGACCTTCACGACCTTACTTGGCTAGAAAGGAAAGCATATGATTCGCATTCAAGATGGGAATTACCACTACACAGAGGAGACTGGAATCCATGATATTCAACTCCAAATCCAAAAGGGGGAAACCGTTGGCCTGATGGGTCCAAACGGAGCGGGAAAATCTACCCTCTTTAAAATTCTGGTTGGACTCCTGCCCCTCTCTTCTGGTCAGTACCACTTCAAGAACTGGACCATTGACCAAGACTTCTTGAAAGATCCCCATCGTGCTGGGCAACTCTTCCAGCAGGTTGGACTCATTTTTCAAAACAGCGATACCCAATTGTTCAATACAAGCGTCTATGATGAGCTTGCTTTTGGGCCACGCCAATTAGGCTTAGCCGAGACCGAAGTCGAACAACGCGTTAAGGATACGCTCGGTCTTCTAGAGATTGAGCACCTGAGAGATCGTATTCCCTACCATCTTTCTGGTGGCGAAAAGAAGCTAGTCGCCATTGCCAGTGTCCTCACCATGAATCCTAGTCTCTTGCTATTTGACGAGCCCTTTAACGGTCTCTCCCCCAAATACCAGAAGCTGATTGTCGCCTTGTTCCAAGAACTCAAAACAGCAGGAAAAACGATTGTTATTTCCTCCCACCATTTCGAGCAAATCGCTCCGATTGTGGAACGGGTTCTGCTCTTTTCTGAAGAGCACACCATTACAGGAAGCTACAATCGAGCTGATTGGGAAAATCATCCAGATATTCAACAATCGTTTTCAACATGTTAAAAAAGCCTCGGTAGGGTTCTTCCTACCGAAGCTTTTTTGATGAAAGAGATAAGGGTTAATGTCCTTTACGCTTCTCCCTTCGTTTTTGCTGTTTGCGTTCAAATTTCTCTTGTTTGAGCAATTGCTTTTGGACACTAGATTGATGTTTTGAAATCTTTTTCCTTTCCTCATACTGCAACTGCAATAGTTCTTTCGACTTGGAAGAAACTTTCTGATTTACTTGTTTCTTCACCATTCGCTGTAATCGTTTAGGATTCTTGATTTTTACATGTTGCTTAACTATAGCTTCTGGACTAAAAGATAATTGAGTAAACTGAGTCTGTAAGATCTCTAAAATTTCATCATCTTTTGGCTCCTGACCAAATGTCACACGACAAACTTGATAAGTTTCTCGATACACTTGTTCGAACAAACCATGCCAAAATCCATCTTCAAAATAAACTGTCAATCCAATTGAAATTGTTTCCACGACAGCACCTCCTTAAATCTATCCCTAAGAATGGACAACCAAGGAGGAAGGTTACTGATAGGCTTGCCTACGTCTGGACTACCAACCAGAACTGTGTTTTTATCTTAGTTGGAACTATTATAGCATATAGCAATACAAAAATCCTCCAGAACTTAGCGCTGAAGGACTTTTAATTTTATTTCATAATAATATTTACAAGTTTGGTTGGCTCAAACAGTTTGGGAAACTGTTTGAGGTTGGAAATCAGCAAATAAATTGGTTATTTTACAACAATATTAACCAATTTATTTGGTACCGCAATTACTTTCACGATTTCTTTGCCGTCAATCTCTGCCTTGACTTTTTCGTCAGCCAGAGCAACTTCTTGCAATTCTTCGCGAGAAAGGTCTTTTGCGACCATCAATTTCGCACGGACTTTTCCTTTAATTTGAACAACGATTTCGATTTCGTCTTCAACCAATTTGCTTTCGTCCCATGTTGGCCAAGCTACGTAAGAGATTGAATCGCCTGTTGCTGCGACTGTTTGCCAGAGTTCTTCTGCCAAGTGAGGGGCAAATGGGGCGATCAATTGGATGAAGCCTTTGGCGTAATCCACATAGAGTTTGTCTTCCTTGTTTGCCGCATTGACAAAGACCATGAGTTGAGCAATGGCTGTATTGAATTTCATCGACTCGATTTGCTCAGTGACAGCTTTAACGGTTTCGTTGTAAACCTTGTCAAGAGCGCCATTGTTTTCTGCAACGATTTCTTTACTTGTGATCAAACGGTAAACACGGTCAAGGAATTTACGGCTTCCTTCTAGACCTTCTTCAGACCAAGCGATAGAAGCATCGAGTGGCCCCATGAACATTTCATAGACACGAAGGGTATCGGCACCGTATTGTTCCACCACATCGTCTGGGTTGACCACGTTCTTGAGGGATTTCGACATCTTAGCTGGTGCTTGCTCCAATTCCTCTCCTGTTTCCATGTGGAAGAAGGAACCGTCACGTTTTTCAACCTTGTCAGTCGCTACAAGAGCACCACGGTGGTCACGGTAGCTAGTTCCCAAGATCATTCCTTGGTTAAAGAGTTTTTGGAATGGCTCTTTAGTCGGTACAACACCAAGGTCATAGAGGAATTTGTGCCAGAAACGAGCGTAAAGCAAGTGAAGAACAGCGTGTTCTGCACCACCTACATAGATATCGACTGGCAGCCATTGTTTGAGGAGGTCCTCATCGGCCAATTTCTCAATGTTATGTGGATCGATATAACGGAGGTAGTACCAGCTTGAACCGGCCCATTGCGGCATGGTATTGGTCTCGCGACGACCTTTGACGCCATCTTCACGAGTCACTTCCAGCCAGTCTGTCAAGTTAGCTAGTGGGCTTTCACCAGTACCTGAAGGGCGGATGTCCTTGGTGACTGGCAAGACAAGTGGGAGTTCATTTTCTGGAACAGCTGTTGAAGTTCCATCTTCCCAATGAATGATTGGGATTGGTTCACCCCAGTAACGTTGACGGCTAAAGAGCCAGTCGCGGAGACGGTAGGTAACCTTTTCTTGACCGCAGCCTTTTTCTTCCAACCAAGCCACGATTTTAGCAATTGCTTCTTCTTTGTTGAGTCCGTTCAAGAAGTCTGAGTTGACGTGAAGGCCATCTTCTGTGTAAGCAGCTTCTGCTACATTTCCACCTTCCAACACTTCTACGATTGGAAGGCCAAACTGGTTAGCAAATTCCCAGTCACGTTGGTCGTGGGCTGGTACGGCCATAACGGCACCTGTACCGTAGCTAGCAAGAACGTAGTCCGCAATCCAGATTGGAATTTCTTTCCCATTGACAGGGTTGATGGCATAAGCACCCGTCCAAACCCCTGTTTTTTCCTTAGCAAGGTCAGTACGAGCCAAGTCTGATTTAAGGCTAGCTTGGTGTTTGTAATCAGCCACAGCCTCAGCTTGTTCAGGACTTGTGATAGCATCTACCAAGTCATGCTCAGGAGCCAAAACAGTGAAAGTCGCACCAAAAAGGGTGTCAGGGCGAGTGGTAAAGACGGTGAATTCCTTGTCAGTACCTTTCACCTTGAAAGTGACATTGGCACCAGTTGATTTTCCAATCCAGTTGCGTTGCATGTCCTTGATAGACTCTGGCCAATCAAGATCATCCAAGTCAGTCAGCAAACGCTCTGCATAGGCAGTAATTTTAAGCATCCATTGGCGCATCGGTTTGCGAACAACTGGATAGCCTCCACGCTCAGAAGTTCCATCTGGAAGGACTTCTTCGTTGGCGATGGCTGTTCCCAATTCTTCAACCCAGTTTACTGGCACTTCAGCTTCATAGGCCAAACCTTTTTCGTAAAGCTTAGTGAAGATCCATTGTGTCCATTTATAGTAGTTTGGGTCTGTAGTATTGACTTCACGGTCCCAGTCGTAAGAGAATCCAAGGGCATTAATTTGACGTTTGAAGTTGGCAATGTTTTCCGCCGTGAATTCCGCTGGGTCATTCCCTGTATCCATCGCATATTGCTCTGCAGGCAAACCAAAAGCATCCCAGCCCATTGGGTGAAGGACGTTGTAGCCTTGCGCACGTTTGAAACGGCTAAGGATATCTGTCGCCGTGTAGCCTTCTGGGTGTCCTACGTGTAGACCCGCTCCAGATGGGTAAGGGAACATGTCCAATGCATAAAACTTAGGTTTTGAAGCATCTGTTCCTGTCTTAAAAGTATGATGGTCAGCCCAGTATTTTTGCCACTTAGGCTCGATTTCTTTATGATCGTAAAAACTCATAGCGTCTCTCCAATTTTCGTGATGCTCCTATTATACCATTTTTAGGCGATTTTTAAAGGTTCAGACAAAGAAAAAGACAGGTCCCATACGGGACCTGTCCATCCTGTTTTCTCTAAGAAAAGTCTATTTCACATGCTTTTCAAGTTCTTCTTGCGCTTTTTTATTGGATTTTTCTTTTTCTTTCTTCCATTGTTCACGCGCTTTGTCGTAGTCTTTCGCCGCTACAACCTTGTCTTGAACTTCTAAATATTTATAGTTGAAAGATTGACCCTTGTGGCCTGTCCAAGCAAAGGCTGCAGAGTATGGTACAGTCTCACGGACGCCTGGAGAAGCCCCATCTGAATGGATCGGAATCAAGAGGGCACTATCGGTCAACCAAGCTTGAGCGGCAGCATATTTTTCATAACGCTTGTTGACATCTGTGGTTTCTTTTTGAGCATCCTCAATTAATTGATCGTATTCATCAAAACCAGCTGCTTTTGCGGCCGCATTATCCGTACCAGCATCGAATCCAAAGTAGGCATTGGCATTTTCGCCAGATTTACCACTGGTGATGTCGATGTAAGAAGATGGGTCCGTATAGTCTGGTCCCCAGCCCAAGTTATTGTTTAGATCCCAGTCTTGTTGGGAAGCATTTTCAGCAAAGTAGGTAACCCGTTGCAGGTCATCATCTGAGATCATTTTCAGATCAATAACAATATTTTCTGCTCCTAAAGTTGACTCGATCGACTGTTTGAAGGATTGGGCTTGTTTGATTCCTTCCGTATAAGTCGAAGAAGTTGGAAGGTCTAAATGAATTGGGAATTCAACTCCTTGAGCCTGCAAGTCTGCCTTAGCTTTGGCAAACTCTTCTTTGGCCTTGCTTGGATTGTAGAGGGTGTCTTTTCCATCTGCGACAGAGACACCTTTCCATTCATCCCCATAAGCTTCTAAGTCTTTTTCTACTGCATCCCCAAATTGTTGGCCATTGATTTGGACAAAGTTTGGTGGCGTAAAGGTATTACGGATCACCTTATTGGCAGCAGCTTCTCCGTTTGCTTGCGCTACGTATGCCTTTCGGTTGAAGGCAAACATAATGGCTTGACGGAAGTCCTTATTTAAGATTGCTTTCTTAGTAGAAGTCTTTTGAGCATCCGTGGTCTTGGCTGTAATTTCATAAGACTGACGGTCGATGTTGAAGGAAAGATTGTAGGTAGATGAACCTTGGTCGCTAAAGACGATATCATCTTTGTGCTTCTTCTCTACACTCTTATAGTTAGAGCCACTTGGGAAGACACGGGCAACCGTATAGTCGCCTTTGTCAAATCCACGAATCAAGGATTCTGAGTCTTGTCCATCATAATAGGTCAGTTTGACTTTACTGATCTTGACATTATCTGCATCCCAGTAAGTTGGGTTCTTTTCCAATGTCGCTGAGGATTTAGAAGTGATGGATTTGATCAAATAAGGACCGCAGTAAAGGATACTAGACGGAGTAGTTCCTTGACCATAGCCATCTCCTTTAGATTTCAGGAATTCTTCATTGACCGGCATCAGGATCCCCATCGTAGTCTTGGAATTCCAGAAGCTTTCTGGTTGGCTCAAGGTATATTGGACCGTATAATCGTCAATCGCTTTCACACCAACGGTTGAGAAATCAGATGTTTTCCCTGAAACATAGTCATCCAAGCCTTTGACAGATTTTTGGACCAAGTAAATCGCTTGTGATTTCTTATCTGCCGCGTGCTTGAGACCTGTCACAAAGTCTTGGGCCTTAACCTCTCCTCCATATTCTTCCCCTTCAGAAGTCATCCATTTGACCCCTTTGCGGAGTTTATAAGTATAGGTCAAGCCATCTTTGGAAACAGTCCAGTCTTTAGCAAGTGATGGGATTAAGTTCCCATACTTGTCTACTTCCAATAATCCATCTACCGCATTTCCTGTAAACTCGGAAGTCGATTTTTTATTGGAAATCGAATAGTCGAGCGTATCTGGATCCTGGGTATAGACATAGCTATACGTCTGTCCGCCGGAACTTCCAGATTTTCCACCTGAGCAAGCTACGAGGACACCAGCTGATAAAAGCAGAGCGCTGGTAGCTAAGAGTACCTTTCCTTTGTTCATATAATTCACCTCATTATAAAAATGTTATATTCAATTTAAATTATAGCACTTTCCAGGGAAATGTAAACGCTTTTACTGCGAAATTATTCTCTTTTTTCTTTTTCTAGAATTTTTTCCGTTTTAATCCCTAACCTGTATGATATAATGGAATTTATGAATAACGGGAGACATTTACACAAACGACTAAAATACAGCCTCTTGTCCCTCCTTGTAGGAGTCTTGACATTAGGCCCTATCTCTACTGCTTTTGCGGACGATATCTATCAGCAAGAAGATGTCATGAAAATCGCAGCCGATGCTGGACTGGTATTGGATGATTTTTACAAGCCTAAGGCCGACATCGTCATCGATGCTAATACTGGAGCCATCCTATACGGAGACAATATCGACACGGTCCGAGACTCAGGCAGCATGGCCAAGCTCATGAGTGCCTATGTGGTCTTTCGGGCTCTCAAAGAAGGTAAGATCAAATACGATACCGTGGTCACAGCAACAGAGGCTGATCAAGCTATTTCGGAAAACAATTTGTTAAGTAACTCACCTATTGTAGCTGGTGTGGACTATAAGGTATCTGAATTGATCAAGATGCTCTTTGTTCCCTCTTCCAGCGCAGCTGTGATCATGCTCGCAAACGCTGTTACGGACAATGATCCCGATAAGTTTTTGGACTTAATGAATCAGTACGCGCAAGAAATGGGGATGAGCCATACCAAATGGGGCAATCCAAATGGGGCAATGATTTCGGTGCTTCAAGGCTACTACAATCCGCAACGCTACGATGTCAATGCCAATAACGAAATCACAGCGCGAGACATGTCTATTCTGGCTTATCACATCGTAAACGACCTGCCAGAAATGTTGGAATACACCAAGCAAGCTCACACCACTATCATGGAAGGAACCCCTTACGAGCAAAGCTACGATAATTACAACACTTCCCTCGAAGGTGGAAAGTTCGCCCTCAAAGGAACAGATGGACTCAAGACCGGATCCAGCCCGACTGCTGACTACAACTACACTGCGACAACCAAGCGGGGTAAACAACGGATTATCGAAGTCATTTTGGGGGTTGGAAACTACGATGTCGAGATCGCCGAAAGCTACCGCAATCAGATCGGAAATACCTTGGCTGAGAAAATGTTTGCGGATTACCAATACAAAAAAGTTCTCTCTGCAGGCCAACACACGATCGACGGGAAGACCATTCAATTGAAGCAAGACTTCTATGCAACCGTTAAAAAAGGTACGAATCCAGCAATTAAACTGGAAAACAACCGCCTGGTCGTCCAAAACAGCTTGCAACAGGTATCTCCAAGTATTAAGGCAGGAATAGCCGTGAGCGATTCTAAAGCAACAAACTCTAGCAGTAAACAGAAGGGACTAGATGCCATGTGGCTCTTCTGCTTCTTGCCAGCCGGAATCTTATACCTGATCTTTAAACAAACCGATCCAAAAAGAAGAAAGTAAAGCAAGAACTCCCATACCTTATGGTAATGGGAGTTCTTGCTTTAGAAAGGAGTTCCGTTCTATAGTTAGCCTAAGGACTTGACATAAGCATCTACTGCTACAATGGCTTGAGCAATATCAGATGCTTGTACCTTGAATGGCATTTGGTGAATGGTTTCTCCTTCGATGGTGGCTTGTTGGCCAACCTTGAGAAGATCTTCGTAGCTTGCAGTTTCAAGATGCATTTCTTTCAGAGTCGTTGGCATGCCAATTTGTTGATAGAAACGAATGTATTTGTTCAATTCTTCTTTTGGTCGGTTTTCCAAGAACAATTGAACCAAGGTTCCATAGGCTACTTTTTCACCGTGAGTCAAATGGTGAATGTCTCCGGTGAGGGCCGTAAAGCCATTATGGATGGCATGGGCAGCAGCTAATCCCCCACTTTCAAATCCAATACCACTGAGAAGGGTATTGGCTTCAATGATGTTTTCAAGAGCAGGGGTTACGACTTTGGCTTCACAAGCAGCCATGGCTTGGAGACCATCAGCAAATAAGGTTTCTTCACAACGTTGTGCAATGGCGACACCCGCTAAGGTTTGTCGTTGACCCAACATGGTTTTTCCATTCGCTTGCATCACTGCACGCGCTTCTACCCAAGTTGCTAGGCCATCTGCGATACCAGAAGCGAGCAAGCGTTTTGGTGCTTGAGAGATCACTTTGCTATCCACCAAGACCAATTCTGGGTTTTTAGAGTAGAAGATATAGCGCTCAAAGGCACCCTCATCCGTATAGATAACTGACAAGGCTGAAACGGGAGCATCTGTAGAAGCGATGGTAGGAGCAATGACAACTGGTGATTTTAGAAGATCAGCAATAGCTTTAGCACTATCGATGGTCTTTCCTCCACCAAGTCCAATGACCAAATCACAGCCATTTTCTTCTGCCAGACTAACCACACGATTGATTTCGTTGTCAGAAGCTTCACCATTGAAGAAGACTGGCAAGACCGTGAGCCCATTTTGACCAAGGTATTCTTCAAAACGCTTCCCTACAATATCATAGACCACTGAATCACATAGCAAAACAGGGTGAGTCCCTAATTCTGAAATAGATTGCGCATTTTCAAATAAGGCATTCTCACCTTGAATGTAACGTGACGGACTTGCAAAATTTCTCATAGTCTGCTCCTTTAAAATTTATTTAGTTCACACTCATAGTAGCATTTATTTCTATGAAATTCAAAGAATTATACAAGGCTCCAATCAATTAAATTTATCTGTTCACGCAGTCATTGGAAACGCTTCATTTTTATTTGATGAATCTTATTATCAAAAATCCCCAAAGCTAGTTTCAGTAGGTTGAAACTTAACTTTGGGGATTTTTATTTTTTTCACGAGCAATCAAGAAAATCAATCGCTTAACTGAAGTCGAGACTACTTCCTTTGATCAACAAAACTAGTATCGCTAAATTGAACTCGCCCTAAAAGCGTCGAGAAAAAGAGAGATTGACTGGTGGGCATGGCCCACATAGTCAATCTCCTATTTTCTTCTCGCTTTTTTTACGGGCTTAGTATCTTAGACTACCAAATAATCACACGATCCTCTGGTGCACGCCACATGCCGTCGCCTTCTTTGACATCAAAGGTTTCAAAGAATTCGTCAAAGTTTGGTAATTGGACATTGGTACGGAGTTTTCCTGGTGCGTGGACATCGACACTTGCGAGGAGTTGCATGTACTCTGTCCGAGCTTTCATGCGCCAGATGCGAGCAAAGTTAGTGAAGAATTCTTCTGCTGAGAAATCTTCCTCTTTTTTCGCTGCTTCAAGAGCTGCAGCGATACCGCCGAGGTCTGCTACGTTTTCAGAAACAGTCAATTTCCCGTTGATCTTAGCACCGTATGAATCTTGGCCTTCAAACTGATCGATGACCTTTTGAGTCCGAGCGGTAAAGGCTTCGTAATCTTCTGGTTTCCACCAGTCTTTCAAGCTACCGTTCTCGTCAAAGGATGCTCCATTGGTGTCAAAGGCGTGGGAGATTTCATGGGCAATGACCGCACCGATTCCACCGTAGTTGGCTGATGATGATTGGTGAAGGTCATAGAAAGGTGCTTGCAAAATCGCTGCTGGGAAGACGATTTGGTTTTGTTGCGGATCATAGTAGGCATTGACCATATTAGCTGGCATGTGCCATTCGCTCCGATCGACTGGTTGGTTCCACTTGCTCCAAGTATGGGCAATGGAAATTTGAGCCAATTTTTGGGCATTTTCTACCAAGTTTTTGCTCTCGTCGATGATCTTTTTGGCGTATGTTTCTGGTAATTTTTCAGGGTAGCCGATATGCGGTGTGATGACATTGAGTTTGACAATGGCTTTTTCGCGGGTTTCAGGAGCGAGCCAGTCTGCTTTTTCAAGACGATCCTTGTAGACCTCAATCATGGTCGCTACTTTGTGCTCTACATCTGCTTTTGCTTCTGGTGAGAACTTTTCGCCCGCATACCAGAGCCCAAGCGCTTGGCTATAAGGTCCTTCTGCCAAAGCCAAAGCTGCCTTTTCTTTCGGACGTGCTTCTGGTGTCCCTGTGATGGTCCGTCCATATTCACCAGACAGGACACGGATTTCTTCGGTCAAGAAGGAAGTCCAAGAAAGAGCTGCGCCGAGTTTCAATTTAGCATGAAGGGTTTCCCAGTTGGCTGCTGAGTAGAATGTTGGTGCGAATTCCTTCCAGAAACGCTCTTCTGGCACGATGATAGTATCTGGCGTTTGTCCGATCACTTCTGTAAAGAAAGTATCGAGTGGCAATTCTGGAACCAAGGCCTTGAAATCTGCCCATTCATAAGGATGGTAGAGTTTGTTGTACTCTGATTTTTCTTCGTTTGACAAGACATATTTGGCCAATTCTGCATCAGCCGCAATGACCTTATCTAGGATATCTTTGATTTCTTCCTCTGAGAAATCGAATTTTGCCAAGAGTTTTTCAACCATTTGACGCCAAACAGCTAATAACTCTGGTCCTTTTTCATTGTCTTCTTCATAGTAGGTTGTATCAGGCAAAATCAAACCGAGTGCTTCTCCCCACAAGACATTCATTTGGGCATTCATAAAGTCTGGTGACACGCTAAATGGCAAGAGATTTGGTTTGCCAGCTAGCTCATAGGTGCCCAACTTGCTGGTATAGTCTTCAAAGGAAGATAAGGCCTTGATTTCGTTGATCAAGGGCATAGCTGGAGCCACACCAGCTGCTTCCCGTGCATCAAAATCTGCCACCATTTTGTGGTATTTGACAAAGTTTTGCAGAATGCTATCTTCAGGCAATTCTTCTCCTCTTTGCCATTTTCCGGTAATATCCAACATCAAGTTTTCGATATCTTGGATCAAGTCCATAAAACCACCGGTTGACGGTTTGTCATCTGGAATCACAGCTGTCTCAGCCCATGCCCCATTGACGTAATCATAAAAATCATCTTGTAAACGTACCATGATCTTCTCGCTTTCATTCTTTTGTAATAACCTTATCAAAAATAGGAACTTTTTTCAATGATTTCAAGAGATTTAAGTTGAATTATTTTAAAAATTAACTTGACTTAACTTTTTATTCGTGTATAATTATTTCAAAAATTAACTTGACTTAATTTTTTTATTCATGTATATTAATGGTAAAGGAGCAAAATCATGATTCAAATTGAACATCTCAGTGTTGCTTACCAGCAAACACTGGCCTTGGAGGATCTTTCCCTCACCATCCAGGGTCCAACCATCCTAGGCATTCTTGGCCCCAATGGGGCTGGAAAATCAACCCTAATCAAGGCCATGCTAGGACTTCTCCCTCATGCGGGAAAGGTCCAGCTCGATCAAAAAGATCTCAGCCAAGTTCTTCAACGGGTGGCCTACGTCGAACAGAAATCCGCTATTGATTTCCACTTTCCCATCACGGTGAGAGAGTGCATCTCACTGGGTCTTTATCCCCACCTTTCTATCTTCAAGAGAAAAAGCAAAGAAGATCTCCAAAAAGTGGAAAATGCCTTGAAACTTGTCAATCTTCTTGATCTAGCGGATCGCCAGATCGGCCAGCTTTCAGGAGGGCAATTCCAACGGGTGCTGATCGCCCGCTGCTTGGTCCAAGAAGCGGATGTCATTTTTTTGGATGAGCCCTTCGCAGGGATTGACTCTGTCAGCGAAGACATCATCATGCAGACCCTCCAGACCTTGAAACAAGAAGGCAAGACCATTCTGATCGTCCATCACGACCTCAGCAAGGTCCCAGCTTATTTCGACCAGGTCCTCCTCCTTCATCGTAAACTGATTGCATTTGGGAAAACAGAGGAAACCTTTACCAAAGAAAATCTGCATGCAGCCTATGGGCATGAACTCTTTATAGGAGGTGGCGTCGGATGATTACAGAATTTATCGATGGATTACAGCAATTCCACTTCTTACAGAATGCCCTGATCACAGCCATCGCCATCGGGATTGTCGCTGGAGCCGTTGGATGCTTCATTATTTTAAGAGGCATGTCTCTCATGGGAGACGCTATCTCACACGCAGTTCTTCCTGGTGTGGCTCTCTCCTTTATCCTGGGCATCAATTTCTTTATTGGCGCTATTGTCTTTGGCCTCCTGGCGTCCGTCCTTATCACCTATATCAAGAGCAACTCCATCATCAAGAGCGACACTGCAATTGGGATTACCTTTTCTTCTTTCCTCGCCTTAGGAGTCATCCTGATTGGAGTCGCTAAAAGTTCCACCGACCTTTTCCACATCCTCTTTGGGAATATCTTGGCCGTCCAAGACCGGGATATGTGGATAACCATCGGTGTTGGTGCTGCGGTCTTGCTGGTGATTGTCCTACTCTTTCGACCCTTACTGCTCACATCTTTTGATCCTGTTCTGGCTCAATCCATGGGCGTCCGGGTCAAGGTCTATCACTACCTCCTTATGGTGCTCTTGACCTTGGTTTCTGTCACTGCTATGCAGAGTGTCGGAACCATTCTCATCGTCGCCATGCTCATTACACCCGCTGCGACGGCCTATCTCTATACCAATAGTCTCTGGTCCATGATGCTCCTTTCATCCGGATTAGGTGCTCTTGCATCCATCCTGGGACTCTTTATTGGCTATAGCTTAAACATCGCCGTCGGGTCTTGTATTGTCCTCACTTCTGCTGTCTTCTTTCTCATCAGCTTCTTTATCGCTCCTAAGCAGAGAAAGAATAAGCACGCTCTTTCATCTCATTAAAGGAGAAACACATGAAAAAAACCGCTTCTATCCTCGCCCTCTTTGTGGCGCTCTTATTTGGTCTGTTGGCCTGTAGCAAAGGCTCTTCTTCTGGAGCTTCTGGTAAATTGAAAGTGGTCACCACCAATTCAATCCTTGCAGATATAACTAAAAATATTGCTGAGGATAAGATCGATCTGCACAGTATCGTTCCTGTCGGCAAAGATCCTCACGAATACGAACCGCTTCCAGAAGATGTCAAAAAGACTTCGCAAGCAGACCTCATCTTCTACAACGGGATCAACCTCGAAACCGGTGGCAATGCTTGGTTTACTAAATTGGTCAAAAATGCCAATAAAGTTGAAAACAAAGACTATTTCGCAGCTAGCGACGGAGTCGACGTCATCTACTTGGAAGGCCAAAACCAAGCTGGAAAAGAAGACCCTCACGCTTGGCTCAATCTCGAAAACGGGATACTCTACGCTAAAAACATTGCCAAACAATTGATCGCAAAAGATCCCAAAAACAAGGACTTCTACGAAAAAAATCTAGCTGCCTATACTGAAAAACTCAGCAAGCTCGACCAAGAAGCCAAACAAGCATTCAATAACATCCCAGAAGAGAAAAAGATGATTGTGACCAGCGAAGGCTGTTTCAAGTACTTCTCAAAAGCCTATGGCGTCCCATCTGCCTATATCTGGGAAATCAATACGGAAGAAGAAGGCACACCTGACCAAATCAAAACGCTGGTAGAAAAGCTCCGGCAAACCAAGGTACCAGCCCTCTTTGTCGAATCCAGTGTCGATGAACGCCCTATGAAAACTGTCTCTAAGGATACCAATATCCCGATCTATGCAAAGATCTTCACTGATTCTATTGCCAAAGAAGGAGAAAAGGGCGATAGCTACTACAGCATGATGAAGTGGAACTTAGACAAGATCGCAGAAGGATTGAGTCAGTAGACCATTCAGATTTCTAAACAAATCAGTAGCTCTTCCCCCTTCATTGATGTACAATGAAAAGAAAAAAGGAGTCTTTTTATGGCAACATTTTTAGGAAACCCTGTGACCTTTACCGGATCTCAACTTCAAGTAGGGGAAATGGCCCATGATTTTTCATTGATCACTCCAGCTCTTGAGAAGAAATCTTTAGCTGATTTTGCTGGCAAGAAAAAAGTCCTCAGCATTATCCCATCCATCGACACAGGTATCTGTTCGATGCAAACACGTCACTTCAATCAAACCTTATCGGATATGGAAGACACTGTCGTCTTGACGGTCTCTGTCGACCTTCCTTTTGCTCAAGGTAAATGGTGCGCTGCTGAAGGGCTCGACAATGCCATCATGCTCTCAGACTACTACGACCATTCCTTCGGGGAAGCATACGGCCTCTTGATCAATGAATGGCACCTACTCGCACGCGCTGTCTTGGTCTTAGATGCGGATAACAAGGTTACTTACGTTGAATACCTAGACAATATCAACAGCGAACCAAATTACGACGCTGCAATCGAAGCCGTCAATGCGCTTGGATAAATGAAAAAAGAGGTCTGCGACCTCTTTTCCATTGCTATAAAATCCGATGAAGTCCATTCTGTAGGAGGACGCGCCAGCGTAAGCGAGGGATGCCTCTGAGGAAACTCCGCACGCGCTGTGCCACTTGTTGCTTGTAGCTCTTGCCTCCTTGTGCAAAGACCCCTTTTCGACTCCAGTAGCCTTCGACACTGCGATCATTTTTAGGGGCTAGATAGCGAACACCTTGACGATAAAGGACCTGCTTCCGAAAGGCTGGGTCCCAAGCTTTGACGGGGTCAATATCTAAGTCCTTATGGGTCCGTCCCCTAGCCAGCCCGTAGTTAAAACTAGCCCCATTGACAATGCCATTTTCAGAAACTTCTACTGGATCGACTTCATTGAGAAAACGCCCGGCTTGATCGAGAATATACTCCGTATGAAAATTTAACAAGACCTTGAAATTGACTTGTTGGGAGGCCCCTGATGGATAATGAAGGTGACCATCTGGCCCTAGGGAGATCTTATTGTGAAGGCGGGCAGCCGCATAAGCATCCACCGTGACCGCTCTAGCCTTTTGTATGTAAGCTTGTAAGGCCTCCTCGTCAGTCTGTCCAGCTCTGGCCTTATGCGTCCGAACCCATTGGGCTTGGTAACTTGAAAGTAGGTAGCGTAACTGGTGAACCTGGCGTTTCAAGAGCTGATCTCCCGACTGATCTGCTAAGGGATCCTTTTCAAAGGCGATTTGCACGACGTGTGAAAAAGCCTTCCAAAAGTCGGAACCTGGCGGACAATCTGGAGCCATCCTACTCAGAAGAAAGGCTGTTTCTTCACAAGTTCCGGACAGGTCACTTGGCATAAGAAGAATTTTCATGACTCCCCTCAGTAAGTCTTGGGCAGCCGTTTCCGTTAGATCTTTGATCTCTTGAAACCACATATTTTGAAACAGAGGACTGGCAAAGAAAAAGACAGACTGGTATTGTTCTTGGTAGGCTTGTGGATCTTTCAATCCCTGCAAGTGCTTCTCTAGATAGGCTAAACTACTCTCTCTCCAGCCTAATCTCACTAATTCCCGTCTGTTCATAGTGCCGTCCTTTCTATGCTTCTATACTACCATCTTTTGGAGCTTGAGACAATTCTCATTACTCCACTAGCGTTTTTGAAGAGATTTTTGATATACTAGAAGTGAGCGAAGAAAAGAGGAAAGCATGACACCAAACAAAGAAGATTACCTCAAGTGCATTTATGAAATTGGCACAGAAGTAGAAAAAATTAGCAACAAGGAAATCGCGAGTCGCATGCAGGTCTCTCCACCCGCTGTGACCGAGATGATTAAGCGCATGATCTCAGAGGGTCTCTTGGTGAAGGACAAGTCTCGTGGGTATTTGCTAACGGATCTAGGATCGCAGTTGGTCTCTGATCTCTACCGCAAGCACCGCTTGATCGAAGTATTTCTTCTGGAAAAACTTGACTATACAACTGAAGAAGTCCATGAAGAGGCAGAAGTTCTCGAGCATACCGTTTCTGAACATTTCATTGACCAGCTGGATCACATGCTTGGAACTCCTAAGACCTGCCCTCACGGTGGGACAATTCCAAAGAAAGGCGAAAGGCTTGTCGAAGCCTACCAAGACCGTCTCAGCGAAGCGACCCAACCTGGTCTGTATATTCTGCAAAGGGTCCATGACACCTATGAATTGCTAAAATTCTTAGACCAGATCCATCTCCAGATTGGGAATACTATCGCGTTTCAACGGTATGATGACTACACAGGCCTCTATCACTTAATCATCCATGGACAAGAAATTTCTATCAACCAAGTGATCGCCCAACAACTCTATATCGAAAAACATGCAGTCTAAACCGACTGCATGTTTTCTTACTTATGGATTTTTTGTATCTAACAAAATCGTCACTGGACCATCATTGATCAATTCAATCGCCATATCGGCCCCAAAGATCCCTCGTTTGACAGGGACTTCTTTTTCTAATTGATCATTAAAGGCATCATATAACTGACTGGCCATATCTGGCTTGGCAGCCCCTGTAAAAGCAGGACGGTTGCCTTTTTTGGTATCCGCAAAGAGGGTAAATTGAGAGATCGACAAGATTTCCCCTTGGATATCTTTGACCGAAAGATTCATCTTATCTTCCTCATCTGAGAAAATACGCATCTGCGATACCTTGCGGACCGCATAATCTAAATCTTTCTGATCGTCATCTGGCCCGACACCCACTAAGAGCAGCAAGCCTTGCTGGATCGCATTGTAGACTTGACCATCAATGGAAACCGAGGCACTCTTGACCCGTTGAATCACTAATTTCATTTTATTATCCTATTATATAAATCTATCGAGCATTCACTGCTGACCTTGAATAAACATCGACCTCAGAGACGACGAGCCACCAAGCAATAAAAGATAACTGAGCACGTCCTAGCTTCTTCAAAGAAAATCGACCTCAGACAAGGCAGTGAGACGCAGGCATACTATCTGAAAAGTAAAGGCTGTTCAGTTGCTTTTAGTGCGAGGCAGCGAGACGAAGACAGTACTTAAGTACGGCGAGGCGAGCTAACGAAGCAATAAAAGATAACTGAGCAGCCGACTAGCCGTTGGTACGCTTAACAGAGTACACCTCCGGCACACTCTTAATCTTATCCACAACTGTTGTCAACATAGACAAGTTTGGAATCCCAAAGGAAATGTGGATATTGGCAAATTTCATGTCTTTGGTTGGTTGGGCATTGACGGTTGAGACCATCTTAGCTGTATTGGAGAGGACTTGGAGCACATCGTTCAGAAGACCTGCACGGTTGAGTCCGTATATATCGATGTGAGCGATATAGTCTTTGGTCGTGTTGTTATCTTCCCACTCGACATCGATCAAGCGTTGCTCGTAGTTGTCTTGAGCTCGGAGATTCATACAGTCCTGACGGTGAATCGCAACACCGCGTCCTTTGGTGATGTAGCCGACGATTTCATCACCTGGAACTGGATTACAACACTTAGCAATCCGAATCAAGAGCCCAGAAGCACCTTGGATAACCACGCCACCTTCGTGACGGACCTTCAAGGTGTCTTTTTTATTTTCAACCTTGACCTCGCCACCTTTGACTAGCTCTTCTGCTTCTGCGCGTGCCTTAGCCCGTTCTTCTTCCCGGCGTTCATCCTCCGTCAAGCGGTTAAAGATGGTAATAGCCCCAATCTCTCCAAAACCAATCGCCGCAAACAAGGCTTCTTCTGTCTTATAGCTTGATTTTTGTAGCACTTTGTCCATGTGCTTTTTGTCCATGAACTTATTGGCTACCAAGTCATGCTCGTGGAATTGGGCCATCAAGAGGTCACGACCCCGGTTAATAGATAATTCCTTATCTTGATTTTTAAAGAATTGACGAATCTTGTTGCGCGCCTTGCTGGTTTTGACAAGGGTCAGCCAGTCACGGCTCGGACCAAAGGAGTTGGCATTGGTGATAATCTCCACCTGGTCTCCCGTCCGAAGTTTGGTATTGAGGGGCACCATCCGGCCGTTAACCTTGGCACCAATCGCTTTTTCCCCAACCTTGGTGTGGATTTCATAGGCAAAATCGATCGGTCCGGAATCTTTCGGAAGCGAGCGCACGGTTCCATCTGGTGTGAAGACGTAAATTTCTTCTGCCAGGATGTCTTCTTTTACATTTTCAACAAATTCTTTGGCATCGCCTGACTGGTCTTGGAGTTCCATCATCTCCTTGATCCAATTCATTCCAATGGCCGATTCCTTACTGTTGACTTGACCCTTGATCCCTTTTTTATAGGCCCAGTGAGCCGCAACCCCATACTCAGCAACCTCATGCATTTCCTCGGTTCGGATCTGGAATTCAATCGGTCCTTTAGGGCCATATACAGTCGTATGGATAGACTGATAGCCATTGGCCTTCCGGTTGGCAATATAGTCCTTAAAACGCCCTGGCATTGGCTTCCAGAGCTCATGGATGTAGCCTAGCATAGCATAGACATCGCTTGGAGTGTCCAGGATACAGCGGATGGCAATCAAGTCATAGATTTCATCAAAGCGTTTCTTTTTATCCTGCATTTTGCGATAGATCGAATAGATATGCTTTGGTCGACCATAAATTTTCCCATGCAAATGACGTTCCCCAGCATAGGTCTCAATCTTGTGGACAACCTCTTCGACCAACTCTTCTCGCTCGCGACGTTTTTCCTTCATCATATGCGAAATCTTGTAGAATTCGACTTCATTCAGATAACGGAAGGACAAATCCTCAAGCTCCCACTTGACGCTGGAAATCCCGAGACGGTGGGCTAGCGGTGCATAGATCTCCATGGTCTCACGCGAAATGCGCTCTTGTTTATCCTTGCGCAAATGCTTGAGGGTACGCATATTATGCAAGCGGTCTGCCAATTTGACCAAAATGACACGGATATCTTGAGACATGGCCATGAGCATCTTGCGATGGTTTTCCGCCAACTGCTCTTCATGGGACTTGTACTTGACCTTCCCGAGCTTGGTCACCCCATCGACAATCACGCGCACATCATGACCAAATTCGCGCTCTAAATCATCTAAAGTCGCATCCGTATCTTCTACGACATCATGCAAAAAGCCGCAGGCGACTGTCACAGCATCCAGTTTCAGCTTGGCAAGGATTCCTGCCACTTGAATCGGGTGAATGATATAAGGCTCGCCAGACTGACGGAATTGCCCATTATGGCAATCAACCGCATAGACCAAAGCCTTTTGCACAAAAGCAACATCTTCAGGTGATAAATATTTTTTTGTAAGGGCAACGACTTGGTCCCCTGTTAAATTCTCTTCTTTCGGCATGTATTTTCTCCAGTTTCTTGGATACTATTTTAACACTTTTAGAAGCAGATGGGAACCAATGAAGCTACTTTAATATACGGATACTACTTTGTCTTACAAAACTCTTGCAAAGCGCTTAACTCCAATTTTTTTCTTCCAACCCCTTCTTTAACAGAGTTTGAAAATTTTCCAGCCAAATCCGAATCAATAGTTCCAATAACCTGATCTAGAGAACTTTCAAGTTCTGTTAAACTAGATGAAATTCTTTTTTTAATGCTTTTTTGGTCAACAGTTGCCTTTGTTAAGGCTATTTTCCCCATAAATTTAACACTAAGAAGAGCTGCCATAAAACGCTTATCTTCGTATGTTAAATCATTTGTAAGATCAATTTTCGACATACATATCCTTTCGTAATTTTGCAATCTCATTCGCATATTTTTCAGAGGCTACCTGTAATTCTTTTTGTTTTAACTGATGCGCTTCCTCAATATGAGCTAGTTCGTGATAGTGCTCTACATTCAATTCTTCATAAACATCTGATAATTCCCGATAATAATCCGATAAAATTTCCGTATTACCCATCGTCTTAGAGAAATATCCGACTTCCTCTTCCATCATTTCAATGTTTTGTTTTGTAAAACAATACTGATCATGGATATGATTCATTCTTTTCTCTAGTTCTTTCATCTCCATTTTTAATTCTTCTTCAGTACCATTCCATTTTTCTTCTACTTCTCTAATCGCATTAATGTATTCAATCTCTTTATTGCCCATTATTTACCATTGCAATTGAAGTTGGCTTGCCAGAGCAACATCCGTGCCTATTACAGTTGCAATTCCTTTCGCTATGTCTGTTGATAGACTAAAAATACTTTCTTTTATTTTTAGAGTATCTTTTTTAATTTTTTCTAATTCTGTGATGCGATTCGTCTCAATCGTTTCTTTTGTTGCACCAATTTGAGCAAGTGCGCTTATGATATCACTTTCTGTGCAACGGGTTCCTAATACAGTTGAACGGCAAGAAATTAATAATGTCTCCCAGGTTCCTTTTATATCTGCAATACCGAAATCACAGACAGCTAAAATATAATCAGAGGCTATGAGAGCAAATTCCTTCAGCGACTCCACTATTCCCATTGCCTGAGTCGTATCCATGAAAATAAGGTCACTTCCAGAAAGTCCACTCTTTTTCCAAGACTCCAATGCTTGTTTCTTTAACTGCAGTTGTTCTTTTGTCTGCTTTATTCGAGCTAACCGATAGTCATCTAAACTCTCTTCTTTGACGTTCAAGTAGCCAGCCTTGTAGTCGTAGCCACCCCACATATGTTGTTTTCCTAAATTGCCTGCATCCTTACTGTCAATCCGAACAAGTGTTCCAACAACTCCTTCATTACCCTCTTCAGAATGTTCCCATGTGACCAAGTCACGCTTGTCTATAAAATTAAAAATTTTATATTTAATCTTATCGACCTGTTTCTTTTCTGCATCACTTAACTGTGGATAAAGGTTGGGCGCTTCATATATATAAGCCCCATCAATTCTATCTAAATATTTATCCTCTAAAGAACCCAGTGAAGATTGGAGATTTAAGCCCCCTAAAGAATGGGCAAAAAATTTGAAACGCGCATTCGGATATCGATCCATTGCTGCTTTTACTTCTTTCGAAGCCGCATCAAGCTGGGAAATTTTCCCAGTTTTTATCCCAAGTCTTTTAGCCATTGATATTTGTAATGCAGTCGGGGCATCGGTGAGCACCCAATCATCTACGGCCCCCATGAAATTTTTATCAAATTTAGCTTCCGATCCCTCAAACAAAATTGTTACTTCATGCACATCTTCTGGTCTGGTTTCATGAGTGATTTTTTTATCTGTCACAATATATCCATTTAAACCAGATAGAGCTCCTTGAAACCGTGCTTTCAAGTCTTCGAGAGAGGAAACCATATCCTCTTCTGGTGCCTGTCCAAAAACTTCAGAAACATAGCCTATTGTTTTTTCTTTTTCTCCATCACTCTCAATACTAACCTCTTTCCCAACATTAAATTTTGAGTACTCTTTCCACGCAATCCTATTTTTTTCTCGATCGGTATACATTCCCTTTACTCCTCCATCAATTTTTGAAGACCTTCAGAGGCATCCATCCCCACGGATTCAATCGGACCGTTTTTACTAGTCTTCCACAATCCTACGCTACCAGTTATCTCTTTATCTCCATTTATAGTCACATCAAACATAATCCCCCCCATCGGATTGTGTTCGATCGTCTTGTCATCAATCTCATAGGAGCGGATCTTGCCTTTTTCTGTAAGCGCATTAGGATCTTTCAATTTCAGATCATGCTCAATCAACTTTTCCACTTCCTTACTATGCACGATCTGAACCATTTCATGTTGAAATTCAAGATGGTTTTTTACAAGTAAACCTACCCATATCAAAATTCCTAATAGCAACACTCCAAATATATAACGACAATTTTTTATTTTTGGTTTCATCTCCATCATCATAAATTCCTAGTCGTATCGCTTTACATTATTTAGTTTTCAATTTTATTACTCTTCCATAAGTTCTTGAAACCCTACAGAAGTACTCATCCCTACAGATCTAATCGGTCCATCTTCACTACGCTTCCTCAATCCCATACTTCCAGTTATTTCTTTATCTCCATTTATTATCACCTCAAACATAATCCCTCCCATTGGATTGTGTTCGATCGTTTCATCATCAATTTTATACGATTGAATTTTTCCTGTTTCTGTAAACGCGTCCGGATCTTCCTGTTTCAAATCATGTACAATTAACTCTTTCACTTCCTCACTATGTACAATTCGGATCATTTCTTGTTGGAAATCTAGATGATCCTTTACTTTTGACCCAACCCAGATCAAGAGTCCAACAACTATCACAGAAAATATCAAACGTCGTCTATTCTCTTTTTTATTCATATGAATCCTCTCCTTACTTTTATAATTCGTAAAAATTTTTGAAAATAGAAGATTTTTGTAAAAAAAAACTAACGAAGCGATTCCTTCACTTCGTTAGTTCATTAATTCTGTGACAACACTCACTGCGCTAAGAGCGTAGAGTGGAGCTGTTTCTGCTCGAAGGATGCGAGGCCCAAGCCCTGCTAACACCGCTCCTTTAGCTGTAAAACTTTCAATTTCTGCAGGGGAGAGGCCTCCCTCTGGCCCAAAGATAAAGAGCAATTTGCTTCCAGCTTCCAATCCGGTCAGAGACTGAAGTAAAGCTGCTGATTCACCTTCTTTGGCAGACTCTTCATAGGCCACCACGATGCGGTCAAACTGGTCCAGTTGAGCCAGAAAGTCTGCCTTTTTCTCAAAAAGGGTAATACTTGGGACCAGATTGCGTTTGCTTTGCTCGGCTGCTCCAAGGGCGATTTTTTCTAGTTTTTCGACCTTCTTGCCCAATTTTTTGCCATCCCACTTAGCGACTGACCAGTCCGCAGGGAAGGCCCAGATTTGGCTAGCACCGAGTTCGGTTACTTTCTGAGTGATGAACTCGAGCTTGTCTCCCTTGGGAAATCCTGATGCGATGGTCACTTGAACTGGCAGTTCCACATTGTCTGCTAATTCCTCGATTAGCTCTAACTGACGGGATTCTACATTGACCACGCGCGCCAAGCGCTTGATCCCATCATCAAAGACCAAAATCACCTCATCATCTTCTTTCAGGCGCATAACCTGAAACATGTGCTTGCTGGTTTCCTTGTCCTCTATGGTGACAGGTGAGCTAGCCAAACCTTTTACAAAATACTGCTGCATGCTAGCCTCCAATCACACCGGAGACATCCTTGGTCTTCTTGAAGACGCAGGCATTCCATTCCCCTTGGATCATGTGGGTTTCAAGGAAAAATCCAGCTGACTCAGCCGACTCACGCACCATGTCCCACTTGTCCTTGATAATGCCACTCATGATCAGGTAACCTTCGTCCTTGACCAAACGATAAGCATCCTCTGTCAGATGGATAAGGATATCCGCCAAGATGTTGGCCACGATGACATCTGCCTCAATCTCCACACCCTTGAGCAAATCGCCTGGGGCTACATGGATGTTTTCCATGCCCGGATTGAGCTCAATATTTTCCTGAGCGACGCGAACCGCTACATCATCCAAGTCATAGGCAAAGATTTCCTTGGCACCGAGAAGGGAGCTGGCAATGGAAAGGACGCCTGATCCTGTCCCCACATCTAGCACTGTCTCCCCGCCACGAAGGACTTGCTCCAAGGCGAAGAGGCTCATTTTGGTTGTTGGGTGGGTTCCTGTTCCAAAGGCCATACCAGGATCCAGCTTGATAATCTTTTCTCCAGCAGTTGCCTCATAGTCTGTCCATGATGGCACGATGGTCAAGTCATGAGTGATGCGAGCTGGTTCATAGTATTTCTTCCAGTTGTCTGCCCAGTCTTCCTCAGCCAAGGCAGTCGTCCCCATCTTGACCTCTCCTAAATCCATAAAGTCAGTCAATTCTGCGAGCCGAGTCTGCAAGTCCGCTTCAACCGCTGCTACATCAACCGTTTCCGGGTAGTAGGCTGTCACCACGATTTCTTCTTGCTGCTCGACATCAGGAAAAATCTCACCGAAGCGGTCCACATTGCCCACATAGTCCATGCTGTCCTCGATTGCAACCCCTTGGGCCCCTAATTCAATCAAGAGGTTAGAGACCAACTCCTCCCCCTCACGTTTCACTGTAACTTTTAACTCTTGCCATGTTTCCATCATTAAGATACCAAGCCCGTAAAACACAAAGCCAAAATAGGAAACTCTCTGAAGACACTTGTGTCTAAGAGAAGTTTATCTTTTTGGCACCGTGTTTAGGGCGGGTTCAGTTTAGAAATTTAACCGAACCATCCTTTCTATTTCTCTATCAATTTTTTCATGTAGACCATATCCATGCCTTCTTTTTCAGGCTCGATATGGGTTTGATGGTAGCCATTCTTCTCGTAAAAGGCGACCATGCCTGCATCCTGTAACACCGTACACAAATCCCATTGTCTAACGGTTGAAAATTCCTCTTCTAGCAATCGCAATCCTTCAGATCCATATCCTTTTCCCTGATACGGAGGCAGAATCGCTGCGGTCCCCAACCAAGCTTCCGTTAACTCTTCATTGGTATGAATTCGTAAAAAACCAATCTTCTCTTCGTCTTCTTTCACAAAGTAGTAATAGCTATAGGGACGCTCAACTAATTTCCATTTGATTCGCTCGCGATCTTCTAGATAGGGATCATATTCATCTTGGTATTTGTCATAGACCGCCTTAAAACTGGCTCTTTGAATGGCAATAATGGTTTCTAAATCCTCTGCTCCTGCTCGTTCTAGTCTAATCATAGTTTTCCTCGCATAATTTTATTTTTTGCCATGAACTAAAGTTCTAAAATCCATCAGATATTTTCTAGTCTTCCTTACATTCCTTCAGCACATCTGCATAATATCTTTTCATCGCCTTGTGAAGTTGTCTCTTGTATCGACCAATCTTATGGTAATGGACTGAAAGATATGTCGGTATGAATAAAACAACAAACAATACTAAAAAAACCAAGGCCAAAACAACATCATCTAGTCTTCTAAAATTTCCCCCAGCAACCATGATTGGAAAGAAGAAGATCATAAAAATAACGATTAGTTTTGCTATAAAAAATGCTTCTTCTTTCCGCTCTCTCATCCTTAAAAAATCTTTATAGATGGCCGTAGCTTCTTCTCTGCTGTATTGCCCATTCTCTAACTTTCTTTTGACATCCTTATCCAAACTTGTCGTGGTTAAAACAGGCCCGTCTATATTTTCCTCCACATAATCACGTACTCGTTCTTGCAACTGCGGAACAACCCGATCTGAAGTTAAAAACTCTTCAAAGCTCACTAACTTATAGCCCTGTCCCTCATCTCCAAAGTCGATGCGGTCAAACTCTTCTTGGGCTAGATTGCCAACTAGAAAAACAAACTGTTTCTTCTCATCCAAGATGCCAGGATAGATCCCAGACCAGATGACGTCATCTTTCGACAGTTGGATGTTCAATTCCTCATAAACCTCACGCGCCACACACTCAAAAGGTGTCTCATTTCCTTCCCGACCACCACCTGGCAAGTCCCACATATTGGGGTATGGAATCGTTTCTTTATCATCGCGCAAGATGGTCAAAATTTGCCCCTCACAAATCAAGGCAATTTTACAACCCGTAAATTCGAATCGTGCTTCTAAGCAATCCTCAAGCATGAGCTTTCCCTCCTAGTATCTCGGATAAGGATAAAAGGTGCTTTCTTCTAGGCCAACTTTGCCTTCTTCAAAAACTTCTTGGTTCCAGACGATCTCAAAGCTCTCTGCTTCTTCGTCTGCTAAGAAATCCATGAGCTCATCCAAGGCCAGCTCAGCTGTATCTCTAAGGAAAGTCGCAAAATAGGCTAGAAACTCACGAGACAAGCCTTTTTTAGGCTCATAAGGAATCGCTGTTAAATAGGCATCTTCCTCCACATGAGACTTGGCTGGATTGTAGAAGATAACGGCTTCTTCAAAGAAAATATCCTCATCAGATTCTTCGCCAGCTTCATCAACCAGGGCAACCCCTCCCGTATTCTGTGCTTCCAAGAGAAAAGCCACTTCTACCGCATGGTTTTTCTTATCCCAATTGATCTCAAAATCAAAAGGAAAAACCTTGTCCATCTCCTCTTCTAAAACATCCAAAAATCCGTATTTAGACATAGCGTCCTCTTTCTAATTTCCCACTCTTAGAGCGGAATATGATACAATAGTTACTACAATCTTACCATAAAAACCGCCTCTTTGAAAGGAGACAAAGCTAGAAAGGAGAAGGAAATGCCCGACAATCTCGCACTCCGTATGCGACCACGAACGATCGATCAAGTCATCGGTCAACAGCACCTGGTCGGAGAAGGCAAAATCATCCGCCGTATGGTGGAGGCCAATCGTCTATCCTCTATGATTCTCTATGGACCTCCGGGGATCGGAAAGACCAGTATTGCTTCTGCGATCGCAGGAACGACCAAGTATGCCTTTCGGACCTTTAATGCAACGGTTGACAGTAAAAAACGCCTCCAAGAAATCGCAGAGGAGGCCAAATTTTCTGGTGGCTTAGTCCTTCTTTTGGACGAAATCCATCGCCTTGATAAAACCAAGCAAGATTTTCTCCTGCCTTTGCTCGAAAGCGGTCTGGTCATCATGATCGGTGCAACGACTGAAAATCCCTTTTTCTCTGTCACACCCGCTATTCGTAGCCGCGTACAAATCTTTGAGCTGGAACCTTTGACGATGGAGGAGGTCAAGCAAGCTCTAAAAACGGCGCTAGATGATCCCGAGCGTGGCTTTGATTTTCCAGTCGTGCTCGATGAGGACGCTTTGGATTTCATCGCTACTTCGACCAATGGAGATCTTCGTTCCGCCTTTAATTCTCTCGATCTGGCGGTACTGTCGACCTCTGAAAATGCAGAAGGAATTCGCCATATTACGCTAGAGATCATGGAAAACAGCCTCCAGCGCAGCTACATCACTATGGACAAAGATGGAGACGGCCACTACGACGTGCTCTCTGCTCTGCAAAAATCTATCCGTGGTTCGGATGTCGATGCTAGTCTCCACTATGCCGCTCGTTTGATCGAAGCCGGAGATCTACCCAGTCTAGCTCGTCGCTTGACTGTCATTGCTTATGAGGATATCGGTCTGGCCAATCCAGATGCGCAGATTCATACCGTAACAGCCCTTCAAGCCGCTGAGCGCATCGGCTTTCCCGAGGCCCGCATTCTTATCGCCAACATCGTCATCGATCTAGCCCTTTCGCCTAAATCCAACTCAGCCTACGTTGCCATGGACAAGGCGCTGGCTGATCTTAGAAGTTCTGGCAACCTTCCTATTCCTCGCCACCTCCGCGATGGTCATTATGCTGGAAGCAAGGAACTGGGAAATGCGCAAAACTATAAATATCCCCACAACTACCCTGGCAACTGGGTCAATCAGGACTACCTGCCAGACAAGCTCAAACACGCGTCCTACTTTATTCCCAATGAAAACGGCAAATACGAGCGTGCTCTTGGAGCCACCAAGGAGAAGATTGATCAACTTAAGAAAAAGTGACATCGGTTTCAAAAAATTGAGATTTTCCCTTGAAATATTTTCAAAATGTGGTATCATATACATATAGAAACGCTGTGGTGTACGACTTCACACTTAAGTGTTGACCGACTATTTTTTGTATTATTAGGGAAACAAAAGACTTCTGGCAGTATGCAGGCCGTTTCACGCGGAAGCAGCTAAGTCAGAGCGAGTTGCCCACCTGCTTAATTGCGCGGGTTCAATACAAATCGTGAAGTTTCGGCACCAATACAGCTTTTTATATTTGCCTCCTTAGCTCAGTTGGTAGAGCAGTAGACTCTTAATCTATGGGTCACAGGTTCGAGCCCTGTAGGGGGCATCTAAATCAACAGGAAAAAGCCTTGATTTAAAAGGCTTTTTTGCTTGTCTATAACTGATTTGCCCCATCATTTGCCCCACATTTTTTTATGAGCAATCTTTCCATACATCTCTGATTTGATTAAATTCCTCAAAAATTTTCTCTTCTAAAGTGTGTCCATATACTTCTACCAACATTGAAATATCTCTATGCCCTAGAATTTTTGCAATAACTCCAAGGTCAAACCCTTTGTGCCAGAGGTAGCTTCCATAGGTGTGACGTGCTCCTTTTGTCGTGATAATTGGATAAATGTCCAACTCATTTAAGAGAACACTCAAAGCTTTATTGACGCTTGCAATATCTGGAACTGAATGAATATATCCAAAATGTTGAAAGATCATTCGATATCGATTTTTGATTCCTAACTCCATGTTTGCTCTTTCTTGCTCCGTTTGTAAAAGGCGCAAAATTTTGATACACTCTTCGTCTATTGGAACCATCCGAATAGACGTTTTATTTTTTGGTGGAACAAACTTATGAGAGAGAGTATTATACCTCCTGTATGTTTTTAACAATCCTCTGTCAAAATCAACCTCATTCCAAGTTAACGCTACTAACTCTCCAAACCTCATGCCTGTTTTTAATAGAAAATAGACGATATAAGGAACAATTGAACGTTGGTAATCGAATTTTCTCTTTACTGCTAAAAGTAAATCCAGATAGTCCTTTTCTGTATGTAAATATTTCTCTTCTGTCATCTGTTGTTCTTTGGATGAAAACAACTCGACATGTTGTGTAAAATCATCTATTAGAACTTTGTCAGCAATTGCCATTTGGATGCTCTGATGAATCCCCGTATTCAATCTACCAAGAAAATTTCTACCAACTGTTTGCCCATACTTATTCATAATTCTTTGGTATTCACTCGCACGAATTTGAGTGACTTTTTTATTTCCAAATAATCTTTCAATTGTGTTTTTACGGAGAAGATATTTTTTCTTTGTTTCTTCCGACCTACTACTTGGTAAAATTTTTAGTTCAAGCCATTCTTGATATAGATCGGCAAGAGAAATATCTCTAGAAATTCTTTTTCCTAAACGAAGTTCTTGCAGAATCGGTTCAGCTTCTGACTCTGCAAGTTTTTTTGTTTTAAAACCGCTATTATGAGCAACAGTTTTTCCTTCGTTACGAATTTCATAGGTCCATAAATTACTATCTCCTCGCTTTCGGTAACGAACACTTGCCATATTACGCCACCTCTGTTCCTAGAATCTCATTTACAACACTTTTTGGAACAACCATCAAACGTTTGCGATTATAAAATGTATAACCTCGTGATACAAGTAATTCTCTTGCCTGATGAATGATATCATTCGCTGTATGAGGGCGATAGCCCATTTCAATTAATTCTTTGTTACTAATTAAATTATTGTCCATAGTTATCCTCCTTATTTTTTTCTAAATTCAGAAACTCACCTACAAGTAGTTGTAATTCTGAATTTAATTTAGGGAGATTCTGTATTAATACTTCTTTTAATTCTTCCGCAAATTGGTTCGTTTCTTCTCTCAATAGTTTGCGGACTCTTGTTTTTTTCTTTTTGATACTGTCTGATTTTAAATTTGGAAAAGCCAATGATAACAGTTCAGGATTGTTGAGAAAGATAATTGTAAATGCTCTTTGATCCACTCGAATATGTTCTAGCTTATAAAATCCGAAATTATCAAGTCGATTCATAATATCTTGGACCATCTCCTCACCAATCGCTTTGGTCCTGAGTTGGAACTCCAGTCTCCACCAAAACGGATTTACAGCCAAATCTAGCTTCTCTTCGCGCTTATGAGCAATGATTTCTTTATTCTTATCATATAACCTAACTTGTACATTACTACCGCTAGAACCCCAATATTTCGTCTCTAATTCGCCCCCTCTACCATAGAAGACCTTATGGGTAACACCACCTTTAATATGTTGCAAATTAACGATTTCAGGATTGTTGAAAATGTCAAATGCCAAATCAAAACGTGACAAACGTACCGTCAATGAATTCAATCTGGCAAAGTACATTAATTGCCTCCAAACTTTCATTCCATCAAATTCTTTTAAAGTATTAGGATTGAAATCAATTCGAATCAATTGTTCTCCTCCATAAGTGGATAATTGGAAAAATATAATATTGATTGAATCATACTCATTAAAATCCTTAGCTAAAGTAAAGACATCATCTCGCACGTTATCATGTATTTCAAATGAGTCAACTCTTGTACTTATTGCCTGTTTCAGATTTTTGAAAATTCGTCTTAGGGAACCAGTGTCTGTATCCCAGATAACCGTTAATCTATCAATACTGACATCTAACCTCTGTACTAATTCTCCTATTTCACATCGTTCTTGAATGCTTCTTAAATCTTGTATAGAAACCAACAAAATTGTCCCCCCTTCTTTTAGATTTTTTAGGCCTCAGAAACACCGTCAAATCAACGTTTGCTCGTTCCGTCGTTCTTTGGACGTTGTCCTAAGTGTACCTTTTTGCTGGCTGTTAGAATAGCCAGCTTTTGCTTGGCTAGAAATTGTCTGGACGGCAGCCTGCAGGACTTCGCCTGACTTCCCGTCAGGCTCGTCCCTTGCCCTTGCCCACACAATTTCTAGCTCCAAGGCTTCGAATAGTCATCAGTCATAGTCATAGTCTCGTCCTCAAATTCCTCCTCACTCACTATTCCTAAACACATGAATTATTTGTATCATTTATAACTTATTTGTAAGTTATAAATATATTTTATAAAAAATATTTGGAGCAGTCAACTAAAAACTTGATTTGTAAGTTTATAGATGATAGAATAAGTTTAAAATACAACATAGGAGTTTATCATGACCTTTATTATTCAAAATTTTGGACCCAATTTGGCACGACTACGCATAGAAAAAGGAGTGAGTCAAACTCAACTTGCGGAAGATTTAGGAATCGGTAAACAATCCATCTCTGATTACGAAAAACAAAAAAGCTATCCTACCTTTGCAAATTTAGATAAGATAGCAGAATATTTTAATGCAACTCCAACTCAACTTTTTGGAACTAGTAAAGAGATTGAATTAGAAAAGAGTGTTCTTGAATCGAATGAATACTCTGATAAAGTAAGTGAGATCTTAAAGGCTGTCAAATACATCGAACATTTTCTAGAAACTGATGGACAGTACTTAGAGGATTTACTTTACTTAACAAGAGGCAACCAACTATACACAGAAGATGGAGATGAGTTGTATATTGATCCAACTTCTCAGAAAAGAACACTTCATAACCAATATGAACCTGGTTTTATTGAAGCAAGGGATAAATCTCCACTAGAACTCTTAATTGAAAATAAGGAATTGTTTGATAAATAGAAAAAGCGAGGATAACCTCGCTTCAGATTGAAGTTAAAATCTTTAGAAGACACTTTTATAAGGACTTTGTCTTCAATCTGTGAAAAGGAGTGAAAACTCCTTTTCTTTTTGTAAGTCAGACTGAAACTTCCAAATTGTTTATTTATTTTATTGACATTTTCTATAAAAATAAGTACAATAGTTTTATTAGCAAACTATACTATATAGGGGGTATTGAAATGAAATTTTCTAATCGTTTACTGCTATTCCTTGCAGGAGTTGTTTTTGTCCTTTTAGGACTTTTCCTATTTACAAACCCAGTAGCTAATCTTGTTGCTTACAGCTGGTGGATTTCATTTGGTTTACTGGTTTCTTCTATAGCAGCTATTTTAGGCTATTTCTCTGCACCAAAAGAGCTTCGCTCACCTGTTTATCTTTTCCAAGGATTTGTTAGTCTTCTCTTAGCTCTTTACCTCGTTGCTTATGGCTTTGTGACCCTGCCGGTCGTCATTCCGACCATTGTAGGAATTTGGTTAATTGTAGAAGCCATTATTGCTTTCTTTAAAGGCAATCGTCTAAGATTGATTTTCCCTATTATTGGTAGCAATATCATGTGGGTAGCCTTGCTTGAATTTTTACTAGGTCTAGTGATTCTGTTCAATCCAGTGGCTACAGGTGTCTTTGTCGTTTATGTCATTGCCTTTTCATTTTTAGTTACTGGCTTCACCTACATTATTGAGGCCTTTCGTAAATAGTCTAGTTGCTATTTCTATCGCATTCAAAAAAGCTGGGAAATCATATTCTCAGCTTTTTCGTCTCTTTAATTATCACTTTTTCGCATTCCATTCTACGTAGAAATTTGTTTTTCCATTTTATTCTCCAATTTGATCTCGCACTGACATTTATTTATAACAAAACTATATATCTAGAATAGCATAATCATTAGGTATTATAGGTTTTCAAACAAAATACGAGTCATTCGTTTTTGCCCCGCTTTTGCCCCATTTTTAAATCCTGACATTGAAAATACCTAAAAGTATTTCCCTAAAATCAGCTATATTTCAACATTTTTGTTTATTTTCAATATGAAAAGTTCTTACAAATCCATGTAGGGGGCATTTTTTATGCACAAAAAGCCTTGAAATCCAAGGCTTTTTTGCTTGTCTTAAGAGTATTTAGATCACTTTTTTAGATACTATAATTTAGCGTACGAAGTTAAATCATTCTGCACCATTGTTATTCCATTTAAAATAAAAACCAGCTTTGAACCCTACCAAACATTTGACAGCTCTTCACCGAATCCGCTATGATAAGGGTACTTGAAATTCCGAGTTTTCATAGCATTTAAAATGTAAGGAGTCCAAAATGAAAATCTATTATTCAAAATATGTCGGTGGTGGCTATCTACTCTTTGCATCGGCTATATTCATTCAAATTTTCTTTCTTCTCTTACATGGATTGATCGACTTTTCTCAACTAAATCTTCTCACTGTGATTCCAACCGTCCTCTTTTTCGCTGCTATCTACGCAACAATTGCAGGCATCAAAAGACTGACTAGCCACAGAGTCTCCTTTGAATTCACCTTTGAAGGTATTGAGGTCTATCCCGGACTCTTCTTCTCAAAAGAAATCTTCATTCCCAAAGAAGAATTGTTGCGAGCATCGTATGTTGAAGTGGACGTCAGCGACCCTGATCATGTCAACAGCAAAGCTTGCTATTTAGATTTTAACCTCAGAGAAGTCACCCAGCTAGAAGATATTTCTAAGTCAAACATCATCATCAATACAAGCACCTTGAAATTGCGTCTCGCCCTTAGCCTCTGTCGATTTAGAGAGGAAGAAAAAGCCGAGTTAGCGACCTATCTAAAAGAAAACTACGGCATTGATTTTTTCTATTAGCATGTAATAAAAAAGCCCTCCATTAGAACTTTAGAATAGCAAGATCTTTCCAAGCACTTGAAGGAAGAGTACAGAAGAACCATTTTATAGCAAAGAAAAAGCCTTGAGTTGTTCTCAAGGCTTTTTTAACTGCTCTTAGTTCCCCATTTCCCCTTTGGGTACGAGCAGATAGAAAAATAGCAAATTCAATCCAAATACGGCAACAAAGAGCGCTAATTGGGTGACATCAATCGTTTGTTTCTCAGTCAAATCTTGGATTAGCTTTGTATAATAATAGCCTGGGAAAGCCCGTTGTAGCTTGCCAACTAAGTCCATAAATCCTCCACTTGCGCCAAGCGTATCAAAGGGAATAATGGTCATGGCTGCTAAAATAATAACTGGAAAGCCAATGGTATCAATCGTCTTGGCATCTACCCTCACCCCAAGTACAAAGCCAATCACACTAAAGTAGATCCCCATCAAGGATAAGAGGAAAAATTGTACCAACAGGCTAGTCGTCACTGGAAAGTGAAAACCTAGGACAGCAACTACTAGCACCGCTAAAAAGATCAAGCTGTTCAGAATCAGTTGTACGATGCTTTGATCCCATAAATAGTTCTTGACACTATAGCTTGTAAAGCGGGATTCAAAAGAATAAAACCCGATATCTGAGGCGATACGCTTACTAAAAGTTGCAAGGCTATTGCCAATGACCCCGATAAATACGGCAATGCCTAATAAAATACTTGGTGAAACCCCTTTTTGAAGCTGATAAAAGAAGATATACCAGCCTATGGGTAAAATAATGGTGAATAATACGAAGCGCTTATTTCGTAAAACTTGTTTTAATTGAATCTTTTTCATGCTTGTTCCCTTCCTTTATTCATCTCTTCTCGGAAATACTGCTCAATGGTTTGACCAGCCTGGTGAATGTCCTCAACAGCCTTTGTTGCAGCAATTCGACCCTCTTTTAAAATTAGGACTTTTGTAAAAAAGGCATCAATTTGGTTAAAATCATGGGTCACCACAACAGATGTAAACTCTTGCTGCTCCAGCAATTTCCAAAAATTATCCACTGCTTCCAAGTCCATGCCTGTCGTCGGCTCATCTAAAAAAATCAACTTTGGATGATTCAAAATGGTTAACAACAAGGACAAGCGTCTCTTTTGACCACCAGAAAGACTTCCCACCATCTGCTCTCTTGATTCTCTCAATTCGACCATTTCTAAGAGTCCATTGATATCAGCCTGCTTCTGCTGATTCATCCGGCTTTTTAATTCGACGAATTCAGCAACGGTTAGATCCTCGATGAGCAGATCCCCCTGAGGCATCATCCCAATTTCTCTTTGAAAATCAAGCGAAGTCTTTATCGTCCCCGAATCAGCCTGGAGTTGCCCTGCGATAATGTTGAACAGGGTGCTTTTACCTGCTCCATTATTTCCCATCAAGGCAATTTTGTCTCCTTCTTCTATCGAAAAAGACACCCCCTTTAATACAGCTTTCTCCTTAAATGATTTTGTAATAGATGCTACCTGAAACATACGATCCCTCTTTTCTTATTGATCTTGTGTCCATTATACGTCAAAGAGAAAGCCTTGGAGGCTCTCTGTCAGAATCGGTCAAAAAATCGTCGTGAATGGTCAAAAAAGAGGCTGGGACAAAAGTCCTAGCCTCTCAATTATTTTTGGATTGTCGAGCAAGACG
>NZ_JVEE01000045.1 GCF_001073155.1 Streptococcus parasanguinis
AAATCCTTGGTGTCTGGATCTGGTGCACCTGCTTCAACCGGAAGATGGCGAAGGAGTTCCATATCATCTGCCGTCAATTCAAAATCAAAGCAATTTAAATTACTCGCAATCCGCTCAGGTGTAACCGATTTTGGCAGTGGAAGGAAACCTTCTTGCAAACTCCAAGCCAAGGCTAGTTGAGCGACCGTCTTTCCATATTTAGTAGCCATTTCTTTTACTTGTTCATTTTGGAACAATTCTCCTTGGCCAAAAGGTCCCCAAGCCTCTAGTAAAATGCCATGCTTACGACTCGCTGCAATGGCTTCGCTTTGGTAAACCCCAGGTGCTAGACGAATTTGGTTCACAGACGGAATGACCCGAGCTGTTTCAAGGAGGGCTTCCAAATGATGAGGCAGAAAATTGCTAATACCAATAGCTCGAACCTTGCCAGCAGCTAGCATATCTTCCATTGCCCGCCAAACCTCAGCATTTCGTTGTTTCCAAGCATCATTTTCTCGAAGAGGTTTTGGATTTGGCCAATGAATCAAATAAAGATCTACATAGTCCAAGCCTAGTTTCTCAAGAGACTCTTCCAAAGCAGCTTGAGCGTCTTCATAGGTGTGATGAGT
This sequence comes from Streptococcus parasanguinis, assembly GCF_001073155.1. Lineage (GTDB taxonomy): Bacteria > Bacillota > Bacilli > Lactobacillales > Streptococcaceae > Streptococcus > Streptococcus parasanguinis_D. The sequence continues at coordinate 609 of NZ_JVEE01000045.1, forward strand.
ATTCCAAAGTTTGGTGGTAATAAACAGGTCTTCGCGCGCAAGACCACTGTCTTTAATGGCCCGACCCACACTCTCTTCATTCTGATAAATCGCAGCTGTATCGATATGGCGGTAACCTGCTTTTAAAGCAGCTAAGACAGCTTGATAGGCTTCTTCTCCATCCGCTGCTTTCCACGTCCCAAATCCCAATACAGGAATCTCCACCCCATTATTTAAACGATAATGATTCATTTTTTCTTTCCTTTCTTCGATTTCGGTTTCTTAGGCCCTCGAAGCTTGAGCTCTGGCTTAAAAATATTTTTCTTGGTTGGCTCCATCTTCTTGCTATAAAAACTATAGAGTAAAAATGACCCACCAACGATCACAATAAAGATATTTTTTCTTACAATCCCATAGAGCAAGAAAAAAATTCCCATCAATAAAAAACGTATATCAATTGCCTTCATAAGCTACCTCACATTTCAATTCCCATTATAGCATGAAAAGACAGCATTCACAAAATTGCACTACCATTGGTAAACAAAAACCTCTCTAGGTATGACCTAGAGAGGAAGTATTCTATCTTCGATTCTTGAATCTAATTCGTCGCCTGGTAACGTTTGACCCCATCGAGATAGGTCGCAACCAGATCCAAATTTTGATCAAGCACGATGAAGTCCGCATCATATCCTTCACGGATTTGACCACAAACATCATCAATATGAACTGATTTTGCCGGATTGAGGCTGGCCATCATCACTGCTTCGTGAGGGTTAGCAATCCCCCACTCTACAACATTTTTTAATCCATCTTTCAATTTCAAGATTGAGCCAGCTAGATTACCAGTTGATTTCAAGCGAGCAGTCCCTTCAGCGACCACAACTGGGAATTCCCCAAGCATGTAGTCCCCATCTTCTAAGCCCCCGGCTGTCATACAGTCCGTAATCAAGGCAACATTTTCTTTCCCTTTTTGTTTCATCAGGATATCACACGCTAGAGGATCAACGTGATGGCCATCACAAATCAACTCTGCTGTAGTATGAGGCAACTCATACATGGCACCAACCATACCGAGTTCACGGTGCGTCAAACCACGCATACCATTGTAGGCATGCACCCAGACACTCGCACCTGCATCAACCGCTTTTTTAGCTTCTTCAAAAGTAGCATTGGAGTGTCCCAGAGCGACAGTCACCCCTTCTCCTGTAATGGTCCGAACAAAGTCTTCTACCCCTTCACGCTCGGGAGCAAGGGCAATCTTATTCAACAGACCATTGGCAGCTTTTTGCCAAGCCCGGAATTCTTCCATACTTGGATCCTTCATATAAGATGGGTTTTGAGCTCCCTTGTATTTTTCTGTAAAATAAGGTCCTTCAAAATAAATCCCGCGAATCTTGGCTCCTGTTGCTTCTTTGTATCGTGCACCGATATTTTCCGTTACTGCCAAAAGTTGTTCGTAAGAGGAAGTCAAGGTCGTAGGCAAAAAACTCGTAACCCCTGTACTCAAGAGACCTTCACTCATGGTATGGAGAGTGCCTTCGATATTGTTATCCATCACATCTACCCCACCAAATCCGTGAATATGGGTATCTACGAGGCCAGGCGCAATGCTGTAACCAGAATAATCCAGCACATCCGCACCTTCTGGCAAGCTTTCCACATGTTTTCCAAACTTGCCATCAACAAGCTCCAAATAGCCTCCGCGGCGAACCCCATGTGGGTAATAAAATTGATCTGCTTTAATATATGTAGACATAAAATCGTCCTTTCCATTGTAGGAACTGTGTTCCATTTATATTCATACATATTATAACGCTTTCACTTCCATTTGTAAATGGTCTAGACCTATTTTTGAATAGAATCCAACAAAAAACAGAGTAAGCTTCCTACTTACTCTGTTTGACGTTCCTTAAATTTGCTCGATTTGTACTTTTTCAGCTAGATTCATGGCATGGTCTGCAACACGTGTATAGTGAGAAATGATATCAATAAAGTTCACTCCGGCTTGTGGCGTACATTCACCTTGGTTCAAACGACGAATATGAGTTTTCCGAAGTCTTTTCTCCAATTTTTCAATTGCCTCGTGACGTGCTACCAATTGGTTTGCAAGACTCACATCATTGTGCTCGATAGCTTTCAAAGCATCCTCTACAAATTGATGGGTTTGGTTGTAAATATCTTCCAATTCAGCCAAGGCCGCTTCTGAAAAGACCACTTTCTTACGAATTAAATAATCGGTCAGATTGATCAAGGCTTCCGCGTGATCTCCAATCCGCTCCAAATCCCGTGAAGAATCCAAGATATTGGTGAGAACTTCACTTTCTCTCGGACTCAAGGCTTCACTTGACAAACGAATCAGGTAGCGAGTCAAATCATCATCGATGGTATTGATGGCTTCTTCTGTCTTATGACCCTTTTCAGCTGTTTTCTCATTTTGATGAACAATATAATCATAAGAGAGGCTAAAGGCTTTATCTGCATATCCACCTAAATGAAGCAACTCTTTTTTCGCATTTCCAAGAGCAATCGAAGGCGCTTGGGTGATCAAGTTTTCATCCAAGTAGAGCGGTTCATATTTGACAACCTCATCCTCACCAGGAATCAGCTTGGTCACAAAGTATGCCAAAGCTCCAATGAATGGGAACTGGATGATGGTATTGGTTATATTAAAGGTTCCGTGAGCAAAGGCTATGGTCATTTCTGGGGATAAATGAAGAGTCGTTTCAAACCATTGAATCAAAGAGGTAAACGGAACAAGGAAGACAAGACAGATAATGGTTCCGATAACATTAAAGGCTACATGGGCACCTGCCACACGTTTGGCCGCAATATTAGCTCCCAAGGAAGCAATGATAGCTGTAATGGTCGTTCCGATATTATCACCAAAGAGAACTGGGAGGGCTCCTTTCAGGTCAATCAAATGACTAGCATAGAGATTTTGCAAGATACCAATGGTTGCAGAAGAGGCCTGAATCAAAAGTGTTAAGCCTGATCCAACAAAGACACCCAAGATAGGACTTTTACTTAACTGCACCATATAGTCACGAAAGACTTGCAAATCTTTAAGAGGTTCCATAGCCCCACTCATCAAGTTGAGGGCAAAGAAGATACCACCGACACCAAAAACGATTCGTCCAACATTATTAACCAAACGATTTTTGGTAAAGAAGAGACAAACCGCTCCGATAAAGAGCATGGGAAGAGCGTAGTCTCCTAATTTAAAACCAATGATAAAGGAGGTAATAGTCGTTCCAATATTGGCCCCCATAACAATACCAATAGCTTGACGGAGGGTTAGAAGTCCTGCACTCACCAGACCGACCGTAATCACTGTAACCCCTGAACTCGACTGAATCAAGGCAGTCATCCCAATCCCTACTAGAACCCCTAGAAAGGGATTACTCGTATATTTATCAATATAGTATCGAAGTCGATCTCCTGCAGCCTGTTGCAAGCCTTCTCCCATGGTTTTAATACTATAGAGAAAGAGCCCCAGGCCTCCCAAAAAGTTAAATACAATTTCCTGCCAGTTAATCGACATGTTCATTCCTCCAAATTTGAGATCAGAAATAAAACTCCTCTCCTATTGTAAAGGATAATTTCCAATCACACAAGAGATTTCTGTAAATTTCTATTATTTTTTGAAACCGTTTTTTTCTTTCTGTTTTATTTTCCTCATTTTAAGAGTCAAAAAAAGTTGGAAATTTCCAACCCGAGACTGTAGACAAACTATTCTTTTTTATAAATCTAATAAATTCTATAAAAAGAAATGTTACTCGTTAGAGTGATTCAATCATCTACTGAAACTTTTCGTCGTGAGAAAAGTACCTGAAACTTAATAGTTTCAGGTACTCGGAATTATTGAGACCTTAGGCTCAATAATTAGTCATGGAACTTCGAAGAAGTTCGCTGACGTCCGTACTCACCTAAGGAAAGTTTCTAAGAAGACTTTATCTTTTAATCTGGGCGTGGAAAATTTCCAACCTCTCTAGTCTTTGTTCAAATTGCGCAACATCTCATCGATCTTATTTCCGTATTCGATAGACTCGTCTTTGACAAAAGTAAGATCCGGAATCTTGTACAGTTTCAAATTCCGACCTAATTCACGCTTGATGGTTCCTGTTGCTTTTTCAAGGCCTGTCTGAGCCTTTTGATTGTCTGAAGCCAAATCACTCATAATTGAATAATACACTTTGGCCATAGACAAATCACCTAGCATTTGAACATCCGTAATGGTGACACCTTGAACACGCGGGTCACGGACTTTCTTTTGTAAAATCTCGTTGACTTCACGCTTGATTTCCATCCCTACTCGATCTGTCCGAAAATGACTTGCCATAGGAACTCCTTTCTGCTTTGTGTTTAAAAACTAGGAAATCAGAGGAGAACCCTCTTTTTTCCTAGTCAGCTTGCTTATTTTTTAATTTCTTCCATGATGTAGGCTTCGATGGTATCATCAGTCTTGATATCATTGTAACCTTCAATCATCAATCCACCTTCACGACCATTTGTGATCTCTTTGACATCATCTTTGAAGTGTTTCAAGCTTGCAAGAGCACCGTCATAGATCACGACACCGTCACGAATGACACGGACTTTGGAATCACGTGTAACCTTACCACTAAGGACCATAAATCCACCAATGGTACCCACTTTAGAGACTTTAAAGGTTTCACGAATCACTGCTTCCCCGATGACTTTCTCTTCGAACTCAGGATCCAACATTCCCTTCATAGCATCTTCCATTTCTTCAATCACTTTGTAGATAATTGAGTGAAGACGGATTTCTACCTCATCAGCTTCAGCTTGTTGACGTGCTTGTGGCGTAGGGCGGACGTTAAATCCGATGATGAAGGCATTTGAAGCTTCTGCAAGGGTCACGTCTGATTCGTTGATCGCACCAACTGCTGAGTGAACGATGGTCACTTTCACACCTTCCACTTCAATCTTTTGAAGGGAGGCAGCAAGGGCTTCAACCGAACCTTGTACATCGGCTTTAATGATGACATTAACAGATTTCACTTCCCCAGCCTTCAAGGTATCAAAGAGATTTTCAAGGCTGACGCGGTTGGTTGCTTGACGTTGTTTCATCAGAGCACGTTTGGCACGTTCTTCACCCGCTGCACGCGCTGATTTTTCATCTTCATAAACCGCGAAGTGGTCACCCGCCATTGGCGCTTCGTTCAAACCAGTGATAGAAACCGGAGTAGATGGTCCTGCCACCTTCACACGACGTCCAAGGTCATTGGTCATGGCACGGACACGTCCAAAGGTATTTCCGACAACGATTGGGTCTTGAACATTCAAGGTACCTTGTTGAACAAGGAGGGTTGCCACCGCACCTTTTCCTTTATCCAAGCGCGCTTCGATAACAGTACCGATGGCACGAACAGTTGGATCTGCCTTGAGTTCTTGGATTTCAGCCACAAGAAGGACCGTTTCCAAGAGTTCGTCGATATTTTGGTTGAACTTAGCTGAGATTTCTACAAACTCAGAATCGCCACCCCAAGCAGTTGACATAACCCCATGCTCTGCCAATTCACCGATGACACGCTCTGGGTTGGCACCTGGTTTATCAATCTTGTTAATAGCCACAATGATTGGGACATTGGCAGCTTTTGAGTGGTTGATGGCTTCGATGGTCTGTGGCATCACCCCATCATCTGCTGCTACAACCAAGATGGTAATATCGGTAACAGATGCACCACGCGCCCGCATAGAAGTAAAGGCCGCGTGTCCAGGTGTATCCAAGAAGGTAATCTTCTTACCATTTTCCACGATTTGGTAGGCACCGATGTGCTGGGTGATTCCTCCCGCTTCACCTGTTGCTACACGGGAATTACGAAGGGTATCCAAAAGGGTAGTCTTCCCGTGGTCAACGTGTCCCATGATGGTGACAACTGGTGGACGCTCTACCAACTCATCTGGATTCAAATAACCATCTTCAACGAAGAAGCGTTCGATATCGGCATTGTCTACTTCAACCTTTTTCTTGGCTTCAATTCCATAATCCACCATCAAGAGTTCAATCGTATCTCCATCCAGCGATTGGTTTTGAGTCGCCATGACTCCCATCATAAAGAGTTTCTTGACGATTTCAGCCGGTTCACGCTTGATGCGTTTTGCGATTTCTGCAACCGTCATTCCATCCGTATACTCAAATTCACTTGGTAATTCATGGAATTTACGCTCTGTTACTGGTTTTGGAGCATCATTACGGTTGTTCTTTCCTTTTTTATTTTTCTTATTGTTATTCCAGTTACTATTTCTCTGATTTCTCACTTGATTTTGACTATTTCGATTCCTTTGTTGTTTTCTTGGACCATCTTCTTCACGATCAAAATCATCGCGTTTCTTATCTGGTCGCGCTTGTTTCTTCCGACGTGTATCGACTTGAGCTGGAGCAGCAGCAACAGCTGGTTTTGTATGGTTCTCAACAGCTGGCTCCTGTACAGGTGCTTTCACTTCTGGTGCTTCTACCCGTTTCCGGCGCTGTTGACGTTCTTGTTCTGCTTTTGCAGCTTGTTGTTTGTAGCGATCTTCACTTCCACGTGCGTACTCAGCATTTTGTTCAGCTTTCAGTGCTGCTGCACGCGCTTTGAAATCAACTTTTGGTGCTACTTGGGGTTGTGCACTACGTCTTTGATCTGGTCGGTTATTGCGACGCTCAGAACCTTGATTTCGTTGTTCATTTCGCTCTTGTGGTCGTTGATTTCGGTTGTCACCATGACGCTGATTGTCTTTGCGATCACGTTTTGGACGATTGTCTTGTTGTTTCCTACGTTCAGCCTGTTCTTTTGCACGCGCTTCTCGTTCCGCTTTAAAGTTACGACTCTTTGGTTTAGCAGCTGGCGTTACTGATTTTGTCTCAGTTGCTCCTTCTTTTTTGACGGGCGCTGCTTCTTTTTTCTCTGCGACAGCCGTTGCCTTGGCAGCCACTTCTGCTACTTTCTTTTCGACTGTTTCTTTTTTCGCTGCAAAGCTCTTGATCAACTTTTCAGCAACATCAGTATCGACACTAGATGCATGACTCTTGACGTCAAAACCTAATTCTTTCGCACGAGTGACGACTTCCTTACTTTCCTTGCCCAATTCTTTGGCAATTTCGTATAATCTTTTCTTAGACAATTGCTGTCCTCCTCTTCTATTCCATAAGAGACCTCATTTTCTTTGAAAATCCAGCATCTACAACAGCGACGACCTTACGAGCACGTCCAATTGCAGTGCTTAATTCTAGTGTTGAAAACACGGTAGATACTTGAACCTCATAATAGTGACCCTTATCTGTCACCTTTTTTGTCAGGTTACTAGCTGCATCATTTGCCAGAAAAACTAATTTTGCTTTTTCTTCCTGGATTGCTTTGATCACGAGTTCTTCTCCAGAAATGAGTTTTCCTGCTCTTTGCGCCAAGCCCAACAAATTACTTATCTTTTGTTTATTCAAGGCCTAACTCTCTTCTCTTCACCTTATGATCTACATAAGCGATCAATTCATCATAGAAAGCTTCTTCCACTTCCATATTAAAGCTACGATTGAAAACTTTCTTTTTCTTAGCAAGTGCCGCTTCTTCATTGTCTAGCTTGATATAAGCACCTCGACCATTGGCTTTGCCAGTTGGATCGATAAAGACTTGTCCTTCTTTATTTTTGACAATGCGGAGCAAATCGCGCTTATCAATAATTTCATTTGAAACGACAGATTTTCTTAAAGGGATTTTTCTTGTTTTTACCATGTTCCCTCCCTCTCTTAATCGACTTGCTCTTCGCCACTTTCTACTTGGTCTTCAAAAGTTTCTTGAGCTGCTTCCATTTCTTCGAACTCACTAGCAGATTTGATATCGATGCGGTAACCAGTCAAATGAGCTGCCAAACGAACGTTTTGACCACGACGACCAATGGCAAGAGATAATTTGTTGTCTGGAACCACAACGAGAGCATGTTTGCTATCTTCATCATCAAAAATAACTTGGTCCACTTCTGCAGGAGCGATCGCATTGTAGATAAATTCAGCTGGATCTGGAACCCACTCGATGACATCGATATTTTCTTCTGTCGGAACCATACGGTCTAATTTTTGATCGTATCGAGCTGGGTGGAACTTGCTGGTAATCTTTTTAATATTCGATCCACCACGACCAACGATAGTCCCAATCGCATCTACGTTTGGATTATGGCTACGAACCGCAACTTTTGTACGATCTCCAGCTTCACGCGCTACACTCATAATCTCAACAGTTCCATCATAGACTTCAGGAATTTCTTGTTCCATCAAACGTTTGATCATTTCAGGATGGCTTCGGCTAACAAAGACATTGACACCACGTGGATTATCTTCTACCTTGTAGACAAAGACTTCAATTCGATCATGAGATTGGAACACTTCTCCTGGAATTTGGTCTTGCTTAGACAATTGTGCTTCGATCGAACCAAGATTGACATAGATAAATCGATTGTCAAAGCGCTCCACCGTTCCACTCATGATTTCATTTTCATGTTCTTTATAAGTGTTATAGGTGATGGTGCGCGTTTGCTTACGCATTTTTTCCATGATCGTTTGTTTAGCAGATTGAGCTGCTACACGACCAAATTCAGCTGGTGCTTCTTCAAACTTGATCTTATCCCCCAACTCATAAGCAGAACTAATGGCCAAGGCATCCTTCAAGCTGATTTCTAAACGGCTATCAAAGACTTCATCCACCACTTCACGAACCGTATAAACACGGAAATCTCCAGTTTTTTCATTGAATTCAATCGCTGCACTTTCTGATTGTCCATAACGACGGCGATAAGCTGAACGCAATGATTCTGTGACGGCTTCGATGATATCTTCTTTTTTGATCCCTTTGTCTTCTTCCAAAATGCGGAAGGCTTCTAGCATTTCTTTACTCATGTTTTTCTTGCCTCTACTATAAAGGCATCCTTTCTTTCATTCTGTTACAATTTTACAGCCAACCTTGCTTTGGACACAAGGTTATAAGGAATTTCTACAGTTTTCTTTCGTGTTTTATCCATATACTCAATGGTCAAAACATCTTCTTCAAAACCTACCAAGTTCCCCTCAAAGACCTTTTGCTTTTCAACAGCCTTATACAAGCTGATATTGACATACTTGCCAACAGCTCCCTCGAGTGCTTCCTTGGTTTTCAAAGGTCTCTCCAAGCCAGGACTGGTAACTTCTAAAAAGTACTGTTCTGGAAATGGATCTGGTTTGATTTGATCCAATAGCGGGCTAATGATTTCTGTCAAATCCGCTGTATCATTCAGTGTGATCCCTTCTGGTTTGTCTACGAAAATGCTTAAGACGTAGTCACCACCCATTTTGCCATATTCAACATCGACCAATTCAAATGGTTCTTTGATGGCAGGCTGAATCACTTCTGTTACTAAGTCAACAATCGTTGCGATGGTTGCCACCTCCTCATAGATAAGAGGCGAAGATATTTCCCCGCCTCTCCTTTTCTATTCATTTAAGGTATTATAACACGATTCCCCAATGATTGCAAGGAATATGCTAAAACTGTGCTTCTACACGGTAAATGACCTGTCCTTTACTTGAGAACTTTTTCTCATATTCCGTCATGACATTCCCCTCAAAATCACTAGCATGAAGGTCTAGCCAGACTCCCTTCAAAGTCATACCATACTGTGAAAAGCTCACCAAACTGTATTCAAACAGACCTCGATTATCTGTTTTAAAGTGAATCTCCCCATGTTCTGGAAGAATTTGCTTGAAGGTATCCAAGAAGGTCTTGTAAGTCAAGCGACGCTTCTCATGACGTTTCTTAGGCCAAGGATCTGAAAAATTCAGATAGAGTTGATCAATTTCCCCATCTTCAAAATAGTTGGTCAAGCTATCTCCGTCTACCCAAAGCAATTTAATGTTAGGAACATCAGCTTCTAAGACCTTATCTAAAGCATAACTCAAGACCGATTTTTGAATATCAATTCCGATGTAGTTGATCTCTGGATTGGCCTTGGCCATCCCAGTAATAAAGGCCCCTTTCCCGCTGCCCACTTCGATATGAATAGGATGGTCATTCCCAAAAATTTCATGCCACTTTCCCTTGGCATCTTCTGGATTTAGGACCACATATTGCGGATTCGCTTCTAATAATTCAGTCGCTCCCTTGCGATTTCTAACTCTCATATTTCCTTTCCATATTTCAACCGGAAATTGCGCAGAGCATAGATCTCGCGATTGACATTTTCTAAATCATTATTTTCATAGTATTTAGCAATTTGGCACAAGAAAGAGTATTGACCAAACCAATAGAGTTTATCAAATACTTTTTGATTGTACTTGTAGCCATAATAGCCTAACCAATCGCGCCAATTAGAATCTGGGATATAGTGACTCAAGATATGCGCCACATCCAACATCCTGTCTGTCAAACGAACAGAGTCCCAATCGACTAGATAAATCAAGCCGCTCTCTGTCTCAATCCAGTTACTATGACGGACATCTCCGTGGACAATCGTCGCATAATCCTCCCGAAAGGCAGGCACTGTCTTACGTAAATTCTTTACGACTGATTGGATATAGTGGTTCTGACGTAGGGCAATTGGCAACCGGTTGCTCCAAGAATTGAGCAATTCTAATGGAGATTCCACAGGATAGCCTAGTTTTTTCAATTGGGTCATCAAAGGTCTAGAACGGTGCAATCTCGTTAAAATATTGACGACTTGTTTTTTCGACATCCCATTAGGCGTGAGAATTTCCCCGTTCAACCATTCCTGGGCACTCATCACATTTCCATCTGGCAAGCGTCGACTCCATAACAATTGAGGAGCAATCTGTTCTTTTGCTAGACCCGCAAGGATTGGGGTCGTATTCATTTTTACAAAAACGCGCCCACCATCTGGGTAGGTCCCCATGTAGGCCTTCCCACTCTTCCCAGGAATTGGGGTGAGGCTTAGCTCTTTTTCATTCGAGTCCATCTTTTCCTCCGTAAAAAGTTTCCAATCTATTTTACTAATTTTAACGACTTTCGTCAACCAAGCGCGCCATCTTAAATGGAAGATAGAGTAGGATTAAAGCAACTGTATAAGCC
>NZ_JVEE01000046.1 GCF_001073155.1 Streptococcus parasanguinis
GCTAAGCGACTACCTTATCTCACAGGGGGCAACCCCCAACTACTTCCGGCGTTCTAGGGCTTAACTGCTGTGTTCGGCATGGGTACAGGTGTATCTCCTAGGCTATCGTCACTTAACTCTGAATGATTAAACATTCAAAATTGAACATCTATATTCTAACAAGTTAACCTTTCGTTGTCAATATCTTCTGACTCTTTGGATAAGTCCTCGAGCTATTAGTATTAGTCCGCTCCATTGCTCACACAACTTCCACTCCTAACCTATCTACCTGATCTTCTCTCAGGGCTCTTACTGATATATAATCATGGGAAATCTCATCTTGAGGTGGGTTTCACACTTAGATGCTTTCAGCGTTTATCCCTTCCCTACATAGCTACCCAGCGATGCCTCTGGCGAGACAACTGGTACACCAGCGGTAAGTCCACTCTGGTCCTCTCGTACTAGGAGCAGATCCTCTCAAATTTCCTACGCCCGCGACGGATAGGGACCGAACTGTCTCACGACGTTCTGAACCCAGCTCGCGTGCCGCTTTAATGGGCGAACAGCCCAACCCTTGGGACCGACTACAGCCCCAGGATGCGACGAGCCGACATCGAGGTGCCAAACCTCCCCGTCGATGTGAACTCTTGGGGGAGATAAGCCTGTTATCCCCAGGGTAGCTTTTATCCGTTGAGCGATGGCCCTTCCATACGGAACCACCGGATCACTAAGCCCGACTTTCGTCCCTGCTCGAGTTGTAGCTCTCGCAGTCAAGCTCCCTTATACCTTTACACTCTGCGAATGATTTCCAACCATTCTGAGGGAACCTTTGGGCGCCTCCGTTACCTTTTAGGAGGCGACCGCCCCAGTCAAACTGCCCGTCAGACACTGTCTCCGTAGATGATGAACCTACCGGGTTAGAGTGGCCATAACACAAGGGTAGTATCCCAACAACGCCTCCATCGAAACTGGCGTCCCGATCTCTATGGCTCCTACCTATCCTGTACATGTGGCACAGACACTCAATATCAAACTGCAGTAAAGCTCCATGGGGTCTTTCCGTCCTGTCGCGGGTAACCTGCATCTTCACAGGTACTAAAATTTCACCGAGTCTCTCGTTGAGACAGTGCCCAAATCATTACGCCTTTCGTGCGGGTCGGAACTTACCCGACAAGGAATTTCGCTACCTTAGGACCGTTATAGTTACGGCCGCCGTTTACTGGGGCTTCAATTCATACCTTCGCTTACGCTAAGCACTCCTCTTAACCTTCCAGCACCGGGCAGGCGTCACCCCCTATACATCATCTTACGATTTAGCAGAGAGCTGTGTTTTTGATAAACAGTTGCTTGGGCCTATTCACTGCGGCTGACTGAAAGCCAGCACCCCTTCTCCCGAAGTTACGGGGTCATTTTGCCGAGTTCCTTAACGAGAGTTCTCTCGCTCACCTGAGGCTACTCGCCTCGACTACCTGTGTCGGTTTGCGGTACGGGTAGAGTATGATTAACGCTAGAAGCTTTTCTTGGCAGTGTGACGTCACTAACTTCGCTACTAAACTTCGCTCCCCATCACAGCTCAATGTTATAGAATTAAGCATTTAACTCAATTCACACCTCACTGCTTAGACGTGCACTTCCAGTCGCACGCTTTAGTTAGCCTACTGCGTCCCTCCTTCACTACATACTCTAGTACAGGAATATCAACCTGTTGTCCATCGGATACACCTTTCGGTCTCTCCTTAGGTCCCGACTAACCCAGGGCGGACGAGCCTTCCCCTGGAAACCTTAGTCTTACGGTGGACAGGATTCTCACCTGTCTTTCGCTACTCATACCGGCATTCTCACTTCTATGCGTTCCAGCGCTCCTCACGGTACACCTTCTCCACACATAGAACGCTCTCCTACCATACCTATAAAGGTATCCACAGCTTCGGTAAATTGTTTTAGCCCCGGTACATTTTCGGCGCAGGGTCACTCGACTAGTGAGCTATTACGCACTCTTTGAATGAATAGCTGCTTCTAAGCTAACATCCTAGTTGTCTGTGCAACCCCACATCCTTTTCCACTTAACAATTATTTTGGGACCTTAGCTGGTGGTCTGGGCTGTTTCCCTTTCGACTACGGATCTTAGCACTCGCAGTCTGACTGCCGACCATAATTCATTGGCATTCGGAGTTTATCTGAGATTGGTAATCCGGGATGGACCCCTCACCCAAACAGTGCTCTACCTCCAAGAATCTTAATGTCGACGCTAGCCCTAAAGCTATTTCGGAGAGAACCAGCTATCTCCAAGTTCGTTTGGAATTTCTCCGCTACCCACAAGTCATCCAAGCACTTTTCAACGTGCCCTGGTTCGGTCCTCCAGTGAGTTTTACCTCACCTTCAACCTGCTCATGGGTAGGTCACATGGTTTCGGGTCTACGACATAATACTATTCCGCCCTATTCAGACTCGGTTTCCCTACGGCTCCGTCTCTTCAACTTAACCTCGCATCATATCGTAACTCGCCGGTTCATTCTACAAAAGGCACGCTCTCACCCATTAACGGGCTCGAACTTGTTGTAGGCACACGGTTTCAGGTTCTATTTCACTCCCCTCCCGGGGTGCTTTTCACCTTTCCCTCACGGTACTGGTTCACTATCGGTCACTAGAGAGTATTTAGGGTTGGGAGATGGTCCTCCCAGATTCCGACGGGATTTCTCGTGTCCCGCCGTACTCAGGATACTGCTAGGTATAAAGACTATTTCGAATACGAGGCTCTTACTCTCTTTGGCTGACCTTCCCATGTCATTCTTCTATAATCTTTAAGTCCACATTGCAGTCCTACAACCCCGAAGAGTAAACTCTTCGGTTTGCCCTCCTGCCGTTTCGCTCGCCGCTACTCAGGCAATCGCTTTTGCTTTCTCTTCCTGCAGCTACTTAGATGTTTCAGTTCACTGCGTCTTCCTCTACCTATCCTTAACAGATAGGAGTACTAGCCATTAGCTAGTGGGTTCCCCCATTCGGACATCTCTGGATCGTCGCTTACTTACAGCTCCCCAAAGCATTTCGTCGTTTGTCACGTCCTTCTTCGGCTTCTAGTGCCAAGGCATCCACCGTGCGCCCTTATTAACTTAACCTTATTTTTGGTCTTGCGACCTAAACTCTTTAAATATTTACAGCGTTTCGGTTTATTTTCTTGTTACTATTTGATATAGATATTCAATTTTCAATGTTCAATCTTAACACCCTTACAGTGTTAATGGAGCCTAGCGGGATCGAACCGCTGACCTCCTGCGTGCAAAGCAGGCGCTCTCCCAGCTGAGCTAAGGCCCCACAAGACCTCTCAAAACTAAACAAGACCAACGTACAGGTTTCCATTTCCTTAGAAAGGAGGTGATCCAGCCGCACCTTCCGATACGGCTACCTTGTTACGACTTCACCCCAATCATCTATCCCACCTTAGGCGGCTGGCTCCTTACGGTTACCTCACCGACTTCGGGTGTTACAAACTCTCGTGGTGTGACGGGCGGTGTGTACAAGGCCCGGGAACGTATTCACCGCGGCGTGCTGATCCGCGATTACTAGCGATTCCGACTTCATGTAGGCGAGTTGCAGCCTACAATCCGAACTGAGACTGGCTTTAAGAGATTAGCTTGCCGTCACCGACTCGCGACTCGTTGTACCAGCCATTGTAGCACGTGTGTAGCCCAGGTCATAAGGGGCATGATGATTTGACGTCATCCCCACCTTCCTCCGGTTTATTACCGGCAGTCTCGCTAGAGTGCCCAACTCAATGATGGCAACTAACAATAGGGGTTGCGCTCGTTGCGGGACTTAACCCAACATCTCACGACACGAGCTGACGACAACCATGCACCACCTGTCACCTCTGTCCCGAAGGAAAACTCTATCTCTAGAGCGGTCAGAGGGATGTCAAGACCTGGTAAGGTTCTTCGCGTTGCTTCGAATTAAACCACATGCTCCACCGCTTGTGCGGGCCCCCGTCAATTCCTTTGAGTTTCAACCTTGCGGTCGTACTCCCCAGGCGGAGTGCTTAATGCGTTAGCTGCGGCACTGAGTCCCGGAAAGGACCCAACACCTAGCACTCATCGTTTACGGCGTGGACTACCAGGGTATCTAATCCTGTTTGCTCCCCACGCTTTCGAGCCTCAGCGTCAGTTACAGACCAGAGAGCCGCTTTCGCCACCGGTGTTCCTCCATATATCTACGCATTTCACCGCTACACATGGAATTCCACTCTCCCCTTCTGCACTCAAGTTAAACAGTTTCCAAAGCGTACTATGGTTAAGCCACAGCCTTTAACTTCAGACTTATCTAACCGCCTGCGCTCGCTTTACGCCCAATAAATCCGGATAACGCTCGGGACCTACGTATTACCGCGGCTGCTGGCACGTAGTTAGCCGTCCCTTTCTGGTAAGTTACCGTCACAGTGTGAACTTTCCACTCTCACACTCGTTCTTCTCTTACAACAGAGCTTTACGATCCGAAAACCTTCTTCACTCACGCGGCGTTGCTCGGTCAGGGTTGCCCCCATTGCCGAAGATTCCCTACTGCTGCCTCCCGTAGGAGTCTGGGCCGTGTCTCAGTCCCAGTGTGGCCGATCACCCTCTCAGGTCGGCTATGTATCGTCGCCTTGGTGAGCCGTTACCTCACCAACTAGCTAATACAACGCAGGTCCATCTCTTAGTGATGCAATTGCACCTTTCAAATCAACATCATGCAATGTCGACTTTTATGCGGTATTAGCTATCGTTTCCAATAGTTATCCCCCGCTAAGAGGCAGGTTACCTACGCGTTACTCACCCGTTCGCAACTCTTCCGCTCGGTGCAAGCACCAAGCTTCAGCGTTCTACTTGCATGTATTAGGCACGCCGCCAGCGTTCATCCTGAGCCAGGATCAAACTCTCATTAAAATAATTGTTTGTCTTAAACTCATTCTGTCACTGACAGATTTATTGTTTTTTTATTGTTCAGTTACTATAACCTTAGTTATAGCGCCCTGCACATTGGTTCGTCTTGTTCAGTTTTCAAAGGTCTTTGTCGCTCTCTCGCGACAACTATATTAGTATATCATGACCTCTCCTTACTGTCAATACTTTTTTCCAAAAAATTTTATTTTTTTGAAAGTTTTTTTGAAAGCAACAAAGAAAAGCCTGTATTACAGGCTTTTCTATTAATCTAGTTCTTTGTTAATGATGAGAAATTTTTCTTCTCCGTAACCTCTTTTCATTAAACCTGCTTCAGCTAGGTCTAGAAGATCTTTTGAAAAGGATTGGATCGCTTCTTTTTCTTCTTTACTTAGAATTTTCTTTGAATATTTCTTTCTAAGTTTTCGATAGTCCTGTTCTTCATTTTTAAAAAATGAAGAATCTTCTAAATAGTTTTCCAGTTTTTCTAATTGTACAAACAAGCCCAACTCAAAGGCAATCGGGGCAAAGGTGGTTTCTAATGGTTGTGTACAAACACTTCTAAATTCCACAGTCCCACGAGCAGTTAAATCCTGAAATTGGTAACTTCGATGTTGTTTTAGATCTTCTTTTACAGGGTTAATGATTTTCTCATTTCCATCAGCCGTATAGGCTGTAATTTCTTTTTGATCTAGATAGTCTTTTACTCGAACGGGTTTAAAATAATAGGATTTGCCCTCTCTAGTTGCCGTAAAAATAGCCGTTCTAGCGAGATTATTAAAAAACTCTTCTTCGCTTTGGTAGTCCTTAGGATAAACCCCTACATTTTCCTTATAATAACCATGTAAGGATTCTTCCCAGAAAATATCTCTAGCAATTTTTGTATTCCAAGCTTCTGCTGTAAATTCTGAGTTAGAAAACAAATACGCTTTTGCTGCTTCAATTTTATTAAATGCATTAATGATGCGAATATAATTATCGCGCCTTACATCCAATTGAACCTGGTTTCCGCATATAAATGCTCCGTACGAAGGATAGGAGTGTGTCTTCATCCCTGTACCATTCATTGCAAGGAAAGCCATTAACATCTTGTATCGTTCAATTTTCACTGGGCTATTATCATTTTCTTTCCACAAAGGATGGATTCCGTGCCCTTGAATTTCGTGTTTATTTTCTTGTAAAATCGGTTGAATGATCTTCAAATAGTCCTCAAAACGTTTGGCCACCTCATTTATAGAACGAGCTCTCTCAAATGCAAATTCAATTGTATTGTAACTCAACTCGAATAGAATACGATCTTTAGAAGAGCAGTGAATCAATTGAATGGGATTTTGATTGTCATCTCTTTTTTCGACTTCAAAATCTGATAAGTTTGCTAAGGTTCGAAAAAGATTTTTCGTCACCTCTATATTTGTTTTGTTTCCATTTGTTTCTACAATCGGAAACTCTAATTCAACTCCGACAAAGAGTTCCGAATCCTCTTTCATATTACTAAGGTACTTCTCTTTTAGTAATTTAATTGCTTGTTGTTTTGTCATTGAATCCTTTTTCTTCTATTGGAGATATGGGTTCCATTATATCATTTTTTGCTATTCTCGACTACTCACGAAAACAAGACAAAACGCCTGCTTACGAAATTGTTTTAAATTAAAGCAATTTCGTAAACAAGCGTCTACCATTCATTCAATATGATGAGTGTTCCCGCTGGGGAAAACCCCCAGCGGTAGACCAGAGCTAGACTAAGAATAACAGTGTATTCCATCATCATAACACTCAACAAAATTGATGATATTATACCAATTCGATGATAGCCATTGGCGCAGCATCACCACGACGTGGTTCAGTTTTAAGGATACGAGTATATCCACCATTGCGCTCAGCATAACGAGGTGCTAATTCAGAGAACAATTTTTGAAGTGCAGTTGTTTCTGAGTATTTACCTGTTTCTTCATCAAAGTTTTGTGATGCAACTTCGTTACGTACGAATGCAGCAGCTTGACGACGTGCATGCAAATCACCACGTTTACCCAAAGTAATCATTTTTTCAACTGATTTACGGATTTCTTTCGCACGTGCTTCAGTTGTTACAATCGCTTCATTGATGATAAGATCTGTAGTCAAATCGCGAAGCATCGCTTTACGTTGTGAGCTAGTGCGTCCTAGTTTACGGTAAGCCATGTATTCCTCCTCTATTTATCGTTTTTTAACCCAAGGCCTAAGTCGGCAAGTTTGATTTTAACTTCTTCAAGACTCTTACGTCCCAAGTTACGAACTTTCATCATTTCTGCTTCTGATTTTTCAGTCAAATCGTAAACAGTATTAATGCCAGCACGTTTCAAACAGTTATATGAACGAACTGAAAGATCTAATTCTTCGATCGTACGTTCTAAAATGCGATCATCAGAAGTTGTATCCACTTCCTTCATAACATCTGTTGCAATAGCAATTTCAGTTAAGTTTGTGAATAGATTTAGGTGTTCTGTCAAAATACGAGCAGACAAACCTAAGGCATCTTCTGGAATGATTGTCCCATTTGTCAAAATTTCAAGGGTTAGCTTGTCAAAGCCATCGTTGCTACCAACGCGTGCTGGTTCAACTTGGTAATTGACTTTAGTCACTGGCGTATAGATTGAATCTACAGCAAGTGTTCCCACTGGTGCATCATCTTTTTTGTTTTGATCAGCTGGAACATAGCCACGTCCACTGTTTACAGTAAGCGTTGCTTTCAAAGATGCTCCTTCTCCGATTGTAAATAGATAATGATCAGGGTTTACAATTTCGATGTCACTATCAGTAAGAATGTCTCCGGCAGTTACTTCTGCAGGTCCTTCTACATCAAGTTCAATAATCTTTTCGTCTTGGACGTAAGATTTAACGGCGATTCCTTTAACGTTAAGAATAATTTGCATAACGTCTTCACGGACTCCTGGAACGGTATCAAATTCGTGGAGTACACCTTCAATGTTGATTGAAGTGACAGCTGCACCTGGAAGTGAAGCCAGAAGTACACGACGAAGTGAGTTTCCAAGTGTTGTACCATAGCCACGTTCAAGTGGTTCTACGACAAACACGCCATAATCTTTGTTTTCATCAATTTTTGTTATATTTGGTTTTTCAAACTCAATCATTTGCTATACTCCCTCTTAAACGAAAAGCTGTGTAATTGTTGATGATTATACACGGCGACGTTTTGGAGGACGAGCACCATTGTGTGGTACAGGAGTTACATCGCGGATTGCAGTTACTTCAAGACCAGCAGCAGCAAGTGCACGAATAGCAGACTCACGACCTGAACCAGGACCTTTAACAGTTACTTCAACAGATTTAAGTCCGTGTTCTTGAGCAGCTTTTGCAGCAGCTTCTGATGCCATTTGAGCAGCAAATGGTGTAGATTTACGAGAACCTTTAAATCCAAGTGCACCTGCAGATGACCAAGCGATTGCGTTACCATGCACATCAGTAATCATAACAATTGTGTTGTTAAATGTAGCGTGAATATGAGCAATACCAGATTCGATATTCTTTTTCACACGACGTTTACGTGTTGGTTTAGCCAAGATTTTTACCTCCTTATTTTATTTTATTTTTTCTTACCTGCAATCGCAACAGCTTTACCTTTACGAGTGCGAGCATTGTTTTTAGTGTTTTGTCCACGAACTGGAAGTCCACGACGGTGACGGATACCACGGTATGAACCGATTTCCATCAAGCGTTTGATGTTCAAGTTTACTTCACGACGAAGGTCACCTTCAACTTTGATTGCGTCAACTTCACGACGGATAGCATCTTCTTGATCTGGTGTAAGATCGCGAACACGAATATCTTCAGAAACGCCTGCAGCAGCAAGGATTTTCTTAGATGTTGGAAGTCCGATACCGTACACATAAGTCAATGAAATTACTACACGTTTGTCATTTGGAATGTCAACTCCAGCAATACGAGCCATGTTTTCTCCTTTCTATCTTATCCTTGACGTTGTTTGTGTTTTGGATTTGCTGGGCAAATTACCATAACACGACCATTACGACGAATTACTTTACAGTATTCGCAAATTGGTTTGACCGATGGTCTTACTTTCATTTTTATCCCTCCAAGTTTTTCGATTATTTAAAGCGGTATGTGATACGTCCACGTGTCAAATCGTACGGACTCATCTCCACTGTAACACGATCTCCCGCTAAAATACGAATATAGTTTTTACGAATTTTACCAGAAACTGTTGCTAAAATCTGATGTCCATTTTCAAGTTCAACCGTAAACATAGCATTCGGCATTGTATCGACTACTTTGCCTTCTACTTCAATCACATCGTCTTTTGCCACGCAAAAGTACCTCCATAAATTTCGATTCATTCCTCTGAGCACAGAGGTAACAATTATAAGTCAGACTAACTAATTGTAACACTAGTTGTCCAATATTGCAAGCATGAAAAACGCTTTTATTTCAAATTTGACAAGACTTTTTCAATGTCTGCAAATACATCATTGATATCTTGGTTCCCTTGGATGTCATGTACAAGTCCTTTTGAACGATAAAATTCAATGATTGGTTCTCCTTGTGCAATATTGACGTCCAAACGACGTTTAACCGTTTCTGGTTTGTCATCTTCACGTTGGTAGAAATCATGACCTTGACAGTTATCACAAGTTCCTTCAACTTTTGTAGGATTAAATACTTTATGGTAAGTTGCGCCACAAGTACGGCAGATGAAACGACCACTCAAACGCTCTAACAAGCTTTCTGGGTTAACTTCAATATTGATAACACCTTCTAATGTGATACCAAGTTCTGACAAAGTTTGATCCAAGGCATGAGCTTGTTCAATTGTACGTGGATAGCCATCCAAAAGGAAACCTGTTTCTTTAATATCATCTTGAGCAAGGCGTTCTTTCACAATTCCATTGGTTACTTCATCTGGTACCAACTCACCTTTATCAATGTATGATTTTGCAAGCACACCCATTTCAGTTTGGTTAACCATCGCTGCGCGGAACATATCTCCGGTGGAGATGTGCGCTACGTGAAACTCTTCAACGATTTTAGCCGCTTGAGTTCCTTTACCTGCTCCAGGCAACCCCATAATTAAAAGATTCATGATGAATTCTCCTTATTTTGTTTTTAAATGGAAGCAGGAGCGAATTCCTATTTCCATTTAAAAACAAAATAGAAGGCTGACAAAGTCAACCTTATTCTATTCTGTTGTTGTGTCCATAAATCCGACATACTTACGTTTTAATAAGTAGCCTTCTAATTGTTTCATTCCCTCAATACCTGTTGAAATAATGATTAACAAACTAGTTCCTCCAAGAGCAACTGCATCTGTCAAACCAAATAAATCTCGAGCTAGGATTGGAATGATGGTAATAAAGCCAAGGAATACGGATCCGACGCTTGCTAAACGACGTAGCAAACGAGACATAAACTCTTCTGTCCCCTTACCAGGGCGGACGCCTGGGATATAGGCACCACTCTTTTGAAGGTTTTCTGCCGTTTTTTCAGGATTGATCTGAACAAACGTGTAGAAGAAGGTGAAGAGAATGATCAATAAGGCATACATTGCCACACCAGTTGGTGTGTTTGTAGCCAACATGGCTTGAGCTGTTTTCACCCATCCTGCATTGTAACCCATAGCGCTAATCACTTGGAAAATCGCAGCAGGCGCTGCTGTAATCGAACTAGCGAAGATGACAGGAATAACCCCTGCTGGGTTTACTTTCAAAGGAAGGTAAGAACTTGATGGAGCTCCTTGTGCAATCTTTGTATATTGGATTGGAATCTTGTATTGTGCTTGCTCTACAAAGGTTGTAAAGTAAACAATAACCAAGACAGCAAGGATTAATACCCCAACAAAAATGAGGGAATTGGTCATTTGACCAGAACGAACATTCACAAATGCATTTTCATAGATTTCTTTAATCATCTCAGGAATTGATGACACAATCCCTGCAAAGATAATCATTGAAACACCATTACCGTAGCCTTTATCTGTGATTTGTTCTCCAAGCCAAGTCACAATCATGGAACCGGTCGTCAGAATCGCACCGATTAATAGATAGGTCTTGGTATTTGGAGTTGCGACTAATTTCGCCTGAGACAAAGTGTGGAAGGTGGCTGTAATCCCGATGGATTGAACAAAGGCTAGAACCAAAGAAATATAGCGTGTTGCTTGGTTGAGCTTTCTTCGACCAACTTCCCCTTGTTTGCCCCATTCAACAAACTTAGGTAACAGATCCATTTGCAAAAGTTGCACGACGATCGAAGCTGTGATGTATGGGCTAACCCCTAGAGCGAAAACTGAGAAGTTCCTCATGGCGTTCCCAGAAACCAAACTGAGCATGTTCAAGAAGGACACATCTTGAAGGTTGTTCAGAATTTTCGCATTTACACCAGGCACTGTAATCGTGGTCCCAATGCGGAAAACAAGAATGATGAAGATCGTAAATAAAATCTTCGACCGTACTTGTTTCACCTTAAATGCATCTTTTAATAATTTAAAAAACATAGGTCACCTCACTTAGATGACTTCAACTGAACCACCTTTAGCAGTGATAGCTTCTTCAGCTGATTTAGAGAATTTAGCAGCTTTAACAGTCAACTTCTTAGTCAATTCTCCGTTACCAAGAATTTTGATACCTGATTTTTCAGCTTTTACAATTCCTGATTCTACAAGTACTACTGGAGTTACTTCAGCACCATCTTCAAAGGCGTTCAATTGATCAAGGTTCACAATAGCATATTCTTTAGCGTTGATGTTTGTAAATCCACGTTTTGGAAGACGACGGAACAATGGAGTTTGTCCACCTTCAAAACCAAGACGTACACCGCCACCGCTACGAGCTTTTTGACCTTTTTGACCACGGCCAGAAGTTTTACCATTACCAGATGAAGTACCACGACCAACACGGTTGCGGACTTTACGTGAACCTGTAGCAGGTTGTAATTCATGAAGTTTCATTATTAATTTTCTCCTCTTTTGTAAATTGCTAACGCATGTAATCAGGAAAAGGTGTCCTAACTACAAACTCGCCTATACTTATATTTAGTTTTAGGGGATGAGAACCTCTCATACCCCTGAAAACTTTGTTTCTATTTTAAATAGATTATTTTACTTCTTCAACTGTTACCAAGTGAGATACAGCAGTGATCATACCACGTACTGCTGGGTTATCTTCTTTAATAACAGAGCTGTTCAATTTGCCAAGTCCAAGTGCTACAACAGTTTTACGTTGTGACGGGATGCGTCCGATTGGAGACTTAGTCAAAGTAATTTTAATTTGAGCCATTTGAATCTCCTTTCTTAAGCCAAGTCAGAAACTGAAATACCACGAAGGGCAGCAACTTCATCAGCGCGTTTCAATTGTGCTAAACCGTTAACAGTTGCACGAACGATGTTGATTGGAGTGTTTGATCCAAGTGATTTAGATGTAACATCTGCAATACCTGCCAATTCGACAACGGCACGAACTGCTCCACCTGCAGCAACCCCAGCCCCTTCGATAGCTGGTTTCAACAATACACGAGCTCCACCAAATACTGATGTTACTTCGTGTGGAATTGTTGTTCCAACCATAGGAACTTCGATCAAGTTTTTCTTAGCATCTTCAACAGCCTTACGGATTGCTTCTGGAACTTCTTGAGCTTTACCAGTACCAAATCCAACACGGCCATTACGGTCACCAACAACTACAAGAGCTGCAAAACGAAGACGACGTCCACCTTTAACAACTTTTGTTACACGGTTGATGGCAACTACGCGTTCTTCAAGTTCAACTGCATTATCTTTAAATGCCATTTTCTAGTGTCCTCCTATTAGAATTTCAATCCGTTTTCACGAGCTGCATCAGCCAAAGCTTTAACACGTCCGTGATATAGATATCCACCGCGGTCGAACACCACTTCAGAAATACCTTTAGCAACTGCACGTTCAGCAACAAGTTTGCCGACAACAACGGCTTGTTCAGTTTTAGTTCCTTTTGAAACTTCTTTGTCAAGAGTTGAAGCGCTTGCGAGCGTTACACCCGCTACGTCATCAATTACTTGAGCGTAGATGCCTGTATTAGAACGGAATACGTTCAAACGTGGGCGATCAGCAGTTCCAGAGAGTTTTCCGCGAACGCGACGGTGGCGTTTTTGACGGATTTTGTTTTTATCTGGTTTCGAAATCACAATTTTCACCTCTTAATTTTAAAATCATGTGCTAAGCACTGAGTTGGTAAGATGAAGGATGGTTGAAAAACAACCAAACTACATTATTTACCTGTTTTACCTTCTTTGCGGCGAACGTATTCACCAACATAACGGATCCCTTTACCTTTGTATGGTTCAGGTGAACGAAGGCTACGTACATAAGCAGCTGTTTGACCAACTACTTCTTTTGAAATTCCGCTAACAACGATTGTTGTTGGGTTTGGAAGTTCAAAAGTAATTCCTTCTGGAGCTTCAACTTCGTCTGGGTGTGATTTACCAACAGCCAAAACAAGTTTTGATCCTTGAAGTTGTGCACGGTATCCAACCCCGCGCATTTCAAGTTCTTTCTTGAATCCTTCTGATACACCAGTAACCATGTTGTTCAAAAGGGCACGAGTTGTTCCGTGGATTGTTTTCATTTCTTTTGAATCGTTTGGACGGTGAAGTGTTACTTCAGTACCTTCCACACGGATTTCAATATCTTTTGAGAACGTACGAGTAAGTTCTCCTTTAGGTCCTTTTACAGTTACAACGTTGTCATTGTTAGTGATTTCAACACCAGCAGGCAACACGATAACTTTATTACCAATACGTGACATGTTTTTTATTCTCCTGTTAAATTGTCAGGCCTTTACGGGCCAGTTTTCACGGGGTTTAAATCTTTTTGATTTAAAAGTTAATGTTTAGGTCTCAATTTCTAAGTGAATCGAGGCATTGTCTCGCAGACATAACTTTAGGTTAGGCAAGAGACAATAACGAAGAGTCACAACGAAATTGGGAGCTAAATATTACCAAACGTAAGCGATAACTTCTCCACCAACATTCTTTTGGCGAGCTTCTTTATCAGTAAGCAAACCTTCAGAAGTTGAAAGGATAGCAATTCCAAGTCCGTTAAGAACTTTTGGAAGATCTTCACGTTTTTTGTAAACACGCAAACCTGGTTTTGATACACGTTTCAAGTTTGTGATAACTTTTTCACCGTTTTGTCCGTATTTCAAGAATACACGGATGATGCCTTGTTTGTCATCTTCGATGAATTCAACGTTTTTTACAAAACCTTCGCGTTTAAGGATTTCAGCAATCCCTTTTTTGATGTTTGATGCAGGCACTTCAAGTACTTCGTGTTTTGCTTGGTTAGCGTTACGAATACGTGTAAGGAAGTCTGCGATTGGGTCAGTCATAACCATTATAATTTCTCCTCTTACTAGTAGTTTGCAAGTTGCACTTGCTAGTTAATGATTGAGCTAGGCTCAGAAAGTTTTGATACACACAGATGAGCATTTCTCATTTGAACACGAGCTACAACCTGGGCAAAAAAGATAGATTTGTTTTGGAGCATCGCTCCTGCACCAAATCTCCTATTTTTGCTATGGTTGTTACGCTCTTTGTATCATGCTATTACCAAGATGCTTTTGTTACACCTGGGATTTGACCTTTGTATGCCAATTCACGGAAGCAAACACGGCAAAGTTTAAACTTGCGGTAAACTGAGTGTGGACGTCCACAACGTTCACAGCGAGTGTATGCTTGAGTAGAGAACTTCGCTGGGCGTTTGTTCTTAGCAATCATAGATTTTTTAGCCATTAGTTTTACCTCCTATATTATTTTGCAAACGGCATACCGAGGCCAGTAAGCAATGCACGTGATTCTTCGTCTGTGTTCGCTGTAGTTACGATTACGATATCCAAACCACGAGTTTTATCAACATCATCAAAGTTGATTTCTGGGAAGATCAATTGTTCTTTCACACCAAGTGTGTAGTTTCCGCGTCCATCAAATGATTTTGTTGGAACACCATGGAAGTCACGTACACGTGGAAGTGAAACTGTTACCAATTTATCCAAGAATTCGTACATACGTTCACCACGAAGGGTAACTTTTGCACCGATCGCAACACCTTCACGAAGACGGAAGCCGGCGATTGATTTTTTAGCCTTAGTGATCAATGGTTTTTGACCTGAGATCAAAGCAAGCTCTTCAGCAGCTTTTTCAAGGTTTTTAGCATTTGATACTGCATCACCGACACCCATGTTCAAAACGATTTTATCAACTTTTGGCACAGCCATAACTGATGAATAGTTGAACTGTTCAGTCAATGATGGTACTACTTCATTAAGGTATTTTTCTTTTAAACGATTAGCCATTATACTTCTCCTTTCCTTCGTGATTAGTCAAGCACTTCGCCTGATTTTTTGTTGTAGCGAACTTTTTTGCCGTCTACAAATTTGTAGCCAACACGTCCAGCAACACCGTTTTTGTCCAAAACTTGAACGTTAGAAGCATGGATTGGAGCTTCTTTTTCAACGATTGCACCTTGAGGGTTTTCGTTATTTGGACGTTGGTGTTTCTTGATGATGTTTACACCTTCTACAACAACTTTATTTACTTTTGGAAGAGCAGTAAGAACAACAGCTTCTACGCCTTTGTCTTTACCAGCGATAACGCGAACTTTGTCGCCTTTTTTTACAAACATTTTATTCTCCTTTTATTCTTACGCCCGACGGGCACCCTGGCTGAGCCAGGGGACTGTGTTTGTTTTTTTATTGATTAAAGTACTTCTGGAGCAAGTGATACGATCTTCATAAAACCACCGTCACGCAATTCACGTGCAACTGGGCCAAAGATACGAGTTCCGCGAGGAGTTTTGTCGTCACGGATGATCACTGCTGCATTTTCGTCGAACTTGATGTATGAACCATCTTTACGACGAGCACCTGATTTAGTACGAACGATAACAGCTTTTACAACGTCACCTTTCTTAACCGCACCACCAGGAGTAGCTTGTTTTACAGATGCAACGATTACATCACCGATGCTCGCGAATTTACGTTTTGAACCACCAAGAACTTTGATTGTCAAGATTTCGCGTGCGCCACTGTTGTCAGCGACTTTCAAACGAGTTTCTGTTTGAATCATTTACGTTTTCTCCTTTCAGGTATGATTAGATGATGACCGCTTTTTCAACGACTTCTACAAGACGGAAGCGTTTTGTAGCTGAAAGCGGACGAGTTTCCATGATACGAACGATATCGCCTTCTTTAGCAACATTGTTTTCATCATGAGCTTTGTATTTTTTAGAATAGTTGATACGTTTACCATAGACTGGGTGGTTACGTTTAGTTTCAACTACAACTGTGATTGTTTTGTCCATTTTGTCAGACACAACGCGTCCAACAAGAACTTTACGATTATTGCGTTCCATTGAAATTCTCCTTCCCTAGTCTATTATTTAGCTTCTGATTGAACAGTTTTGATACGAGCGATTTGTTTTTTCACTTCTTTCAAACGTCCAGTTTGTTCCAATTGACCAGCAGCTGCTTGGAAACGAAGTTCAAACAATTCTTTCTTCAATTCATTTTCACGCTTCGCGAGTTCTTCTTGAGAAAGACCACGAAGTTCTTTAACAAATTCTTTTACTTCTGTAAGTTTCATGACCTCTCCTTATTCTGCTTCACGTTTCACAAATTTAGTTTTAACTGGCAATTTGTGGCTAGCAAGACGAAGTGCTTCGCGTGCGATCTCTTCAGATACACCAGCGATTTCAAACATCACTTTACCACGTTTAACTGGTGCTACCCAACCTTCAGGAGCCCCTTTACCAGATCCCATACGTACCCCGATAGCTTTAGCGGTGTATGATTTGTGTGGGAAAATCTTAATCCAAACTTTACCACCACGTTTCATGTAACGAGTCATGGCGATACGAGCAGCTTCGATTTGACGGTTTGTGATCCAGTGGCTAGTTGTAGCTTGAAGACCGTATTCACCGAATGCTACTTCTTTTCCACCTTTTGCTTCACCGCGCATTTTACCACGGAATTCGCGACGGTGTTTTACACGTTTAGGTACTAACATTGGTTATTTACCTCCTTTAGCGTCTTTACGAGCTGGAAGAACTTCACCACGGTAGATCCATACTTTAACACCAAGTTTACCGTAAGTAGTGTCTGCTTCTTCCCAAGCGTAATCGATATCAGCGCGAAGTGTGTGGAGTGGAACAGTTCCTTCAGAGTATCCTTCTGCACGGGCAATATCTGCACCGTTCAAACGACCTGATACTTGAGTTTTGATTCCTTTAGCTCCAGCACGCATAGCACGTTGGATTGCTTGTTTTTGTGCACGACGGAAAGCAACACGTTGTTCCAATTGACGAGCGATTCCTTCACCAACAAGGTGAGCATCCAAGTCAGGACGTTTGATCTCAATGATGTTGATGTGTACTTGTTTACCAGTCAATTTGTTAAGAGCTGCACGAAGTGCATCAACGTTTGCTCCACCTTTACCGATAACCATACCTGGTTTAGCAGTGTGAAGAGAAACGTTAACTTTGTTTACTGCGCGTTCGATTTCAATAGTTGAAACAGCTGCGTCAGCCAATTCTTTTTGAATGAATTTACGGATTGCAAGATCTTCATGAAGGTAATCCGCGTATTCTTTTTCAGCATACCATTTGGCATCCCAATCACGGATGATACCAACACGCATACCAATTGGATGTACTTTTTGACCCACGAGTTTACCTCCTTATTTTTCTGCAACAGCTACTGTGATGTGAGCTGTACGTTTGTTGATTGGTGAAGCTGAACCTTTCGCACGTGGACGGAAACGTTTCATTGTTGGTCCTTCGTTTGCGAATGCTTCAGATACTACCAAGTTAGCTTTTTCCAAACCAAAGTTGTTTTCAGCGTTTGCTACTGCTGAGTTCAACACTTTAAGGATGATCCCTGCAGCTTTGTTTGGTGTGAATGTCAAAATAGCGATGGCATCGGCTACGCTTTTACCACGGATGTTGTCAAGAACAAGACGTGATTTACGAGGTGAAACACGCACTGTACGAGCCATTGCTTTAGCTGAAGTAATTTCTGCCATTTATGTTCTCCTTATTTTCTACGTGTCTTCTTGTCGTCTGCCGCGTGACCTTTGTAAGTACGAGTTGGTGCAAATTCACCAAGCTTGTGACCTACCATGTCTTCTTGGATGTAAACAGGTACATGTTTACGTCCATCATAAACTGCGATAGTGTATCCGATGAAACTTGGGAAGATCGTTGAACGACGTGACCAAGTTTTAATTACTTTTTTCTTTTCGTCGTTTGCTTGAGCTTCAACTTTTTTCATCAAATGCTCATCGACGAAAGGTCCTTTTTTAAGACTACGTCCCATTTTGTAATTTTCTCCTTTAAAATTTAGTACCACAGCGGCTTGCGCTGCTAAGCAGCGCTACCGAGCTGGCGGAAAGTGTAAGCTAGTTGCTTATGATTATTTTTGGTTGCGACGACGAACGATAAGTTTGTCAGATTTCGCTTTCTTGTTACGAGTTTTAAGACCAAGCGCAGGTTTACCCCAAGGAGTAGATGGCGCTTTACGTCCAACTGGTGCTTTACCTTCACCACCACCGTGTGGGTGATCATTCGGGTTCATTACAGAACCACGAACTGTAGGGCGAACACCTTTCCAGCGGTTACGTCCCGCTTTACCAAGGTTTACAAGTCCATGTTGTTCGTTTCCGACAACACCAACTGTAGCACGGCAAGTTCCAAGAATCATACGAACTTCGCCTGATTGAAGACGAACAAGTACATATTTACCTTCAGAACCTAATACTTGAGCAGAAGCTCCAGCAGCACGTACCAATTCTCCACCTTTACCAGGTTTCAATTCGATGTTGTGGATCAAAGTACCAACTGGGATGTTAGCAAGCGGAAGAGCATTTCCGACTTTGATATCTGCTTCTGATCCTGATACGATGCGTTGACCTACTTCAAGACCTTTAGGGGCGATGATGTAAGCTTTCACACCGTCAGTGTAGTGTACAAGCGCGATGTTAGCTGAGCGGTTTGGATCGTATTCGATCGTTTTAACGACTGCTTCAACTCCATCTTTGTTACGTTTGAAATCGATCAAACGGTAATGACGTTTGTGTCCACCACCTTGGTGACGAACAGTGATACGACCGTTATTGTTACGACCTGCTTTGTTTTTAAGAGAAACAAGCAAAGTTTTCTCAGGTGTGTTTGTTGTGATTTCAGCGAAATCCAAAGAAGTCATATTACGGCGACCGTTTGTTGTTGGTTTATAAACACGAATTCCCACGATATTTCCTCCTTAGATTATTCAGCTTCAGTAGCAAACAACTCGATTGCTTTAGAATCAGCTGCAAGCGTGATGATAGCTTTTTTAGTTTTTGAAGTAAAACCAGTGTAACGTCCAACGCGTTTTGCTTTAGGTTTTACGTTTACAGTGTTCACATTCGCAACTTTTACACCTTCAAACGCTGCTTCAACAGCTTGTTTGATCAAAAGTTTGTGAGCGCGAGTGTCAACTTCGAATACATATTTGCCTGCTTCAAGTTGAGCCATTGACTTTTCAGTGATAACAGGTTTTTTGATAACATCATACAAATTCATTATGCAAGAACCTCCTCGATTTTAGAGATAGCTGCTTGAGTAACAAGAAGTTTGTCACTATTTGCGATGTCAAGAACACTTGCAGTTGTAGCAGTCGCAACTTTCACGTTTGGAAGGTTACGAGCTGAAAGAGCTGCGAATTCATTTCCTTCTTCAAGAATAACAAGGACTTTAGAATCGATGCTCAAAGCTGCAAGAACTTTTGCAAATTCAGCAGTTTTTGGAGCTGTAAATTCAAGAGAATCAACGGCTACAAATTTGTTTTCAGCAACTTTTTCTGAGTAAACAGATTTAAGTGCAAGGCGACGAACTTTTTGAGGAAGTTTGTACGCATAGCTACGTGGAGTTGGTCCGAAGACGATTCCACCACCACGCCATTGTGGAGAGCGGATAGAACCTTGACGAGCACGTCCAGTTCCTTTTTGACGCCATGGTTTGCGTCCGCCACCTGAAACGGCTGAACGGTTTTTAACTGCGTGAGTCCCTTGACGAAGGCTAGCACGTTGGCTGATGATCACATCAAATACAACTGCTTGGTTTGGTTCGATACCAAAGATCGCATCGTTAAGAACAACTTCGCCCGCTTGTTTACCAGTTTGGTCGAATAATGTTACATTTGCCATTTTGACTGTATTCCCCTTTCCTTATTATTTACCAGCTTTAACTGCTGACTTGATAGTGATAAGAGATTTCTTAGCACCTGGTACGTTACCTTTGATAAGGATAACGTTCTTTTCTGGAACAACTTGTACAACTTCAAGGTTTTGAATTGTTACACGATCGCCACCCATGCGTCCTGCAAGGTTTTTACCTTTGAATACGCGGTTAGGTGCAACAGGTCCCATAGAACCTGGACGACGGTGGTAACGAGAACCGTGAGCCATAGGTCCACGTGATTGTCCATGGCGTTTGATAACACCTTGGAAACCTTTACCTTTAGAAGTACCAGTTACATCAACAATGTCTCCAGCTTCGAAAGTGTCAACTGTGATTTCAGCACCAACTTCCAAGCCTTCAACGTTTTTGAATTCACGAATGAAGCGCTTAGGAGCCGTGTTAGCTTTTGCTACATGTCCTTTAGCAGGTTTGTTGCTCAATACTTCGCGTTTGTCATCGAAACCAACTTGGATAGCGTTGTAACCATCTGTTTCAACAGTTTTAACTTGAAGAACAACGTTTGGAGTTGCTTCGATAACTGTTACAGGGATCAATTCGCCAGCTTCAGTGAAGATTTGAGTCATTCCCACTTTTTTCCCTAAGATTCCTTTTGTCATGAGAAAATAGTTCCTTTTCTATAGTTTTTTATTAAAAAAGTTTTTAACGAGCGTTTTTTATGCTCTGGATCAAGCTTTTGATTAAAGTTTGATTTCTACGTTTACACCACTTGGAAGATCCAATTTCATCAAAGCGTCAACTGTTTTTTGAGTTGGGTTGATGATGTCGATCAAACGTTTGTGTGTACGCATTTCGAATTGTTCGCGAGAATCTTTGTATTTGTGAGTCGCACGAATGATTGTGTAGAGGCTACGCTCAGTTGGAAGTGGGATTGGACCCGCAACTTGTGCACCTGTACGAGTAGCTGATTCTACGATTTTTGCAGCCGCTGTGTCGAGTGTACGGTGTTCGTACGCTTTCAAACGGATGCGGATTTTTTTGTTTGCCATCTTTTTCTCCTTTTCGTCTATTTAAGATAATAGGCTAGCTCCACAAGAAAACCGACGCGCGTTGCGTGGCAATGCAACCGAGCGTGTCGCAACCTCTTGCATCAAAGCTAATAGCTGTTTTTCACAGCACCATAGTAGTTTAACACAAACAAAGGCCCAATGCAAGGGATTTGAGAAGATTTTTTTCGTTTTTTTGATGAAAGTGTTTTCGAAAGAAATAGAGTGCTAAAAAAGTTGCTATTATATAGGAAAAAGGGAGCGAGACAGAACAAATTTATATCCAATTTGTTCGTCGTCTCGCCCCCGCACAGTTGATTAGGTTATCTTTGGAGCTTAACAAGCGAACAAAGATACCAATCAACCACTGCGTCTAGCAGTTATTCCTATTATTCTCAGATGGCTGTAGTCTTTTTTCTTCCTATTTATCTATTTCTAGAAATTCCGTCCTGACTTGTTATAGCCATATTTTTCGACGAAATGCTCACGGAATTCTAAGAGATTGTCATCCATGATGGCTTGACGGACCTGCTTCATGAGGTTGATCAAGAAATAGAGGTTGTGGTAGCTTGTCAAGCGAATGCCGAAGGTCTCATCTGCCTTGAGGAGGTGGCGAAGGTAAGCTCGGGTATAGTTCTTACAAGTGTAGCAATCACATTCGGGATCTAGCGGTGTAAAGTCTTCTGCAAATTGCGCATTTTTCACCACTAGGCGTCCTTGGCTGGTCATACAGGTACCATTTCGCGCAATCCGCGTCGGTAAGACACAGTCAAACATGTCCACTCCACGAATAACGCCATCGATCAGACTGTCTGGAGCTCCTACTCCCATGAGATAGCGTGGCTTGTTCTCTGGCAAGAGCGGAGTTGTGAAATCCAGCACGGCATTCATCTCTTCATGGCTTTCCCCAACAGCTAAGCCACCGATAGAATAGCCTGGGAAGTCCATGCTGACCAGATCTTGAGCAGACTGACGGCGCAAGTCTTCAAATCCAGCCCCTTGGACAATCCCGAAAAGACCTTGATCATGAGGGCGACGATGAGCCTTAAGCCCACGTTCTGCCCAACGACTGGTCCGTTCGATCGATTTTTTCACATAATCATAAGGCTGATAGAACTGAGGGCATTCATCAAAGGACATCATGATGTCGCTTCCTAGATTGTTTTGGATGGAGATGGCCTTTTCTGGAGAGAGGAACATCTTCGAGCCGTTGAGGTGATTTTTAAAGGTTACCCCTTCTTCGGTGATGTTGCGGGTATCCGCCAATGAATAGACCTGGAAGCCTCCACTATCTGTCAAAATGGGCTGGTCCCAGTTCATGAACTGGTGCAGTCCTCCTGCTTTTGCGACCAAGTCGTCCCCCGGACGAAGCCAGAGATGGTAGGTGTTGGCCAAGATAATTCCGGAACCCATTTCCTTGAGTTCTTCTGGCGATTGGGTCTTAACGGTTGCCTGAGTCCCTACAGGCATAAACATTGGGGTCGGGAAGGTCCCGTGAGGGGTAATAATTTCTCCCAGACGAGCACCTGTATGCTTTTCTTTTTTGATTAATCGATATTGAATCGGTGAATCTGTCATGGTTACCTCCGTACTGGGAAAAACAGTCCCAGCCTTCTTATTCCTGTCACAGTTTTCCTGTGAGCACCTGTACGATTGTACCAAATTTTACCGGCTCTGTCACGGACTTATGTTATAATAAAAAGTACTACTATGAAGAGAGTGTCATCTATGAACCTTAAACTGATTCGCCTCCGGGCACGTACCATGCAAGTCCAGCAACCGGGCTTAGCTATCCTTTTTGCCTTGCCGGTCCTGTTGACCATTCTTGCTAACTTTCTCTTAAGTGGGCAAGATCTGGTCGATCTACTACCGGACATGACCTTGCAGCAAGCAGGTATCTACATGATCCAGCGGCAGCTCTTTCCTTCTGTCGTCTCCTTTGTCATCTCCATTTTAGTGGTCGGTGCGACTTTTAGCTATTTAGATACGATCAATCCCAAGATCGAACACCGAACACGCGTGTTAGATATCTTTAAACAAGATCGCTTTACCTCTGTATTTGCCACCTTGATCTTGAAGCAAGTCGTCCTCTTTTTATGGGGACTCATCCTCTATGTAGGGAGCCTCATCAGCACCTACGCCAGCATTCGATTTTTGGCGATTTACGACAAGGTGAGCAACCCTAGCACTCTGAGTGCTTCCAGTCCTGAATTCCAATCTCTCATGCAACAAATGCCTCTGATGACTACCGGTGTCGTGCTGGGCCTACTCGGCCTCCTCTTTTACCTGCCACAATACTACAGTCTCAGCTTGGTCGAATTGATCCTCTATGAACAATTACGAGACGGCGACTACAAGGGAGCCTTTGGAGTGCTTCGCCAAAGTCGTGAAACCATGAAAGGGTTCCGCAGCAATCGCTTGGTGCTCGATCTAACCTTGATTGGTTGGTACTTCTTGAATTACTTCACGCGCGATGTCATCGGCTTTTACACCATGCCTTACTTTATCAACTGCCAAATTGCCTTTTATGATCAAATCAAGCAGATTAAACAAGGGCCGCGCCATTTTACAGGCCATCCAAGCCATGAAACTGAATAAGAGTAATAAGAAAACCCCAGCAAGCTGGGGTTTTCTTCTATGTCAATTGTTTAGCATTTATAAACCGTATAGGGAGTCTCCTAAAATCAGTCGGGTGTGTTCCCGTTTGATACAGCGGTTCATGACGATATCTTCTCGTCCAGCTCCACGAAGGATTTCTTCTGCTTCTTGATTTTCCAGTTCCAATTGTGCCCAGAAAATTTTCGCATCCGTCTCAATAAAATCACGTGCCACATCTGGCAAAAACTCACTGCGACGGTATACATCGACGATATCTACTGGGAAAGGAATCTCCTGTAGGCTAGCGTACACCGTTTCTCCAAGGATCTGGCCACCAGCTGCGCGGGGGTTGACAGGAATAATCCGATAGCCCCGCTCTTGCATCTCCTTGCTGACACGATGACTGGTCGTGTCTTCACGATCAGATAATCCAACTACAGCGATGATCTTGCTGGTTTCTAGGTAATGTTTGATAATGCCATCACTAGGATTGCGAAATGAATAAGCCATAAGAATCTCCTTTTGTATGCGTTTCCTTTCTTTAAATAGTATAACAATACGGAAGGCATTGCAAGTGTTTGTCGTTAAAAGCGGTAGGAAACTGAAAAGTCTCCTACCGCTTTCTGTTTTTGACAAACTTAATCTTATTTGGCTTCATACCATGTTTTGCCTTCATTTTCATCGGCTTCCAGTGGTACTGCAAGTTCGATAGCAGATTCCATGGTCTCTTTGACAAGTTCTTTGATCGCTGCCAGTTCATCACTTGGTACTTGCAGAACGATTTCATCGTGCACCTGAAGAAGCATCTTGGTCTTGTATGCTCCTGCTTCTAGCGCTTGGTCCAAGTGGATCATAGCAATTTTCAAGATGTCTGCTGCCGATCCTTGGATGGGTGAGTTGATAGCTGTCCGCTCCGCAAAGCCTCGAACATTGAAGTTGCGAGAATTGATATCTGGAATCTCCCGACGACGCTTGAAGAGGGTCTCCACATAGCCTTTATCACGCGCTTCCCGTACCACTCTCTCCATATAGTCCTTGATGCCAGGGTAGCGTTCGAAGTAGGTCTCAATGTAGGCCTTGGCTTCTTTTCGACTGATCCCTAAGTTGTTAGACAGTCCAAAGTCGGAAATTCCATAAACCACACCGAAGTTTACTGCCTTGGCATTGCGACGGTCATTCGGCGTCACGTCTTCTGGTTTTTCAATGTTGAAGACGCGCATAGCAGTCGATGTATGGATATCTGCCCCATGCTTAAAAGCATCAATCAAATGCTCATCTCCCGAAATATGGGCCAAGACGCGCAATTCGATTTGTGAATAGTCCGAACTCAGCAAGACACTGTTTTCCTCTTCTGGGACAAAGGCCTTACGAATAAGGCGACCTTGTTCCAATCGGACAGGGATATTTTGCAAATTGGGATCCACGCTAGACAAACGGCCTGTCTGCGTCAAATCCTGTACATAGCGGGTATGGATCTTCCCATCTTCCAAAATCCAATCTTGAAGACCGATGACATAGGTCGACTGGATCTTAGCAATTTGGCGGTATTCAAGAATCTTAGACACAATCGGTGCGATAGGAGCTAGGCGTTCCAAGACATCAACGGCTGTTGAATAGCCGGTTTTGGTCTTCTTAGTATATTCAAGAGGAAGTTCCAATTTTTCAAAGAGGATGACCCCCAATTGTTTTGGAGAATTTATGTTAAATTCCTCTCCAGCAAGCTCATAGATTTCTTGAGTCAAGCGCTCCAAGACCACTTCGTTTTCCACTTGCATATCTTGGAGGGTCTGGCGTTCTACCTTGATCCCCGCGATTTCCATCTTGGCCAAAACAGCTGCTAGTGGTTGCTCCATATCATAGAGCAAATCTAGCTGGTCATGGGCTTGCAACTGCTCCACCATGGGCTCTTCCGTGTCTAGTAAAACAGCGACTTTCCGTGCCAAATGCTCTAATAGGGCCGTCTTTTCTGGGATAGCTTTTTTGGCTCCCTTGCCATAAACGACTTCGTCCAGCGGTAGCGCAATCTGACTATAGAGACTCGCAATGGTTGAAATTTCATTGTCCTCTACGGTCGACAAGAGATACTTGGCCAATCGACTGTCAAAAGCCGGATTTTGAAGGGTAATGCCCAAGTGGCTGAGCAAGACCTTAGCCCGCTTGAAGTCATAGACCTTGAGGGGCGTTTTTTCGAGAAATTCTTTGAAAATCGGTGTTTGTAAAAGACCAGTATCTGTACTCGCGTGGAGTTGACCTTTGGTCCCCCATGCGAAACCAATAATGGGTTCCGTATGGTAATTGTCCCCAAAAATCTCAAAATGGAAGAAACTATCTTCCGTGAGCATATCTGAAGTGACTTGCTCGACTTCTGTGTAGTCAATAGCTACAGGAGCTGCTTCTTCTCCACTGAGATCCAAGGCCTGACGGAGTTGCTTGAAGCCCATCTCCTCATAAAACTTGGCTAGATTTTCTAGATGAGGGCCCGTATAGGTGATATCGTCAAGCCCAATTTCAATGGGAGCATTGGTATCGATGGTTGCGAGAGTTTTGGATAGGTAGGCCTGCTCCTTGTCGTTGATGAGGTTTTCCTTCATCTTAGAAGCCTTCATCTCGTCAATATGCTCGTAAATGCCATCGAGAGAGCCGTACTCTAGGAGTAGTTTGATCCCGGTCTTTTCTCCGATCTTGGTGACACCCGGGATGTTATCCGACTTATCTCCCATCAAGGCCTTGAGGTCGATAAATTGCTCTGGTGTCAGACCCATTTTTTCTTTGAGATAGGCTGGAGTGAATTCCTCAAACTCCGCTACCCCTTTTTTAGAGATTTCAACCACCGTATTGTCATCTGTCAGCTGGATCAAATCCTTGTCCCCAGAGACAATGGTCACATCAAATGGCACCGAGGTAGTTTCTGCCATCTTATCGAGCGTTCCAATAATATCATCCGCTTCATACTGGGCCAGCTCATAATGGCGGATTCCCAAATGATCCAGTTGCTCACGAATGAAAGGGAACTGCTCACGAAACTCATCTGGTGTTTTTGCACGCCCCCCTTTGTAGTCGGCATACATCTCCGTCCGAAAGGTCGTCTTTCCTGCATCAAAAGCAACAAGGACATGGGTTGGTTGGATGCGCTCCAAGAGATGGCTCAACATGAGATTAAAGCCATAGACCGCATTGGTATGCAGACCATTGGCATTTTTGAAGCGATCAATTTGATGATAGAGTGCGAAAAAGGCACGAAAAGCGACGGAAGACCCGTCGATGAGTAGTAATTTATTCTTTTTTTCCATAGGCCTATTATACCACGAATCACAAGGTCTCTGGTACATAAAAACTCTACCCTTTCGGGTAGAGCCTTCTTTAGGAGTTTCTTATGAAAAATGAAGAGAAGTGTTTATTCGCCGTAACAAGAACCTTGTTGTGGCAATTTCTTAAAGCGTTTTGGATAATTGACTGAGATTTTCATTTTCTGTACCTCATTTCTTATTGGATGAGTACAGTATACAAGAGAAACCTAAACGATTCCTTATAGAAAGCTTCAAGAAAACTAAAAGCTGAGGCGCAAAACACGCGGTTGTTTTTTCCTACAAGCTGGTAACTGAAGATGGAGCCCTGTCTCATCTTGGCTCCAAGAAAGAAGCTGACTTTCTCCAAGGAGTTCCACCTTTTGAATGCGCGCATGAAGAACTCTCGGTTGCTTGAGGTCATAGGCGAGAGACGGCAAGGTCAACTCTTCCGTCCTTCCACTTGGTTCCAGCTGGATAGCATAAAGAAAACCATCACGCATGGTATAGCGAAAATCTTGGCTGGTATAGAGTGGCGCTTCTCCATCTGAGAAGGAACCTTCCTGGGCCTCGGTCGGTCCGTCCGATGACACCCGCCAAGGCCGACTCTGATAAATGGCTTCTCCATTTACCGCCAGCCAGTCCCCGATCTCTGTGAGGATGTCTTGGTCTTGCTCAGGGATAGTGCCGTCTGCCTTGGGTCCAATATTGAGCAGAAGATTGCCATTTTTGGCCACAACATCGACTAAATTTTGTAGCAATTCCTTACTGGTCTTGTAGGCTAGATCCTGGGTATAGCACCAAGAATTACGGGCGATCGCGGTATCCATTTGCCACGGAAAGGCTTGCGTCTCTCCGTATCCTCCCCGCTCCATCTCAACGATTCCTGAACCGAAAGGGAGGGCATCCTGTTTGTAACAAACAGCCACCTTGCGATCCTCTTGTGCTACTAGATTGTAATAATAAGCCAAAAAGCGCATCAAGTAGGGACGGAAACTCTCATGCTGGATCCACCAGTCAAAATATAGGAGCTCTGGTTGGTAGTCCCGCACCAGTTCACAGGTTCGCAAAAGCCAATCTTCCAAGAATTCTTTGCTTGGATAAGGCTTGGAAGTCAGATCAAAATGATCCTTGGGTTCTGGCTCCGCCGGCCAATAAAGGCTGTCTCTTGGGACTTCTTTCGGAATGTCACTAGTGAATTTCTTGCCATGTGAAAAGAAAAACTGGTGTTCTGCCCGGTGAGAGGACGTACAGAAGTGCAGGCCACGTTTTTCTGCTTCCTCCCTCAGCTCTCCTAAGACATCTCGTCTCGGCCCCATTTCTAAACTATTATAAGGCGAGAGAGTAGAGGCATACATCTGAAAACCATCGTGGTGCTCCGCAACTGGAAAAAGATACTGGGCTCCCGCTTTTTGAAAGAGATCTAGCCAAGATGCCGGATCAAAGCGATCGGCTGTAAAAAGAGGAATGAGATCCTTGTAGCCAAAGCCGGCCTGGTCTCCAAAATGCTCTCGATGATAGTCATAACAAGGATTCCCTTGGATATACATATTTCGCGAATACCATTCCGAACCGAAAGCAGGTACACTGTAGACACCCCAGTGGATAAACATTCCAAATTTGGCATCTCGATACCAATCTGGACAGACTTGATGGCTAAGAGAGTCCCAGGTGGGTTCAAAAGGACCTGACTGGACAACTTGATCAATCTCTTCAAGGCTTATCATTCTCTTCTCCTCTTTTCTTGTTACTACCTCTATTGTAACGAGAAAGCCTCGTTTGTAAAGACCAACGAGGGGAATGTTTAAAATAGTAGACAAAGAGCTTGATCTAGGAGAATCAAGCTGATGATGAATGAAATGAAGCGTCTAGCCCTTCACTGCTTGAGAAATAAAACGAGCAATGGCGTCTGTCTCTCCTTGGTGGAGAGCCTTAACGATTTTGGACCCCACAATCACTCCATCCGAGACCTTGTTGAAACGGTGAACATCCTCCATGCTGGAAACTCCAAAACCTGTTAAAACAGGAATGGACGCTATTTCGTGTAATTGGGCCAAGTGGTGATCCAAGTCATCTCGATAGCTACCAGCTTTCCCCGTCACTCCATTGACAGCAACGGCATAGATAAATCCTTCTGCATCTTGGATCAATTTCTTTTGGCGCTCGATTCCTGTGGTTAGGCTCACTAGTGGCACCAAGGCGATGTCTTTATCCGCTAATAGAGGCTCTACCAGATCCGCATGCTCATGAGGAAGATCGGGAATAATCACTCCCTTAACCGCTGTTCCTTCTACATCTCTAAAGAAGTTTTCGAGCCCATATTGGAACAAGGGGTTGAAATAGGTCATGATGACCAAAGGAACACTTGTCTCTAAGTGCTGGATCGTTTGCACCAGTTCCTCTGTCGTCGTCCCATGGGCTAAACTTCGTAGTCCCGCCTCTTCAATCACAGGACCATCTGCCACCGGATCTGAAAAAGGAATGCCAACCTCAATAGCTGAGACACCAAGCTCCTCCAAAAATTGGATGGTTTCCTGCAAACCTGCCAAGCCTTTTTCATGATCTCCTGCCATGATATAAGGAACAAAGATCCCTTGCTGCTGGTCTTTCAGCTTTTGTAAACGCTCTGTTAAGGTCTTTCCCATCTTACTCTCCTCTCTCTTGTTCTAGGCGGTCTTTGACTTGTACCACATCTTTATCCCCACGACCTGACAAGCAAACGATCATAGATTTTTCAGGCCCCATCTCCTTGGCCAACTTCACCGCATAGGCGATAGCGTGGCTAGATTCCAGGGCCGGAATGATTCCTTCCACTTTTGAAAGCAATTGAAAGGCTTCTAGCGCTTCCTGGTCTGTCACAGGCACATAGGTTGCCCGCTTGATGTCATGGAAATAAGAATGCTCTGGCCCAATTCCTGGATAATCGAGACCTGCCGAAATCGAGAAGGCTTCTAAAATCTGTCCATGGGCATCCTGTAACACATCCATCAAGGCACCGTGAAGGACTCCCGGACGCCCCTTGGTCAAGGTGGCTGCATGCTGGTCTGTATCCACTCCAAGCCCAGCAGCTTCCGCCCCATACATGGCAACAGAGGCATCCTCTACAAAAGGATAAAAGAGGCCAATGGCGTTCGATCCGCCTCCTACACAGGCTAAAACGGCATCTGGCAGCGCACCATCATTTTGCTCTGCAAATTGGCGTTTGGCTTCTCGACCGATGACACTTTGAAAATCACGGACAATTTCTGGGAATGGATGAGGTCCTAGAGCAGAACCCATGATATAGTGGGTATCCTCCACATTTGCTACCCAGGCTCTAAGAGCAGCATTGACCGCATCCTTGAGAACACGTGACCCATCTGTTACTGATTGAACCTTGGCGCCCAATAACTCCATCCGAAAGACATTGAGGGCTTGGCGTTTGACATCTTCTTCCCCCATGTAAATGGTACATTCCATATCAAATAAAGCAGCAGCTGTTGCTGTTGCAACACCGTGCTGGTCAGCTCCTGTTTCTGCGATGATCTTCTTTTTGCCCATCCGGTGTGCCAACAAAACCTGTCCTAGGGCATTATTAATTTTATGAGCCCCTGTGTGGTTGAGGTCTTCTCTTTTAAGAAAGATCTTGGCTCCACCGACGTACTTGGTAAGATTTTTAGCGTAATAGAGCGGTGTTTCCCGACCGACATATTGTTTCAGAAGCTGATCCAATTCTGCTTGAAAAGAAGAATCTTTTTGACTTTCTCTGTAGGCTTCTTCTAATTCTAAAACTGCTGTCATCAAGGTTTCAGGGACAAATCGTCCCCCGAACCGCCCGTAAAATCCGTTTTTATCTGGTTGTTTATATGCCATGCTTGACCCTTTCTATAAATCGTTTTATCTTTTCTTGATCTTTTTTTCCATTTGTCTCGACCCCACTGGATACATCCACCGCATAAGGATGAAAGAAGCGAATGGCGTCTGCTACATTGTCTACCGTCAAGCCTCCTGCAATAAAGCAGGGCTTTGTAACGTTTTGACTTTCGAGTTCTTGCCAGTCAAAGGTCTGCCCACTTCCTGCTACAGGAGCATCAAAGAGCAGATAATCGGCACTGGTCTCAGGAAGAGCGACATCTTTCCCCATATGAATAGCGCGAATCGTCTGTTGGGGAAGGTCTTGCAAGATGGTTTCATCCATC
The DNA here is from genome assembly GCF_001073155.1 of Streptococcus parasanguinis. Classification (GTDB taxonomy): domain Bacteria; phylum Bacillota; class Bacilli; order Lactobacillales; family Streptococcaceae; genus Streptococcus; species Streptococcus parasanguinis_D. The sequence goes on from NZ_JVEE01000046.1 coordinate 31,201, forward strand.
GGTCCATGCACTTGTATCAGGTCCAATCCCACTACTTGGCAGGCCTGCTCCACTTCTTCTCTTTGTGGGGATACAAAAACACCGACTTTTTGAACCCCCTTTGGAATCCCTGTAGCCAACTGCCGAGCTTGCTCCAACGTGACTTGCCGTTTGCTTGGTGCAAAGACAAAACCAATGTAGTCCGCACCGGCTTCAACAGCTGTCTGGACGGCTTCCGGAGTGGACAATCCGCAAATTTTAACCTTTGTCAATCTGCAACTCCTTTACTTTTTCAGCCACATTGTCTGCCTTCATGAGAGCTGTCCCAACGAGAATGCCATTAAAATAAGGAGCCAGCATGCGCGCGTCTGCTGCTGTGAAAATAGCAGACTCAGAGATGTAAACTGGTTCTTGTTCAAAGCTGGTCGCCAATTCAAGGCTAGTATGAAGATCTGTCTCAAAGGTCACCAAGTTGCGATTATTGACCCCTATGATCTGAGCCCCAATCCGGTGAGCGACCTCTAGTTCTGTCAGATTATGGGTCTCCACCAAGACCTCCAGGCCAAGATGGGTCGCAAAATCGAAGAGTTCTTTCAGACGAGCCTCTGATAAGGCTGCAACTATCAACAAGATCACAGTCGCCCCTGCGTTTCGCGCCCGAATTATTTGCTTTTCATCCACAATGAAATCTTTGTTGAGGGTGGGGATACGTACTTGACTAGATATTTCCCGGAGATACTCGATACTGCCCTTGAAAAACACTTCATCGGTCAAGACAGAAATCATCACGGCCCCATTTTCTTCGTAAGTCTTAGCCTGCGCGACGATATCCACATCGACATGAATATCTCCCAGACTCGGGCTAGCCTTTTTCACTTCCGCAATGACCTGAAGCTTTTCTGGATGACTCTTTAGGTAATCATACAGGCGGTAGGTCTCGCGCAAAGGTTGGAGTTCCTCTTCTTTCATCGCAGCCACTTCACGCGCCTTTTCCTTTAGAATCTTTGGCAAGAATTCTTGACTCATTTTTGATACTCCTGTAATAATCTCAATTTCTCAAGGGCATCCCCACTGGCAATCACTTCACGTGCCAAGGCAATCCCTTCCTTGATAGAATCTACCTTGCCATTGGCATAAAAACCAAGGCCAGCATTCAAGACAGTCACCTCTAAGAAGGGACTCGCTTCATTCTTCAAGACACTGAGCAAAATTTCTGCATTGCATTTGGCGTCTCCACCTCTTACTTGATCAATTTCAATGCGCTCCATTCCTATATCTTCTGGTTGAAAGCTTGATAAGGTAACCTGTCCATTTTCCAGAATTGCGAGCTGGGTTTCCCCATCAAGGCCTGCCTCGTCCAAACCTTGCGGGCCACTCACCACCACTGCGCGTTTCCGACCCAAATTCTGTAGAATCTCTGCCGTACTTTCTAGCATGTCAGGACGACTGGTTCCCAATAGCTGGGTTTCTAGAGGAATCGGATTGATAAGAGGACCGGTTAAGTTCATCACCGTTGGAACCCCTAGCGCCAAGCGAGCGGGCATAATATAGCGCATGCCAGGATGCAGATTTTTGGCAAATAGGAAGACAATCCCCGCCTTTTCAAACACTCGTCCCAAGTCTTCTGGACCCAAATCAAGGTTGATCCCTAGAGCTTCTAGTACATCCGCAGAACCAGATTTAGAAGAGATCGAACGATTTCCGTGTTTTGCCATCTTGATGCCACCACCAGCAAGGACGAAGGCAGCTGTTGTTGAAATATTGAAACTATACGAACGATCGCCCCCCGTTCCACAATTGTCCATTGCTCCTTGAACTTCTGTAGGAATAGCGACTGCATAGGCCTGCATCACTTTTGCAATAGCCGTCCGCTCTTCAACCGTTTCTCCCTTCATTTTGAGACCTAGAAGAAGGGCCGTCACCTGTGCTTCTGAAGCACGACCAGCAACGACTTCCTCCATGGCAGCTTCTAACTCTGCACTGCTTAGATCCATTCCTTCCGCTACTTTTGCAAGCACTTGTTTCATCTTCCGCTCCTTGACTAGTTTGACAAAATTTTCGATGGTCTTGAGCCCATCTGGCGTCCCGATACTTTCTGGATGGTATTGAAAACCATAAATCGGTAAACTGCGGTGTTGAATTCCCATAATCGCTTGATCATCCGTCGTCCGAGAGGTAATGACAAAATCCTCTGGCATGTCTTCAATCGTCAGCGAATGGTAGCGCATGACTGGGACTTCTTTTGCGACACCCGCGTATAGCGGAGAGGGAGCTTCTAGTTGGATCTGGCTTTGTTTGCCATGCATGACCTGTGGCGCCAATCCCAAGCGCCCTCCAAAAACTTCCGCAATCGCTTGATGTCCCAAACAAATCCCCAAGATTGGTTTGACCCCCGCGAAATCTCGGATCATCTCCTCCATCTTGCCCGCGTCCTTTGGCCAACCTGGACCTGGAGAAAAGACCAAGGCATCTGCTTCTTGGGCAACCTGGTACAAATCCGGATCATCATTTCGAAGCACCTGGACCTCATCAAATTTTCCGATATACTGTGCTAAATTGTAGGTAAATGAATCGTAATTATCGACTAATAAAATCATCCTTCTTCTCCAATCCTTGTCATCGATTTTGCCTTATTGACGGTTTCTTGGTATTCATTTTCAGCGATTGAATCATAAATGATTCCTGCTCCAGCCTGCACATAAGCCTTCTTATTTTTGAGGATCATGGTTCGAATCGCAATAGCAAAATCGAGATCCCCCGTCAAAGAGAGATAGCCAATAGCCCCCGCATAGACGCCTCGTTTCTCTTTTTCTGCCTCATAGATTCGCTTCATGGCTCGAATCTTGGGAGCACCCGAAACGGTCCCAGCTGGAAGGGTTGCCTTCAGAGCCTCAATGGAAGCTAGTCCAGGAAGTAATTGTCCCTTGACTACACTCGTCAGGTGCATGACATAACGGAAGAACTCCACTTCCATATATTTGGTCACTTCAACCGACCCATTTTGAGCGATACGACCAATATCGTTTCGACCTAGATCCACCAACATCCGGTGTTCTGCGACTTCTTTTGGATCCCCTGCCAAATCAGTTGCCAATTGCCGATCACTCTCTTCATCAATCCCTCTAGGTCGCGTGCCAGCAATGGGATTGGTTGTCACCACTCGATCCTTGACCGACACCAGACTTTCTGGACTAGCACCGATAATTTGGTACTCCCCAAAATCATAAAAGTAGAGATAATTCGAAGGGTTGGTCACGCGCAAATTGCGGTAGTAATCTAGCGGTTTTCCTGAAAAATCAGCTGAAAAACGTTGACTGAGCACGCATTGGAACATATCTCCTTTTCGAATATAGTCCCGCGCTAGGGCCACCATTTCCTCAAACTCTTTTTGCTCCAAATGATTGTGGAAATGAAGCGCATGCAGGTCCTTGTCCTGAAACTCTTCTTTTGCAGGTCTTGCCAATTGTGCTAATACTTGCTCCAAGCTCGACGCTTGCTCTGCTTCACTCCGTCCACTATAGAGGTTCTCTTCCACCACATAGACCTTTTCCTTTTTGTGATCAAAAATCACATAGCTCTCATATAAGAAAAAGTGAAGATCTGGTGTGCCAATCGTATCTTCAGGAATGGAACCAATGTTCTCATAGAGGCCAATCAAGTCATAGCCGACAAATCCAATCGCCCCACCGTTAAAAGGAAGCTCTTCAGAAGTTTTCGTTTTGACCGTGATGCGATTCAAAAAGTCCAAAGGATCCTCTTCAACAATTTGATCATTGAAATAGAGGACGCCATTTTCAAACTTGACTTCACTGACTGGCCGATAGGCTACAATTGAAAAACGCGCATTCTCTTTTTCACGAGGGATCGACTCCAAGATCATTTTATGGGGCGCATCCAAACGCATATAAGCCAAAATTGGACTCAACACATCAGCAGATAAAACTTTTTTCATATCAGAAACCTCTCTTTTAGAACTCTTTTATTCTAATGAATTCAGCCGCACCCTGCTTCGCTTGCTAAGGCGATCAAGGGTATCCCATCGCTCTGTTTTCGCTTTGGGATCAATGTGCCTAAGCTCGCTTCGCTTGCTAAGGCACATAGAAAAGCCCTCACACAAAAACTGTGTGAGGGCGTAGTGTCCGCGGTGCCACCTCTTTTATAGGGAAAAATAGCTGGTCTTTCCCTACATCTCTATCTCCTCTATCAAGGAGTTGCACGGTAAGGGGTGCCAACCGAATTCACATGGGTTAGAATTCATTAATCATAACAGTCCAATTTTCATCAGTCGCTATTGCTTGTTCACAATTCCCACAAGCTCCCTGAAAATAGCTGACTCATTACTTTTCTGTTGCTACCATTATAACCCTTTTTCTTAGAAAGTCAATAAAATTTTTAGTCTTTTTTTATACTTTTTTCTACACTAATTTAATAAAATCTGCTCAAAGAGCCCTAGCGGCCCGCCCTTTTTATCCTAAAAATAGGATACTCAACAAAGCCAAAATTGCAGGGCCACCTTGGGTCAAGATAATCTTTTTATTGGCTGTCATCGCACCGTAGGCCGCAGCTCCAATAATAAAAAGCACAAAAATTGTAACAACTTCACTATTTTTAGAGACAAACAAGCCATATAAGAGAAACACACCAATCAAGGCATTGTATATCCCTTGATTCTTAAATAAAGAGGTCACAGATGGGCGAGCGAGTTCTTCTTTATCCATGTTGAAAACCCGACTTGTGGTATCAGATGTGGTTCTGATGCTCTCCAAATAAAAAATATACAAATGCTCCAGTGCAGCAAGACTTGCTAAAATAATCGTCAGTAATGACATCGTAGATTCTCCTTTTTATTCAACTGTTATTTGTTCAATGCCAGATACTAATTTGTCCAGCAGGTAAGAAAATTGCTCTTGTTCTTGAGCAGTTAAAATCCGACTCATCTGTTCTTTCACCGCCACATGATAGCGAGGGGGATGTTTGACCAAACGATTATAGGCCGTATCCGTCAAATGAATTAAGATTTCCCGCTGGTTTTTTGGATTTCGACTCCGATGGACAAATCCTTCCTTTTCCAATATTTTGAAATGCCGGGTTAAAGCCGCTGGATCAATTTGCAAACGTTCCTGAACCGCGATCTGATTGCAAGGCGCTTGTTCTAATAAATCCTGCAAGATTTGGTAACGTGTTAAGCTAATCCCTAGGCGCTTTTCAAAAAGTTGCGTAGTTGATTGATCTGCCAAGCGTAGTTGGTAGAGCAAATCATTCATTTCTGCCATATTCCTTCTCCTTATTATTTTTGATAAATCAATAATTGACTAATCAATTATAAAATATTTCATATCCTCTTGCAAGGAAAAGAGCTTGCACTATTCTTTCGCACAAAAAAAGCCGCCTGATTTGGCGACTCTTAGGGAGATTATTATGAAAAAGAAAAGTTTTAGGATTTTTCTAAACAAAGTTAGGAGGTCTTTGTTTATGCTTTTATTATAGCGGACATTTCTTAAAGAAAGCTTACGACTTTATTTCAAAATGAAAACAAATTCTTTACAGATTTTTTTCAGCGTTTAAAATACCTGGAATATCTAGTAAGGTGTTCATCTGATGATTGCCTTGATAGTCAGACGTCAAGAAATTGATACTCTGAATCTGGCTATTTCTTGCAAAGTCAATATCCAGGCTCCGATCCCCAATATAGTAGGTATTTTCTGGCTCCAACCCGTACTTCTCCATCAGATACCTAGCAGCTTCTGGGTCAGGCTTGCGGGCAAAACCACTTTGACTGGTCAAAATCTCTGTAAAAAAAGATTCCAAACCCAAATCCCGTAGGATGACAAAGGCATTCTCTCCCTTATGGGTATAGACAAACTGCTCAATTCCAGCTTCTTGTACCCAGGCTAGGACATCACGCGCCCCATCCATCAGAAGGACCTGGGCATTTTTCTCCGCTAGACTTTCTGCTCGGCGATGATTCAAGTCGGTCACATCCAGATGATACTCCTCCGCCACAGCTACTAAAAGATCTTGAACCGAATGCTTCAAGATGAAATCTTTAATGCTGGCTCGGTCAAAGGGAAGCTGATAAGTTGCATAGGTCTCCTCAAGACCTGCCAGAATAGCATCATAGGAATCCAGCAAAGTTCCGTCCAAATCCCAAATAAAGGCTCGTTTTGTCATTTTTTCTTCTCTCCTACTTTTCGTCTATATAGCTGACTCAAAAATAGCCAACGGAAACCATTGTCGAGCAGTGTCCCCGTCCAGACCCCTGGAAGGCCAAAGCCAAGGGTTACTCCAAGCAGATAACCGGCTCCAATTCGAATGACCCACATACCAATCGTCGTTGCATAAAATGGAAGTTTCCCATTTCCCAAGCCTTGCCAAACAGCTGTATAGATGACCGTTCCTGCTGTAAACGGCGTTCCTAACAAAGAAAAGAGGACAACCGATAGGCTAGCTTCGACTGCTTTTGTATCCTGTGTGTAGAGATGGGTCAGAAGGGTGCCCCCAAAAAAGATTCCCAAGGCAATGGGTAACATGAACACGAAGGACAACCAGTAAGACTGCTTTCGAAGACGGTCAAGCTGCTCAAGATCACCTTCACCCAGGCTCCGTGCCACGAGCATGACCGTCGCTGTGGCCACTCCAAATACAGGCATATAATTAAACTGGGTTAGGGTCTCTCCGATAGCATTTCCTGCGACTGCCTCGGTCCCAAAAGCAACCACGATCGCAATGATCACCACATCTCCAGCCCGCATCATCAGCCGCTCTCCAGCAGCTGGAAGTGCTAAGTTCAAGAGCTTACGATCCAATCCCCAACGAAGGGGTGCAAAGGGTAACTGAACCTTTTGCCACAAGAGGATGACTCCCACCAGACGGGCCAGCACCGTCCCCAAAGCTGCACCAACAATGCCCCAACCAAAAAGGAAAATGGCCACAGAGGAGAACAGAGCGTTTAATAGATTGGTCAACAGGCTCACATACATAGGAATACGTGGATTGTTGGCCACCCGAACCAAGGAGCCCAAAGTCGTCATCAAGCCTAAGAGAACAATGATCCCGCCGACCAAGGAAAGGTAAATCCCCCCGCTTTCGGCTACTGCAGCTTCAGTCCCCAACAGCGAAATCATCTGGCGTCCAAATAACAGCGAAGTCCCTCCTAAGAGAGCACTCAACAACAAGGTCACCTTCAGTGACTCTGTCGCATGGTAGGCAATGTTGGCTTGATTTTTTTCACCCAAGCTTTTGGACATGACACTAGCAACTGCCGCACCCAGTGCCAAAAAGATGGCTTGATAGATGGTGATGATATTCCCTGCGACGGAAACACCTGAAATGGCAATCAAGCCCAGGTGAGCCACTAAATAAGAGTCCACCATGCCCATCAGCATTTGTAAGAAATTTTCACCCATGGCAGGAAGGGCGATGTTTAAGATTTTTTTGTATGAATTCATGCGTATAGAAAAGAGCCAAACGGCTCTTTTGATCTTTCTAATAGGAAGAATTAAAGTCCCAAGTAGTCTTCTACGGCTGCTTGCATGTCTTTGGCTGCCACGCTTGTACGATGGCGAACCGGTGCAGTTTCAAGGCCGTCTACAGCCGGTGGCACAGGAACACCTGAGAGTGTGTGTAATTTAGCCAAGGCTTCGAAATCTCCTAGACCTGTCTCGCCTGTCACCGCTTCTACTGCCACAACAGGGAATTTGTAAGGACTTGCTGTAGAGGCAATGACTGTTTTAGCAGTATCTCCTGTTTGAGTCCGGTATTTTTGATAAACGGCTGATGCTACGGCTGTATGAGGGTCTTCGATGTAATCAGACGCTTCATAGACCCGCTTGATCTCTGCAGCAGTTTCTGCTTCATCTGCGTATGCAGCCGCAAACAAATCTAAGATGTCTGCATCAAAGTTGGACAATTGGTACTGACCTGTTGCAACAAGGCTTTCCATCAATTCTTTGGTCTTTGTGGCATCATTGCCTACCAAGTGGAAAATCAAGCGTTCCAAGTTTGAAGAGACCAAAATATCCATCGATGGACTGGTGGTCACCTTGAACTCACGTTTCTTATCATAAACATGTGTTTTGAAGAAGTCTGTCAAGACATTGTTTTCATTTGACGCACAGATCAATTTTCCAACTGGAAGACCGATTTGTTTGGCATAGAAAGCTGCCAAGATATTTCCAAAGTTTCCTGTTGGGACGGTAAAGTTGACTTTTTCTCCCGCGGTGATTTGGCCTGTCTTCACCAATTGCGCATAGGCGTATACGTAATAGACAACCTGAGGCACCAAACGACCAATGTTCATAGAGTTGGCTGATGAGAATTGCATCTTGTTGGCTGCTAATTTTTCACGAAGGGCCACATCATTGAACATGTGTTTGACATTGGTTTGGGCATCGTCAAAGTTTCCATCGATCGCGATGACATGGGTATTGTCTCCCGTTTGAGTCGTCATTTGCAATTCTTGCACCTTGCTGACACCATCTTTTGGATAAAAGACAATGATTTCTGTCCCTGGAACATCAGCAAATCCAGCCATGGCAGCTTTTCCTGTATCTCCAGAAGTCGCTGTCAAGATGACAATCTTGTTTTCCAGACCGTGCTTTTTAGCTGCTGTCGTCATGAAGTAAGGCAAGATCGACAAAGCCATATCTTTAAAGGCAATGGTTGAACCGTGGAAAAGTTCCAAGTTGTATTGACCATCGAGTTTGACAAGCGGAGCAATGGCTGGATTATCAAACTTGCTGTCATAAGCATGAGAAATACAGTAGTCTAACTCTTCTGCTGTAAAGTCGTCCAAAAAGGCTGACAAAACAAGCTTGGCCACTTCTTGGTAAGAAGCGTCTTTGAGGGTATTAAAATCCAGCTCTACTTGAGGATAAGAGACTGGAGTAAACAAACCGCCATCTGTCGCCAACCCTTGAAGGATGGCTTGACTAGCTGTTACAGTATTTTTTTCATCTCGTGTTGATTGGTAAACTAATGTCATGACTGTTTCATTCCTTTACTTGTTATCCTCTCATTATATCATAAATGTCAGAAAATTTAACGGCTTTTCGCCAAATCTTGGCAAAGGTCGGCAAACAGAAGCTAGATAAAAGAGAGCAGGAGCAACCATTTTGCCCCTACTCCCATTTGAATCTGTTTTACAGGTGTCTGAAAGATTCGATCAAGCCAATCCCAACTCTGCTAAAACAGATGGGAAGTCTTTCTTCAAGCTTTCAAGAGCTACCGTTACTTCTTGACGAGTTTGGTTATTTTTCACAGTAACTTGACCGCTCTCAACTTCACTACTTCCTAAGGTAATCAAGGCTTTGGCCTCAAAGACATCCGCTGACTTAAATTGAGCCTTGAGCTTGCGTCCAAGATAGTCGCGTTCTGCCTTGAAACCTTGGATTCGAAGGGCCTGAACCAAGCTAAGCGCTGCTTCATTGGCCTCATCTCCTAGGACGGCGATATAAGCATCTAAGCCTGTTTCAATCGGTAATTCAATACCTTTCTTTTCAAGAACGAGAAGGATCCGTTCCACACCGATACCAAATCCAAAACCAGCTGTCGCAGGGCCACCGAAGTATTCAACCAAACCATCATAGCGACCACCTGCACAAACTGTCAATTCATTGCCTTCAATTTCTGTAATGAACTCAAAAATCGTGTGGTTGTAGTAATCCAAGCCACGCACCATATTGGTATCGATGACATAGGCCACACCTAAATCTTCTAACATCCGACGAACCGCATCAAAATGCGCTTGGCTTTCTTCATCTAGATAGTCTAGGATGGAAGGAGCCTGTTCAACCGCAGCCTTGTCTTCTTTTTCTTTTGAATCCAAAACACGAAGCGGATTTTCTTCTAAGCGACGTTGGCTGTCCTTAGACAATTGATCCTTCATTGGCAAGAGGTAATCAATCAAGGCTTGGCGATAAGCCTGACGACTGGCAGGGCTTCCCAAGGTGTTCAAGTGCAAGGTTACATTGTCAATCCCTAGTTCTTTCAAGAATTGCGCTGCCATGGCAATGGTTTCGACATCCGTTGCAGGATTGCTCGATCCAAAGCATTCTACCCCAATTTGGTGGAATTGACGCAAACGACCTGCTTGAGGACGTTCGTAGCGGAACATTGGGCCTATGTAATAGAACTTACTTGGTTTTTGTACCTCAGGCGCAAAGAGTTTATTTTCTACATACGAGCGGACAACAGGAGCTGTTCCTTCTGGACGAAGCGTGATATGACGGTCTCCCTTGTCATAGAAATCATACATTTCTTTGGTAACAATATCCGTCGTATCCCCTACTGAACGACTGATGACTTCATAATGTTCGAAGATCGGTGTGCGGATTTCATCATAATTGTATCGCGCAAAGACCTTGCGTGCAAAGCCTTCTACATATTGCCATTTCGCTGAATCGCCGGGAAGGATATCCTGGGTCCCTTTTGGTTTTTGTAATTTCATAGCCTTCATCCTTTGTCTTACTTTTGCCTCTATTTTACCACAAATTCGAAGAGAAATGGAGGCTGGATCGAATTTCCTTCGATCGACATGTTCAAAACCTCTTTCTCTTCTTGCCTTATCAGCCGAATTATGAGAAAATGGAAGCCATACTACACTGAAAGGATCTTGCGATGAGAGAGGATATCAAAATCAATGACCGCGCCCTGGCACTAGAGAAGTCGTTAATCGAAAAATTGGAGCTTGTATTTGATACCGATGTTGAGTTAGATGTCTATAACCTAGGACTGATCTACGAGATCCATCTAGATGAAGCCGGCACTTGCAAGGTGGTTATGACCTTTACCGATACGGCTTGTAGCTGTGCTGAGAGCCTTCCGATCGAAATCGTCGCTCGCCTAAAAGAAATCGAGGGGATCGAAGATGTCAAGGTTGAAGTAACTTGGTCACCCGCTTGGAAAATTACACGAATCAGCCGATACGGGCGCATCGCCCTTGGTCTTCCACCACGATAACAATCATTACCATTTAATAAACGCAATCAACTAATAAAGGAAGGCCTCTTTGGAAATCCGATCCACAATAAAAAAACGAGGAACACCAGCTCTGCCATCAGAGTTTGTTCCTCGTTTTTTATAATGTTTAAATCCATTCAAACTTTTTCACTACCAGAATGGTCTAAGCCTGGTCAGCTTTTGGTTCTGGAAGGATTTGATACAACACAATTCCAAGAATGGTTGACGTTGCGACACCAGTGATTTGAAGACCACCGAGGTCAATCATCAAACCACCGATCCCTGATACCAAGATCACACTTGCAATCAAGAGATTCTTTTTATTATCAAAATCAATCTTATGTTCAACTAAAATTTTCAAACCGCTAGCAGCGATAACCCCAAAGAGGGCAATAGACAAACCTCCCAATACAGGAGTTGGAATAGAGTGCAAGAGTGCTGATAGCTTCCCAATAAAGCTCATGACAACCGCAATCACTGCTGCGCCTGAAATAACGTAAACTGAGTAGACCTTACTAAGGGCCATCACCCCAATGTTTTCCCCATAAGAAGTTACCGGAGGAGCTCCAAAGAATCCAGCAATAATCTGTGCCAAGCCATCACCAGTAAGCGTATGGTCAAGTCCTGGATCCTTGAAGTAATCACGCTCAGTCAAACTATTTAAAACCATGAGGTGGCCAAAATGTTCCGTCATGGTCACAAAGGCAATCGGAGCCATAGTCAAAATCGCACTTGGATAGAGCTTAAAGCTATAATCCACAAATGGAATGTCAAAGTTTGGAACTTGAATCCAATGCGCCGCACTTACCTCTGAGAAATTGACAAAACTATGTCCTGTCAGCAAACCAAGAGCCAATGAGAAAATATAGCCCACAATTAATCCAAGTAAAATTGGGACGACACCGACAATCTTCTTGCCATACATGTTAAATAGGATAACCGCAAAGAGGGTCACCATCGAAATCAATAGAGCATAGCCGCTGTAGCTATTATTTAAGGTTGTCGCATCAGTGACGGCATTCTTCGCAAGACTCAAACCAATTACCATGATAATGGGACCAACCACGATTGGTGGAAGGACCTTATTAATCCAATCTTTACCCGCATGCTTAACAATCAGAGCTACAAACAAGTAGACCAAACCACCCGCCATAGCACCCTGGGCAACTGCCGCGATCCCATCTGACTTCATCAGCATTTGCATCGCTGCAATATAAGCAAAACTAGACCCCATGTAAGCAGGGATCTTATACTTGGTCACGGTTAAGTGAGCCAAGGTTCCCAAACCAGATGAAAACAAAGCAATGGCAGGATCAATCCCAACCAAAATCGGCACCAGCACTGTCGCCCCAAACATGGCAAACAAATGCTGGAAAGATAAACCAACCAATAAACCAGGTTTTGGCATATCATTCACATCATATTTAACGTCATTCACGATCGTAAAAACCTCCTAAAATTAAGATGCGACAAGCTATGGCTGAACAAAAACGTCTACCTTCGATGACCAAATCGTAAGGGAGTGCTTCATGCTCCATCATCGACGATTTCTTTTTTATCAAACCACTTTTCAATATACAAAAAAATCCCCCACAACAAGGAGATACACAAAATATAGGCTGGTCTTCCCAGGCCTTTCATTTCCATAGCTCCTTGCCTGCCTCTCTGGACAGTATTAAAGGATTGATTCGATTAGTCACAATTATAGCAGATTATAGACGGATTTACAAGAAAAATGACAGATGATACACCCAAATCCCCCAAAAAGTAATATTCATACGTTTCAGCGACAGGGTTGAAAATAGCCACTCTAAGACAAAAAAGAGGCTGGGACAAAAGTCCTAGCCTCTCAATTATTTTTGGATTGTCGAGCAAGACGCAGTGGTTGAGTGGGCTCTACTACACTGATTTCATCAGCTTTTACAGCCCTACTCAACTGTGCGGAGGTGGGACGACGAAATCGAATTCTAACGAATTACCGATTTCTGTCCCACTCTCTCTTTGAACAAAGTCGTCCTTGCAATTACTGTTTACCAGACTGTTCCATATTCCAGAAGTCGGTTACAGCACCACGTGATGCTGAAGAAACGATGTGGGCATATTTACCCAGAACCCCACGGCTATACAGTGGTGGCAAGGTTGTTTCAGCTTTACGTTTCGCTAACTCTTCGTCTGAAACGTGCATGGTGATTTCTTTGGTATCTTGGTCAACCGTTACCATGTCCCCAGTGTGGAGGTAGGCGATTGGGCCACCGACCTGAGCTTCAGGCGCAATGTGACCGACAACGAGACCGTAAGTCCCACCAGAGAATCGTCCGTCTGTCAAGAGGGCTACCTTGTCTCCTTGGCCTTTCCCAACGATCATAGATGACAAGGACAGCATTTCCGGCATACCAGGACCACCCTTAGGACCCACGAAACGGACAACAACAACGTCGCCATCCACGATTTCATCCGAAAGAACCGCTTCAATGGCAGCTTCTTCAGAGTCAAAGACCTTAGCAGGGCCCGTGATGTTACGGACCTTCACACCTGATACTTTGGCAACTGCCCCTTCTGGAGCCAAGTTCCCTTTCAGGATGATCAATGGGCCATCGGCACGTTTAGGATTTTCAAGTGGCATGATGACTTTTTGACCTGGTGTCAAATCAGCGAAGGCTTCTAAGTTCTCAGCAACAGTTTTACCAGTACATGTGATGCGATCCCCGTGAAGGAAACCATTCTTAAGAAGGTATTTCATGACGGCTGGCACACCACCAACATTGTAAAGGTCTTGGAAGACATATTTCCCTGAAGGCTTCAAGTCCGCCAAGTGAGGCACGCGCTCTTGGAAATCGTTGAAGTCTTCCAGCGTCAAGTCAACGTTAGCCGCATGAGCAATCGCAAGCAAGTGAAGGGTTGCATTGGTAGATCCACCCAGTGCCATGGTTACTGTAATTGCATCTTCAAAGGCTTCACGGGTCAAGATGTCAGATGGCTTCAGTCCCATTTCAAGCATTTTGACAACTGCACGACCTGCTTCTTCGATATCGGCTTTTTTATCAGCTGATTCAGCAGGGTGAGAAGAGGAACCTGGCAAGCTCATCCCAAGAACCTCAATCGCTGTCGCCATGGTGTTGGCTGTATACATCCCACCACAGCCACCAGGGCCAGGGCAGGCGTTACATTCTAGTTGCTTCACTTCTTCAGCGGTCATATCGCCGTGATTCCACTTCCCAATTCCTTCGAAAACAGAAACCAAGTCGATATCCTTGCCATTCAGATTACCCGGTGCAATGGTTCCTCCGTAGGCAAAGATCGCTGGGATATCCATATTGGCAATGGCAATCATGGAACCAGGCATGTTCTTATCACAGCCACCGATGGCTACAAAGGCATCGACGTTGTGGCCACCCATAGCAGCTTCGATAGAGTCCGCAATGATATCACGAGACGTCAAGGAAAAGCGCATCCCTGGTGTCCCCATAGCGATCCCATCCGCAACTGTAATGGTGCCAAATTGGACCGGCCAAGCTCCTGCATCTTTCACACCTTCTTTGGCCAATTTTCCAAAATCATGGAGGTGGATGTTACAAGGGGTATTTTCCGCCCATGTCGAAATCACTCCGACAATCGGTTTCTCAAAGCTTTCATCGGTCATTCCCGTCGCGCGAAGCATGGCACGGTTGGGAGATTTTACCATGCTATCGTAGACACTACTACGATGGCGTTTGTCTAATTCTGTCATGTCATTCCTCTCATCGTATTTTTTATTATTATAGCACAATTCAAGCTTCAACGATAGAAGAAAATTCTTGAATTTTCAGACAATTCAGCTTGCTCGGTTTCTTGCTAAAATAATTTACAGTTATATCTTGACTTTTGTAAGCAAAGTGATATCATTTAGATATCACAAAGAAAGAAGGGTTCGTCCCATGGAAGAAAAAATTTTAACCCAAAAGAAAAACGGCTTAGCTGCCCTTATAGGCTTGCTAGTTGGGGATCTTGTCTTAGTTTTAGCCTTTATTAGTGCGATTGCTAGTCTACCAGAAGGTTTTCCACTTGCGATTGCAGTTATTACCTGTATTTTTCTCTTTATTGCTAGTCTGGTGTGCTATGCAGGGATCAAAATTATTAAACCGCAAGAGGCCTTGGTTTTGACCTCGTTTGGGAACTATATTGGAACCATTCGAGAAGCGGGTATTTACTTTGTCAATCCCTTCTGTGTCGCTGTCAATCCTGCCAATAACACCCGCTTAGGCCAAAGTGGTGATGTCACCACCAAGTCACCCATGTCTGTCAGAAAAACAGCAGAAGGTAACAATATTTCTATCGAGACAGGTAAAAAGAATATTTCCTTAAAAGTGATGACCTTGAATAACTCTCGTCAGAAGATTAATGACTGTTTGGGAAATCCTGTAGAAATCGGTATTGCAGTCACTTGGCGTGTAGTGGATACGGCTAAAGCAGTCTTCAATGTGGATAACTACAAAGAATATCTCTCATTGCAGTGTGATAGTGCTCTTCGTAATATTGTCCGCATCTATCCTTATGATGTAGCTCCTAATGTCGATACGACAGGAGACGGCCAGGCAGATGAGGGTAGCCTAAGAGGCTCCAGTGAAATTGTGGCCAGTCGTATTCGAGAAGAGATTCAAGCACGTGTAAAAGATGCTGGACTCGAAATTCTAGAAGCTCGTATTACCTACTTGGCCTATGCTCCAGAAATCGCAGCTGTCATGCTTCAACGCCAACAAGCTTCTGCCATTATCGATGCGCGGAAGATGATTGTCGACGGAGCAGTTGGGATGGTTGAAATGGCCCTTGAACGCCTGAGCGAAGGAGAGATTGTAGAGCTAGACGAAGAACGGAAGGCTGCTATGGTTTCGAACCTTCTTGTCGTTCTCTGTGGCAATCATGATGCACAACCAATTGTTAATACGGGAAGTCTCTATTAAGAATGGCTGACCAAAAGAAAAAACAGATTCCACTTAGATTGTCAGCCAAGTTATATGCTGCTATCGCATCATGGGCAGAAGATGACTTTCGATCGGTCAATGGGCAGATCGAGTACCTACTGACAGAATGTGTCAAACAACGAAAAAAGGATGGCAAATACGTTTCGGAAACGATTGATGAGCCATTTGAAATAGACCTTTAAGGAGAACTCCTGTCCCATTTGATGGGGTGGGAGATTTTTTTAACAATTTTTTGTCAAGTAACTTTACTTTACAAAAAAGTTTTGTTATACTGTTAAAGTTGATGAAAATCAAACCTAATTGAATTTATATCTTAAAAGGAGAAAAACGAAATGGCAGTACCTGCACGTCGCACATCAAAAGCGAAGAAAAACAAACGTCGTACGCACTACAAAGTAACAGCTCCATCTGTAAACTTTGACGAAGCAACTGGAGATTACTCACGTTCACACCGTGTATCACTTAAAGGATACTACAAAGGACGTAAGATCGCTAAAGCTGCATCAGCTGAATAATAGAAGGGAGATACCATGCGCGTAAATATTACACTTGAACACAAAGAATCTGGTGAACGCTTGTACCTTACTTCTAAAAACAAACGTAACACTCCAGACCGTCTTCAATTGAAGAAATACTCACCAAAACTTCGCAAACACGTTGTGTTTACAGAAGTTAAATAATAGGTCATTACGTTTCAGTAGAAACGAAAAAGCCTTGATTTAACGTAATTCTTGAATTTTCGAATTTCAATGTATTGCAATAAAAATCAACCGGATGACTACATTTTTGACTACATTTTTTGTGAAATAAATTAGATGTTCGGATATATAGAAAACGCTCTAGTCATATTGTCTAGAGCGTTTTTGTGTTGTTTAAGAAATTGGATCTATAATTTCTGTAGCGGGTAAAACTACCATAGGAATTATGGAATCCATAATAAGACCTCTTAAGTAGATTTTGAGTATTTACCATGTCTACTTAAGAGGTATCATATCAGAATGTGAATTAGAGTGTTTCTTTTGCTGTAAGCAATGGAAAATTACTCTCAATAGTATTTTAAAATAATCTTTTTATTCTTGAGGGTAACTAAACAAATTAGAAACGCAAAGATAAACAGGTTAAGCTACCATCGATTTTCTTAAATTCGTCTGTATTAACGACTTTTACAGGGTAACCTAGATTTTTTATATGTTCTAATGTTTTTGGGTATCCATCAGGAACCAACACTGTGCCATTTATATACAAACTATTAATTGCATATAATTCCTCTTTAGGAACTACAAATCTATTAAATTCTCTGAACTCGGGAACTTCATTCATTTTTGCACTAACTAACATATTGTTATTTTCTAGATAAATCACAAAATCTTTCAAATGCAAACCTTCTGTCACTGGTATTGTGGAAGAAGTGTAACCAAATTGAGAAACTATTTCATCAAATTGTTTAGCACCTTCTTTATTGGTACGATCAGATAAACCTACATAGAAATGTTTTCCTACAAGCATTACATCCCCACCTTCCATCGTTCCTGGGGATTCAATGTGAAAGATTTGTTCGTCAGCGTAGAATTTCTTTATAGCAGGTTCAATTTCAAATTTTTCACCGTTCCTCGATTCTCTTGGAGAATTAGTAATAATTGCACATTCTTTCATTACTACTGCTGGATCCTCAACAAAACATGAATCTGGGTATTCCTCTAAAGCTTCAAGAACCAGTGCTTTTACTCCTAAACTTTCAATTGCGTCAACATATTCTTGGTGCTGACTAATTGCTTTTTCATATATAGGCTTATCGTCACTGAACATTCCTGTACTAATTCCTTCAAGCATCGCTTTACATGGTTTTCTAAAAATAATATTCTCATATTTTATCATATTACTTCCTCCAACAATCATATTCTTCTAAATATATTCTTTTTCAACATACTCAGATTGGCTCAACATCAATAGATTTTCATACATTACATGGAAACTAACAATATCTCCTAATTCGTAACAATGTTCGCTTTCAGTAATATCTAATATCGTATGGTCGCTACTACCACCAATTACTTCAATGTTTGAGTCTAATGGTCGAAGATGTAAACAATCTCCTAAATCTTGCCTTCCAACAGCTATCAGAGCCCTGCGACGAATACCTTTGTCTTCATATTCCTTCTTGTTTCCAAATGCATCAACTGCAATTGTACCAATTGGATGACTTGGTTTGTTTTTCAATTCAACAATTTCCGCCTGTAGCGTAAACGCTTCATCTTCATCAGGAAATACCTTATAATCAAAACAATCATCCAAATCACTAATATACAACGCATCCCCAACTCTTAGCTGCGTGATACCCTCTGGCATAGTTCCCTTTGCAACTAAAGGTAAACTAGTTGAAGCACCCCCAGAAACAACCTCAATCCTACGTCCAATTGCTTTACTAACTTTTTCAGCCTTTGAAATCAGTTCCATCATTTTTTCTGGAGTAGGCATAATTGAGCCATAACACCCTAGATTTGTTCCAATGCCTAATAAATGTAAGTTTTTTAATTCTTGTTCAACAGTACGTGTTGTATTCAGCAATTCCTCTTCATCAAAAATTCCCTCACGCAAATCACCACATTCAGTCATAATAATCACATTATGAATTTTATTTTGCTCTGAAGCAGCCCGGTTTAATTCTTTTAAAATCTCTAACGAAGAATTCAAGCTAATATCTGCACAAGAAACTAATTCATCAACTTCACTAAGCATTGGTATACGTAAGTCGTAAGTAAGAATATTTGGATTAATCTCTTTTACTCTTTTCAATTGAGATAGTCGCGAAGAAGCCAACGTTTTAAAACCTGCATCTATTAATGTCTTAATAATTTCTTCAAGTCCGTTAATTCCTTTTATTACACCAACAACCTCAATTCCAATATCATTACACATGTCTAATACATTTTTGGCATTATGTTTTAACTTTTTCTTATCAATAACAAACTTTGGATAACCCACGTTGTTCACCTCAAATCTATTATTATTAATTTTTTACATGGTAGATAAATCAATTGTACCGTTAAAAATCAGGACTAGACTGATAATTGCCAAGGCTACTATTACTAGGGCAATAATTTTTTCGATATTAGTGAGGAATTTCTTATTATTTTCTTTACGAGCCAAATAGTAAACAATCATACAAGGGGCGAAAAGAAGTGCTGTAATAATAATATACTTCCAGCCTGTTGAATACATCAAATATCCCATTGCAATAGTTGAAATACAACCAAGCAAAGCATTCAATTTAAAACCGTTATCAAACTTGATTGATTTTTTAATCATAGTCAAACTAACTGTGAAATATGGAACCAACATTGTACTTGAAGCAAATAAAGCCATAACATTATAAATTGATTCATTGATTATGATGGTAATGAAAAATGCTTGTTGAATAATTGTGGATACCAGTAATGAATTTGTTGGTTGCCCAACAGTATTTTCAACACCAAAGAATTTAGGGACAATTTCATGCTTCGCTGCAACATCTAAAATTTCGCCAGCAAATAAACAACATCCGAACCAACATCCCATCGCTGAAAGTGCAATACCTAGGTTCATTAGAATTGCTCCCCATTTGCCTACGACTGCCTCTAATATGCCACCTAATGCAGGTACTTCCATTTTTGAAACTTGTACTTGTGAAAGTACTCCAAAGGTTAAGAAGGTCAGCAAGAGATACGTCACTGCAATTACAATATAAGAAATCACAATTGCTTTTGATGCATCTGATTTCGATTTCGCACGTGCAGAATAGATTAATGCCCCTTCAATACCAACATACACCCAAATAGTTGAACTCATAGCTGTTCCAATTTGGCCATTTATAGATGAAGGTAAATCATTTGAAGCAAAAGCGTTTTCCCACAGTCCAGAGTTAAATACATCTACCTTAAATGCCATCAATAAAGCTATAATAAATACTACAATTGGAATCATTTTTGCAAACCAAATAACAGTATTAACTAATGAAGCGTTTCTCGCTCCTGACGCACATATATAGTAGAATACCCATAAAATAACTGATAACAGAATTAAAGAAGGGATATTATTTCCTCCACGAAACATTGGAATAAAATATCCAAGAGAACTTACCGAAAGTACTCCTAATGAAATATTACCTACAACAATAGATAGCCAATATCCTACACAAGATAAAAATCCAATAAACTTTCCAAATCCTTGTTCTGGAAAACTAAAAATTCCTGCATCTAAATCTGGATAGTGATCTTGTAGATATTTCAAACAGTAAACGAAAACAGCAAAGGCAATACTTGCAAATACTAGTGCAATTAAAGCAGGGCCTGGAGCTACAGATTTTGCTAAATCACGTGGTAAATTAAAAACCCCTGCACCTATTACCGTAGTAACTGTTAAAGCAACTAAGCCGAGTAGACTAACATTTTGTTGGACAGTATTTTTCTCAGTCATATAACTATCCTCCCCATAAAAATTAAATTATTTTTTATTTAGTATGATAGGAAAAAGAAAATCTTTATCCCATCATATATATTGTTTAATTAAAAACGTAATGAAAGACAGCTCAAACCACCATCAATTTTACGATATTCAGAGGTATCGACAACAAGAACATCATATCCTAAATGTTCAACGGCAGATTGAACCTTAGGATATCCGGCTGGAACAATAACAGTTCCATTAACCCATATACAGTTTGCGGCATATGCTTCATCAGAATCAACAACTATCTTATTAAATGATTCAAATAAAGGATTATCAACAAATTCACCAGCGACCAATAAATTATTATCCTCTAAATAATTGACTCCTGTCTTAAGATGCAATACTTCTTCCAACGGAACTTGAATGACAGTTTTACCATATCCCTCTAATATTTCCTTCATCTGTGCAAAACCTTCATCATTTGTACGTGCTGATTTCCCAACATAGAAGGTATCACCAACCATCATAATATCCCCAGGTTCAACCATTCCTGGAGCTTTAATTTCATGAACATTTGAATAAAAACTAGATAGCAGTTTACGGAAGTCTTCTAGTTGAGTCTCATTTCGACGAGTATCCGCACCTGGTCTGGAAATTATAGCACATTTATCCGTACAGAGTGCAGTATCTTCCATAAAACATGAATCTGGAAAATCGTCATTTGGTGGTAACACATTAACTTTGACTCCACATTTAGTTAAAGCTTCAACATAATGTTCATGTTGAACTAATGCACTTTCATAAACAGGTTTTCCAAGTTCTGGATTAGAAGTAATACCTTCACTAATTCCTCTTCCAGGAATACGAACAATTACATTCTTAAAGCGTTTCATAAATTACACCTCTCTAATACAGCCTGTAAAGTCTGAGTGATCCAAACGAAAACATGCCCCATTGTGTATGCGCTTACATTTTTGTGGAGAAAATAACAATGGGACACATAATGGACGCCATCTTTACTTTGAGCAACTATTGAAATCCAATAAAACTAAGTTCATTGCACATCATTTTTCCTGTTTTACATGAAAATGTTAACAATATTGTTTCCGAGATTATTCCTTTCTAGTTAACAATTCATGTTCTATTTCTATTTTACCACTTAATTGTTGCATGTCAATATTAGCACTTTGAAACTAGTTTCAAAAACATATAATATCAAGTATTTTGGTATTTCAAAATAGAAAGTTGATATTGGTTGATTTCTATAATAGAAGTTAAAATATATATTAGCAGTGAAATCACTAGATCTTTAAGCTCGCTTTAATTTAATTTTCAAATAAGAAAACGAGCATTCTCAATTACAGTAATACTCGTTTTTATCATATACCAGAGCGATTCTAGAATTATGATTAGTTATTTAAAAAGTCAAATCGATTTAATATAAGATGCCAACCTTTTAACAAGATCTAAAGCCTCATCACAATAACCTAACCGTTCAAAAAAACCATGGTCTACACCTAAATAATTAATTACATCCACATCAATATCATATAAATTGTGCTTTATAAAATACCTATTGCTCCACCTGAAGTAATCAAACTCCGCCTCAATATACAGCATTCTGTTTATTCGTGAATAATTATCCTTCTGAAATAAATTATTTTTTTCTAACATATCGTCTGTTGTATATAGTTTTGTAAAGAAGCGCATCTGTCTTCCAAATTTACTTAGCCTAGAATCTAAAATATCATATTGTGAAGGAATAATATCATATCTCCCAATGGACCACTGATACATATTATTTTTTTCCGGTAATAAATCTACACAACCATAGATATTAATAAATGACAAGAAATTGACACTCTCATATGCACTTACCAACATTAGCCCCAAATTTACACCAGCACTATCTCCCAAAAAAATAATTTTTTCCTTGTTCCAACTGTATTCATTCTCTTTAGAACAGATCCAATCGTAAACCTTTTTACAATCAAATATACTAGACGGAAATTTATTCTCTGGGGCTAAACGATAGTTTATAGCAACTATTGGTACACCCGTCAATTCTACTATCAATTTAAGTTGGTTTTCATATTGGAAAAAGTTTCCACCGATGAACCCACCACCATGAACAAAATATATCACTTTGTCTGTATACTTACAACGTTCGCTAGAAAACAAACCAATCTCAATATAACCTTCTACTAAACCAACTTCTAAATTTATGTTTTCTTTAGTAAAATCTATGTTTTTTTTCCCCATATTTTGTCTTGTGATAGTTAGGGAAAAATCATCAAAAGAAATATCTGTTTTAAAATCAATATCTAAATCACCTGATTTTTTAATTTTATCGATTACACTTTTTGACAATTCATTTGCTTTATGATTTTCTAAATTAATAACTTCTTCATAATTTATCACTGATTTTCACCTTCCAATGCAATACCTTCCAGCATAGAATCATCAAAACCAAAGAAGTATGTTAAAATTGCAGAAATTATAAATGCTCCAAAATAACCAACTAAGAATCCAACAAAGCCAGTTCCAAAGTAAGCTGGAAATGTTGGTACTGCAGCTACAGCTACTGCTAACGCACGTGCGCCAGTTGCACCTGCAATAGCACCACCTATACCACCACCAATTATCGCCATAATAAATGGCTTCTTAAATTTCAGATTGACTGCATAAATCGCAGGCTCTGATATTCCGAAAAATCCCATTATTGTTGTAGGGGTAGTAATTTTTTTCAATTCTGGATTTTTAGTTTTCAAGAAAACCCCTAAAGTTGCACCTGATTGAGCTATAATACTAGGACCAAATACTGCAAGGATTGTGTCAAACCCTAATTTTTCTATATTGGAGAATATTATAGGGAATAGTCCCCAATGCACCCCAAAGACAACCATTACTTGAGCTAAAGCTCCAATAAAGCCACCTGCGACTGTTGGATTCCAATTATATATCGTTGAATAGACAGTTGCAATTCCATTACTTAATGATGCTCCAATTGGCCCGAAAATCATAATAGTAATCGGTACTACTGTGATTAATGAAAAGAATGGAGCAATTCTACTTCTAATTGATTCAGGCAAAAATTTTGTTTCTAGCTTTTCAATATAACTTAATAGTAAAATCGCAAAAATAATCGGAAAAACACTACTCTTAAACGCAGTTAATACAAATGGTATCCCTAAGAAAGTTAATTTTGCTCCCTGATCATATAATGTCGATAAATTAGGATACAAAAGCGCACCAGCGATTGTCACTGAAACAAATAGATTTGTTTTAAATCTCTTTGATGCTGTGATAGCCAAAACAATAGGAAGAAAATAATATAAACTATCAGAGGCGGCATTTAGAATCTGAAATGTTCCAGAATTAGAATCAAGCCATTTAAATGCAGTACAGACACTCAATACTCCTTTTAGTATACCTGCGCCAATAAGAACATCAATTAACGGAGTAAACAAACTAGAAATGATATCTATAAATTTTGAAATCATTCCCTTGGAGACATCTACATCCTCATTAGGTGCAACCTCACCTTTTCCATTTCGATTTAATAAAGTCTCGAGTTCAGGGTAATAATAAATCACTTCTGGGCCAATGACCACTTGAGTTTGACCTGCTACCTCAACGACTGACATTACATTTTTTAATTTATTCAACTCTTCTTTTTTTACAAGATGATTATCATAAAGATCAAATCTCAGGCGTGTGGAACAATGAGAGAAATTTTTTATATTTTCATTTCCACCCAAATTATTGACAATTTGGGCTACTACTTCTTTTTTTGTCATAATTATTTATCCTTTCTTTTTCTCTATGATAACACACTATGAAAGGATCTGAAATCGGTTACAAGTCTTTTGAAAAATTATCAAAAAAAATGACTATTCAAAGTCATTTATGAAAAGTATTGGTCATTCATTATAATAATAATTTAAATTATTATTAGTAATTAATTGCTTTATAGCCTCATTTGATACAGTATCTGTTATTAATATATCCAAATCTCTTAATGAAAAACTTGTAAATGTAAAAGATTTTCCAAATTTCTTTTCATCTGCTACTAAAAATAATTCTCGTGTCTGTTGACGAATAATTTTTTTTAGCATAGCCTCTTCTTCCAATAACTCTGATACATACCCTTCATCACTAATACCTCTACAAGATAAGAAAGCTTGGTCAAAAAAAACATTTCTTAATAAGAACTCGGTACACGAACCTCCAACTTTTCCATTCGACAATTTTCCACCAACGAAATAAATATTATGATTATTTTGTTGCTTATCTAAAATATCCGCTGTAGATAAATTTGTTGTAAAAATAGTCAGATTTTTTTTATCTTTAAGACGCTTTGCAATGTATTGACTTGTCGAACTTGAATCTAAGAAGATCGTCGAATGATCAGCAATAAAATCAATAGCAAGGTCAGCTATTATTGACTTTTGTTGGCTATTAATACGTGACTTGATTTCCGTGGGATCTTCTGTATGTTCTTCTTTTACATACATAGCTCCACCAGAAATTCTCTTAATCATCTTCAAATTTTCAAGTACTGTGAGGTCCCTTCTTACAGTACTTTCACTATAATGTAATTGTTTTGATAACTCCATGATACTCATGAAATTTTTTTCTTTTACTAATTCACAAATTTTTTCTTGACGTATATTCATAACACATACCTACATTTATACTGTTTTTAAATTTACTTTTAGGGAATTAAGTTTATTGATCGTATTACTACTTAAATTCCATATTCTTTATATCTGAACTTCCTGCATAATACAATATATATTGCACCTTATTCTTTTGGAGCTGTATTCTTAACCGATATCCTGCTAACCAACTGACTCTATAGGAATAACAGGAATCAGATTAAGAGCAACATAGACTTATAGCATAGATTTTAAGCTTGGCCTGTAGTCAATATTATTTCTCATTTTTGATTTAACACTGAGATCTATATCAGTATCATAAGCTATATAATTAGCATGATAATCAATCCACTCCATTATATATGCCAAAGACGATTCAATTATTTTAAGGATTTTCTCAATTAAGTGTAACTGTTGATTTAATGTTTCTTTAATTTTATTTTCATTAAAAATATCTTTGAAAATATAAGCACTTGATAAATTTATATCAATATTGGTACTGTCTGGAGAATTGATGTTTATTTCCGGTTTGTTAGGTGTACGGCATTCTTTTAAATTATCTTTTACAAATTGAGTTAATCTAAGAAACTTACTTCTTCTCATTATCTCAATTACTTGGTAAAGCTTTTTCAGTCAGTAATAATAATCTTGAAGTTCTCTATTTTATGGTTATTCGATTTCATTTGTACACACTCATCTTCCGATAAAAAAATATCTTACTTGGTATATTTTATAAAATTTATGATCCAATTACCACTACAAATATCACTATTTAACTATGAATAATACGTAAAATTTGATATTAGGTATTGATAATTCGAATTCTTCATTGTCCAAACGACATTTAAGTCATTCTGGTTTAAAATTTAAATGGTGGGTCTTTACGTCTCAATAGGAACAAAAAAGCTTTGATTTAATGTGATTTTTGATTTTTCAAGCAACTATTTAATATGACATTTGATCTATTTTTATGAAAACAAGTAAAAACAACCGGAAAAGAAACAGTTCACGACTGCTTATTCTCTGATTGTCTTTTCATACTAACGATTTTTCCGACTTAATTGATAAGAGTACATTACAGGGATAAACACAATGGCGAGGATGACCAGCACCAGTACATAAGAAAGCGCGAATTGAAGGCCTGCTTCAAGCAGAAGGATCAACCCTCCGAGAACCCACAACTTCCCTGCCAAGCGATGGGTTTTGTGCCAGTTATCTTCACTCTGCAAGGTCCAGGGCAGACGGATCCCAACCGTGTGATTCACTTTCAACTTAGGCATGTAATTGCCCATGATCACAAAGATAAACCCTAGCAGAACCGAAACAAAAACAGATGGATTGGTAGTAGATCCTAGCGCCTTGCTATAAATGAGATAGGAGGTACTTAAGGAAACGATTGGGGTCAACCAGTAAATCGCTCTGATCATTTTTTCATTCATAGCGCTATTCTTAGAATCGCGACCGATCATAAAGATCATAAACAGATGCACCATGAGATCGAAAATAGGAAGACCAAACACAACCAGGGGTTTCGATTGGAAGTTATTGGCCTGGCCAGCAAAATTGAAGTGAATCGGGATTTGGTTAGGCAATTGCGACCAAATCATCAGCCCCCAAAGCATGGGGAAAAGGATCACCATAGAAGTTAATAGCAATAGTTTTTTATTCGTTTTCATCAGTAGAGTCTCCTTTCAAATCAACGAGCCAGACCATTAAATCCTCCAAGACAGAAGTATTGAGTTCATAGTAGATAAAATTCTTCTCTTTTTCCTCTCGAATTAAATCTGCCTGCTTGAGGAGGCTTAAATGATGGGAAATGGTCGCTCCTGCTACATCAAAGTGGCCAGCGATATCACCAGCAGATAACTTCCCCGCCTTTAGCAGTTCTAAGATACTTCTTCTTATCGGATTCGATAAAGCTTTAAATGTTTGCGCAAAATTCATTCTCTATCTCCTCTAATCTATTTATAAATCTTTCTAAATAGATTCTAGTACTTTCGGATGGGTTTGTCAACTCTATTTAGAAAATAATCTAAATAGTTTCTGTTGTAAAAAAATATCAGACCTAAGACCGATTCTTATAAACAGTGGCTTTTCTTAAGTTTTCTTTAAGAAATTAGCCTTATAATAAAACCATCAAATGAAGACCTCCTAACTTTGTTTGATAGAAAATCCTAAACTTTTTCATAATAATCTCCCTATAAGAGCCACCAAAACCGGTGGCTTTTTCTCTACGTACCTTTACGAGCATCAGCGAGTTTAGGTACGTTGACGCAGTTCGAACGATAGTGAGAACTACGATCCTTATAAAACTGAGCGAGGTGAACTCAGAGAGTTCAACCGAATTTAGAGATATTGATGCAGTTTGAGCGGAGCGAAAACTACGTTCCTTAATACTTAATGAGCATCAGCGAGTTTAGGTACGTTGACGCAGTTTGAGCGAAGCGAAAACTACGTTCCTTAATACGTTAGTGAACTTAGGTACATGGATGCCGTGCGGAACTACTTTTTACAGAACAACAAAATAACCTCCACGAGAGCTCTGATTTTTGATCTAGACTCTCGGGAGGTTTTTTCATCTTTTATCTTTTTGACATTACATATCTTTGTGGATGCGATAAGTATTGTAAGCAGTGACTACATTAGCAACGGCGCTGACCCTTGAGCTACGTGCGATATCGGCTTGTAGGGCATTGGCTTCTTCTTGCAGATTGACTTGGGTTTCATGGAATTGTTGCATTTCAAGCAGATTGTAGGCTTCTGGCAAGGTAGAGGCACGGCCTTCTGCGATTAAATTATATAGTCGGAAGAGGTCGTGGTAATTGTAAAATTTTTGTGGGAAACCTTGCATCCCTTGTTGGTAGGCTGGTTGGCTGATTTCCTGGTTATAAAGAGCCTGGGCATTGGCAAGAGCTTGCTTGGCTGGGGCTACAAATACAAAGTATTTGAAAGCAATCAGCCCGCCCATCAACCCGAGCATCAATAGAAAACCGTGCATGAGGTGACTTTGTTCTAAGAGAAAAATCGTAAAAGCAAAAAGAAGATTGAGGGCCAGTGTGACCGTGATTGGCCCATTGAGTCTCTTCGCTGCTTTATTTAAACGGTTTTGTTGCCGTTGAACTTCATCCCAAGCAACTGCTGCAGGGGCTGTTAGTACGCGCTTTTCATCTAATAGTTGTAAAATTTCTTGTGTCGTCATTGTAAATCTCCTTTTGTTATAAGCGTATCTTTTAGAATTGACCTTATTTTATCAAAAATCCTTCCCTAAAAAAGGGCCATGTAAACTATAGTTTCATTTTTCTTAAAAATCGAAGAATTTCTAGTTTTTTTGTCAAAAATTAAACTCTGAGTTTAACTCCAGCCTTTTTTGAGGTATACTAATGGTATGATAATTGAAAGGAAGTTCCCCTATGTCCTCATCTTCGCCATTTGGTCCAACATTTCGTAAGATTCGTGAAGCACGCGGTCTTTCTCTAAAAGAAGTCGCTGCAGACATTGTCTCTCCTCAGTTCCTCAGCCAATTTGAGCGTTCTCAAAAAGGAGTAACCATTGAGACCTTCTCTCGCCTCTTGCTGTCTATGGGGGTGGATTGGGACACCTTTTTGTCTCATTATCCTGGCTTAACCATTCAAAATTTCAGCCCCATTTTGATGAAGCACATCAATCAAGAAAACATGGATTTTCTGTCCATTATTGAGCGCTTAAAGCATGAAAAATCGCCTGTTGCAGAGGAGAACAAAGAGCTCTGGCAACTCTATTTGCGTTCGCTTGAAATCAATGTCAATAACGCGATGGGAAAAGAGATCCACCTGGAAGACGCACCTGTGTCGATTCAACGAATCGCTCAAGAAGTGCCTTTTGCCTATCAAAATGAAATTGAGCAAGACTTCACCATTGCCCTTTTATCTGTCTTGCCCTATGAAGTCGTCGCTAAGATTCGAAAGGAATCCTTGGAACTTTTTGAAAGCAGTTATTCTGCCTACTCTGCCAATGCATTGGCCTCTTTACTGTTAAATCTAGCTAACTATCTTATTAAAAAAGAACTCTACTTAGAAGCTCTGAATTTTCTTCAATCGATTAACCAGCTTCGCAAGCGCAAACCGATTTTAAACACCAGTATTTCCATGCAGTTAGAATTTATGCAGGTCTATGCCCTCCTTGGCTTAAATGACAAGGAAGGGGTTTACCGTGCCAAGCAAGTCTTAAAAGCCCTGGAAGGTTTGATTGCACTCGAAAATTTCGGAAGCCCGCTTGTTCAAATCAAAACAAAATTCATGTTGCGAGTCAACGAACTCAACAAAACCGGCATTGATTTCTTCAGCGAATAAAGACGTCTCAGACTTCAGACCGATTCTTTCGATCAGCGCCTTTTCTTAAGTTTTCTTTAAGCAAACCGCCTTATAATAAAACCATCAAATAAAGACCTCCTAACTTTGTTTGATAGAAAATCCTAAACTTTTTCATAATAATCTCCCTATAAGAGCCACCAAAACCGGTGGCTTTTTCTACGTACCTTAGTGAGTCAAGTCCAATAGGGGCGTAGACGAACTTAGGTACGTTGACGCAGTTCAAGCGAAACGAAAACTACGGTCCTTACCCTTCATTTGTACAAATAATCCAATTTATGCTCGATCTATGTTATAATGAAGAGAATTTTTGTCTGAGGAGGATTTATGAAAAAAACACATTCTATGCTATTCATCCCAGGCATCATTATGCTTGGGATTGTTTTACGAACACCATTTACTACGCTTCCGACGGTCTTGTCTGACATCGCTGCTGGTTTGGGGGTAGATGTGAGCTCTCTGGGGCTATTGACTAGCTTGCCACTTCTCACCTTTGCCATTTTCTCACCTTTTGCGATTCAATTTGCTAAAAAATTGGGGATTGAGCGCCTCTTTTTCCTAGTTTTGATCGCAATGACGATCGGATCTGCCATTCGGATTATCAATCTCCCCTTTCTCTATCTGGGAACCATCTTGATTGGAGCTGGCATCGCCTTTCTCAATGTGCTGCTTCCAAGCCTGATTCAGGCGAACAGGCCCCGCCAACTAGGCATTCTGACCACTTTGTACATCACTTCTATGGGGATGTCCACAGCGATCGCCTCTTCTGTGGCCGTTCCGATCACCAAAGCCACTTCTTGGCAAGGTTTGGTCAACATCTTGACAGCCTTGTGTGCTCTTGCTTTGGTCATCTGGATTCCTAACCTTCGCTACAACCACCATCTAAAAAAGACGGCTACTACGGAATCTAGTAGCAAGTGGTATACCAATAAATATGTCTGGGCTATCATGATTTTTGGAGGCTTGCAGTCACTGCTTTTCTACACAAGTATGACCTGGCTTCCGACCATGGCTGTTCAAGCTGGCCTTTCAAAGGTTGAATCTGGACTACTGGCCTCCGTCTTCACCCTGATCAGTCTCCCATTCTCCTTGACGATCCCAAGTTTAACGACACGGTTATCCGATCGCAATCGACACTTGATGCTTACGATTGTTGTCGGAGCAGGGATTCTGGGGGTAGCCATGCTCTTAATCCCGACCAGCAACTTCTTCTACTGGTTGATAATCAATGCCCTAATTGGAAGTTCCGTTAGTTCGCTCTTCCCTTACCTCATGGTCGCTTTCTCCATGAAATCCAGCACACCTGAAAAAACAGCTCAACTTTCTGGTCTTGCCCAAACAGGAGGCTACGTCTTTGCAGCCTTTGGGCCCATCCTCTTCGGCTACAGCAAATCCCTCTTCCACTCTTGGACACCAGCTGTCGTTTTATTATTGATATTAACCCTTATCATGGCATTTGCTCTCTATCAGGTAGAAAAAGTCGATAAAATATTATAATGAAGCTCTGGCTGGAAGTTTGTCTTCCGGCCTTTTTTCTGCCTACAAAAAAAGAACTAGGAGCTCGTCCTAGTTCAACGTTTCTGGATTGAATTTTATTTATTCGTAAAATGAGATATGTACGTGGTCATAGTGGTTTGCTGTATCTCCACCACGGTCAGGCATTTGGTTCCAAGTGTTAGCTGGTCCGTACATGTTATTTACTGGCATGTAGAATTGTTGTTTCCAGATAACATATGAGATACCTGCACGGTCCATGTTGTCAATCGCATACTGTGCAACTTGATCTCCAAGCTCTGAATTTGTTGGAACCATTACGTCCACTGCAAGTCCTTTACCATGATCGTCTGGATCCCCTTCACGGTAACCACCAATGTTTGTGATACCGAATTTCGCAGCGATTTCTTGACGGAAAGCTTCTGCTTGTGATTTAAGGTGTGGATCAGTTGGAATCGTATTTCCGCTCGTTGAGGTTTCTGCTACTGGTTGCACTTCAGGGGCAGCAGCAGTTTCTACTGCTGCAGGTTGTGCTGCCGGAGCTTCCTCTGCTGGAGCAACTGGTGTTTCTGCAGGAGCTGCTTCCGCAGCTGGTGTTGTTTCAGCAGGTGCTGCTGGGGCTGGAGCAGATTGAGGGGCAGCTGCTGCTTCTGGGTTTTGAGTTTCAACATTAACAGCTGGAGCACCGTAGTTCGGTGTTTCTGGAACAGCAGGTTGAGCTGGTGTTTCTGCTCCTGGGACAGCAACTACTGGAGCTTCTTGAGCTTCTGCTGCTGGAGCAACTGGAACTGCTTTGTTATCTTCATTGACTGGTTTAGACAAATCGTTGACAGCGACTGTTTGATCATCAACTGTCACTTGGTTTGTTGTCAAGTCAGCACTTGCAACGGTTGCATCTGTCGCACCTGCTTGAGGAGTTTGGATTTCAACTGAAGTTACTTCTTTTTGATCATTTACTGTTGTTTTCAAAACAGTACCTGGGTAGATCAAATCCATGTTGCTGATGTTGTTCAAGTTTGCCAACACATGAACATCGATTCCAAGTGCTTCTGCGATCGAACTCAATGTATCACCATATTTGATGGTATAAGTTTGTTGGTTTTCACCGCTTTGTTGGATATCATGTTTGATTTCATCTACTGAGCGAGCTACCCAATCTTCAAGTGTTTCTGCAGTGGCTTTTGTAAATGGAATCACTGCAAGAGCTACTGTTGAAGCGATCAAGGCTTTCGTATTAACTTTTAATTTCATCTTTTATCCTCTTTTTTCTTTGTTTTTTTGCTCAAGATTTTCTTGGACAAATGAACTACTATACTATAGTATCACAATTTAAAAATAATAAAAGGCCTTTTTGGCTATTTAACAAAACTGTATTTTTCTTGTAACATTTCGTCTTTCTTGTCACATTGTTACAAACTAGTAACATAAAAATAGGGTGCTGGAAGAAGAGTTCGAGGGCGCAAAAAAAGCCTCATCAAGGAGCGGTTCCTCGATGAGGTTCTTGTATTTTTTAAGCAATTGAACACGCCTACAACTCTTTGTATCTTATGAATTGAACACGCCCTAAATGCTGGGTGAAAAAGATAAATTCTCTTGTGAGCATCGCTCACTGCAAGAATTTCCTATTTTCACTCTGCATTTTACGGGCTTTGTATCTTATTTGACCTTCATGATTCTGACGAGGTTGGCGCGTTCGGCTTCTTCGAGTTTCATTTCGATATAATAGATAGTCTCTTTGAGGTCTGGGATGGTCGCATACTCGAGTCCGTTCACTCGACGGCGGGTTTTCTCGATTTCATCTGCCATGAGTTGACAGCTTTTTTCGATTTCCGCTAACTTGAGCAAATCAGGGAGTAGATCCCCCATTTCTTGGATGGTGCTATCCATTTGACTGTTGGAGGCGAGGTAGCTATAAACCACGTCCCCTTCATCCTCTCCGTAGGGGTTATCGATACGAGCATGGAGCTTGGGCACGCGCACACTCATGACATTTTCTTCCTCGATGTGTAGCATCACTTCTCGAGTGGGAACGGCAAAGATTTCTTCTACCATGAGGTCGCTCTCTAAGGACTTGGCCATCACGAAATCTTGCATATTGCCCACCAGCGCTGCCTCCACCTTTTGGCGCAGACGATTATTCTCACGCACAGCTTCAATAAAGCGACGCATGAGTTCATCCCGCTTATCCTTGAGCAACTTGTGCCCCCGGGTTGCTGTCTTGAGGCGCTCTTTGAGAATATTGAGCTCCATCCGAGTTGGTTTTACATTTAATCGTGCCATAGGCTAATCCTCTTTGTTTGGCAGATACTTGTCAATCATCTCATCCTTGATCCGTTTAAGCTCTGTTCGTGGAAGGATGGATAAGAGCTCCCAACCGAGATCCAAACTTTCCTCAATCGTCCGATTGGTGGTAAAGCCTTGGTTGATGTATTCTTGCTCAAAGCGGTCCGTAAATTTAACATAGAGCTTGTCGGTATCTGACAAGGCAGATTCCCCAAGCACTACAGCCAGTTCTTTGGCTTGTTTTCCTTGGGCGTAGGCTGCAAAGAGCTGGTTCATGGTCGCCGCATGGTCTTCCCGAGTCTTGCCTTCACCAGAACCCTTGTCCTTCAAACGAGAAAGGGATGGAAGAACATTGATCGGTGGGCGGTAACCACTATTATAGAGATCGCGGGACAGAATAATCTGACCTTCGGTGATGTAGCCTGTTAAGTCAGGGATGGGGTGGGTGATGTCATCTTCTGGCATGGAGAGGATCGGAATTTGGGTCACAGATCCTTTCTTTCCAACCAAGCGTCCTGCACGTTCGTAGAGGGTTGAGAGGTTAGTATAAAGGTAACCTGGATAGCCCCGACGACCTGGAACTTCCCGGCGGGCAGCAGATACTTCCCGAAGGGCTTCACAGTAGTTGGTCATGTCGGTCATGATAACCAAGACGTGCATATCTTTTTCATAAGCCAAATATTCTGCTGCGGTCAAGGCGATCCGAGGCGTGGCAATCCGCTCGATAGCTGGGTCGTTGGCTAGGTTGATAAAGAGGACAGAGCGGTCAATGGCTCCTGTCTCGCGAAGGTCGTTCATAAAGAACTCGGCTTCTTCAAAGGTAATCCCCATAGCCGCAAAGACCACAGCGAAGTTTTCTTCAGAATTAAGAACCGTCGCTTGACGAGCAATCTGAGCCGCCAACTCCTTGTGAGGAAGACCAGAACCTGAGAATACTGGGAGTTTTTGGCCCCGAACCAAGGTATTCAAATGGTCAATGGCTGAGATCCCTGTCTGGATAAATTCATCCGGATAGTCCCGCGAAACAGGGTTGATGGCTTGTCCATCAATGTCCAAGTACTTCTCTGGGATAATCTCTGGACCGCCATCGATGGGTTTGCCCATCCCGTTAAAGATGCGTCCGACCATGTCTTCAGACACAGGGAGTTCTAGGGGACGTCCAGTAAAGCGGACTTTGGCTTTTTCCAAGTTGATCCCGCTAGATCCTTCAAAGAGTTGGACCATAGCCTTGTCTTCTTGGACTTCGAGGACTTGTCCCTGACGGGTCGTTCCGTCATGAAGCTTGATTTCTACTAGTTCATTGTAGTGAACCCCTTCGACCTGATCGACAATCATCAAGGGGCCAACAACTTCGCTGACAGTACGGTATTCTTTAATTACGCTCATTGTCTACTCCTCCTTTTGCGACGATTTGGTGTAGGGTTTCTACGATTTCTTCTTTCAGGGCTTGAATGGTTGCCAACTGATCCTCATGGATGAACTTGCTCCGGGCAATACGGTCTCGAAGAGCTAGGGTTCCTTCCATGATTTCTGTGAAGTAAGCCCCTAATTCTAGTGCTTTTTGACTTTCTTGGTCAAAGGTCAAAATGTTGGTCAACAAGGCCACCTGCTTGCTGAAAGAGGTATAGGTATCGACCTCATCAAAGGCATTTTGTTGCAGGTAGTCTTCACGGATCATCTTGGCCGCATTCATGGTCAAGCGGTCTTTTTCAGATAAGGAATCTAGACCAACCAAGCGAACGATTTCTTGCAATTCACTTTCCTTTTGAAGCAAGTTCATAGCACGGGTCACTTTTTCAGACCAGCTGATTTGTTCATGTAAATCGATATAGCGACCAACTTCATCTTGGTAAAGGGAATACGAACTCAACCAGTTGATAGCTGGGAAGTGACGACGTTGGGCCAATTGAGCATCTAAGCCCCAGAAAACCTTAACGATCCGCAAGGTATTTTGCGTTACCGGCTCTGAAATATCTCCACCTGGAGGGGAAACGGCACCGATCGCCGTAATCGAACCTTCGCGCGCAGTAGTTCCAAGCGTCTTGACCCGACCGGCTCGCTCGTAGTATTCGGCGATCCGGCTACCAAGATAGGCTGGGTAACCTTCATCTCCGGGCATTTCTTCTAGACGACCAGACATTTCACGGAGGGCTTCAGCCCAGCGCGATGTCGAATCAGCCATGATGGCAACGGAATAGCCCATATCACGGAAGTATTCGGCAATAGTGATCCCTGTGTAGATAGAAGCTTCCCGCGCTGCTACTGGCATGTTCGAAGTATTGGCGATCAGAACAGTCCGTTGCATGATGGATTGGCCAGTTGTTGGATCGATCAATTCTGGAAATTCATTCAGAACGTCCGTCATTTCATTTCCACGTTCCCCACAACCGACATAAATCACGATGTCTACATTGGCAAACTTGGCCACTTGGTGTTGCACGACTGTTTTCCCAGCTCCGAAAGGACCAGGAACAGCTGCAGCTCCACCCTTAGTCACAGGGAAGAAGGTATCGATGACCCGTTGACCGGTGACCAAAGGCTCTACTGGAATGAGTTTTTGTGCAAAGGGACGGCCTCGACGAACCGGCCATTTTTGCATCAGGGTTCCAGTAAAGAGGCTACCATCTGCCTGCTCAATCTCATAGACCGGCTCTTCCACTGTGTAAGAACCTGCTGCGATCTTGGTCACACGTCCACTCACACCAAAAGGCACCATGATGCGGTGTTCCACCATATTGGTCTCTTGAACGGTACCGACGATGTCTCCAGCGACCACTTCTGTCCCTTCTGTCACACTTGGTTCGAAGGCCCATTTGGTGTCCCGATCTAGATTCGGAACTTGCACCCCACGAACCAAAAAGTCACTGGCAGTAACCTCTTGAAAGCGTTCCAAGGGGCGTTGGATCCCGTCAAACATCTGAGAGATCAATCCTGGTCCCAATTCAACAGAAAGGGGAGCTCCAGTTGTTATCACCGGTTCTCCTGGACCGACTCCAGATGTTTCTTCATATACTTGGATAGAGGCTTCATCCCGCCGCATCTCAATAATTTCGCCAATCAAACCAAGATCGCCGACCCGGCAAATGTCTTGGATATTGGCCTCCTGCATCCCTGATGCAACCACCAAGGGACCGGAAACTTTGATAATTTTTCCTTGAGTCATGTATTCCTCCTGGGAATCCTTTGTTTCTTTGTTTTACTTTTGTGCTATCTCTCTTAGAGCTTGCTTTTGTTGGCCATTGGCATCGAAATTGCTTGGATCCAACCAAGCTTCGAAGCGCTGTTTGATAGCTGGCCATTCTTGGTCAATGATAGACAACCAGTCTGTATCACGGGTACGACCTTTATAAACAACAGCCTGACGGAAACAGCCTTCATAGGTGAACCCTAAGCGCTCAGCTGCTTTGCGAGATGCTTGGTTTAAGGCATCGCATTTCCACTCATAGCGGCGGTATCCTAAATCTTCAAACACGTAGCGCGCTAAGAGATACTGGGCTTCTGTAGCCATGCGTGTCTTTTGGAGCGCTGGTGAGTAGGTCACTGCTCCGACTTCGATCACCCGATTGGCTTGATCGATCCGCATGAGAGAGAAAGTCCCCAAAGCCTTGCCTGAATCTTTGTCTACAATCGCATAGTAAAAGCGACCTTGGGCTGTCATGAGATCATCTAATAGGTGGTCCCACTCCTCTTCATTGCGGGCAGGGCCTTTGAATAGAAAGGTCCACATCGCTGCTGGAGAGTCCGGCCCGTAGACCTGATAAAGATCTGCTCCATGTTTTTCTTTTGAGAGGCGCTCGATCACGGTATAGCGACCTTCAATCCGCTCAATAGCTGGCAGACGCCCCGGAGTAAAATCCGGCAGTGCATCGCCAATCGTTTGGCCAAATTCATTTGTTCTCATAAAATATCCTGTCCTACTGCTTTTTCGACATTATCACGAATCCGCTGTTGGCCCAGTCCCGTAGTCCCTCTATGGGTCGGGATAAGAATCAGAGCCGGTGTCAGCTGCTGGTCGTAAAACGCCACTGTATCTGGAATGGCCTGAGCAATATCCTCTGTCAGGTAGATAATCCCGAAGTTTTCCCGACTGAGTTTTCGCAGGGTATTGATCGCTTCTTGTGGCTCTGTGACCGGATAGGTTTGAAAGCCAATCAGGCGAAAAGGAAGGATGGCGTCCCGATTGCCCACAACGGCGATTTTATAGGTCTGTTTGTCCATAAATCGGTCTCATCCTTTCTTTGATGTCTGCTAGCGGAAAACCATTGTCCAAACCAGAGAGGACCAAACGAAGGTTGGTCACCTCTAACTCTTTTCCGTAAAGATAACGAACAAGAGGGAGTGGTCCATCAACTTCAAAACGGCCAGCGTCTAGAAGACTGAATTTCACCAAACTCTCTAAATACTCCAACTCTACGGTCTTTAGTTGACCGGTGCGCATCTTTTCTTCATAAGTCTCTAAAGCGAGATCGTACTCTAGCGGATTGACTTGATAAAACCAGGTCAACCACTGACCGGATTCTAGCAGGTCGATCACCTGATGGGCACTGAGGCTCCCTTCATCTGAGAGCAATTGGTGCATAAAGCTATGCGGTTTTTGCTGATCCAAGGCCCGCTTAACTGTAATCGCATTGTAAAAGTCAATGGTCACGTCCACCAACTGCTTCAGAATCGGATGATCTAGGCTGTCCCCTAAGTATCTCAGGTGTTTAAAATAAGCTAAGTCCATCCCGATTTCGAGGACCCGCAAGTCCTGATAGTCTTGGAATTCTTGCCAGGTTGCAGCCACTTCTTCCGCCATAAAGGCCGGACAATGCTCCGCAGAAAAGGTCGCCACCAAATGCTCGAGCACATCGAGAGAATAAGGACCGATAGGGATCAATAAGTGCCCCAACTTGCGCTCTGTCGCCTTGTGTTTTAGATAAACCTTGAGATTATGATAGGTGTACTTCAAAGTAAACAGGCTAACCAAGTCTGGCTGAGGGCTTACCTCAAAAGCCCATTGGTATTCTGCCAACAAGGCTGCCATCAGGCGGGCTTCAAGGGCTGATAAATCCTTGATCTCGTGGCTGTCTAAAGCATAAGGTGTTCCTTGTAGCAAGCCTTCTCGGCTCTCGCTTGAGGGACTTGCAAGCAACTGCTCGAATTGACTGGGACTGACAAAACTAGCCTCACGTACGCTGATTCCTGTATTGACTTGAGAATAGGTCCGTTCGCTCATTGCAACCTCCTAGTTCTCTTCATCTGTGAAAATGCTGGCTGCCATCTGGTAGCTTTCTTGCTCCCAAATGGAATCCACCAAATCACGGTAGAGATAGTTGTCATCAATCTTCCCAACCGACAAGACAAAGCCTGCTTGAGCTGGGATTGTTGCATCTGCAACTGTCACATTCTGATGCGTCTGCTTCAATCTCTCGAGAGCTGCTGAATCAAATTTGCTAGCACTCACCGCACCGAAGGTCAGGGTCACAACTTGTCCCTGATAGCGATCTAAGACCGCATCTACAAACTGCATTTCCTTTTCAAGGGGCCAAGCCACCATCGCTTCATAAGCATCTGCAAAGAGATCCTTTAAGACGCGTTGCTTGGTGACAAGGGTTGATTGGCGTTTTTTATTTTCGATTTGTTGGGTTTCACGTTGCAATTGACGTTGAATCCGCTTGAGCTGCTCGGAGCGTTGATTGAGTTTATCTTGAATCAAACGCTCTTCTTGCGCAGTCTCTTCTTTTAGGATGGTTTCCTTGGCCTCTTCTAAGAGTTTACGCCCTTTTTCATGGGCTTGGGCCAAGATCGAATCCTTTAATTGGGTTTGTTCATCCATATCGTTTTTCTCCTATTGCATGCGTCTTGTGTTTTTCGCCTCGCGAGGCGAATCCATCAAAGCTAGCTCTTAGCCGACGCGTAGGGTCAATAGGAAGGACACAACGAAGGCCAAGATGGCGTAGGTTTCAACCATGGCCGCAAGGATAACCCCTTTCATCATGTCTTCAGGGCGTTTGGCCAAGATTTGCATCCCTGCTGTCGCAACATTTCCTTGGTGTTTTGCTGAGAAATAACCAACGATCGCAACTGGAAGAGCTGTAAAGAAGTAAGCAACCCCTGTTTCAAGTGGCATATCTGGCTTAATTTGCAACCAGATCAAGATCCCGATAACGAAACCGTACAAACCTTGTGTACCTGGCAACAATTGCAAAATCAAGGCTTGGGCAAATTTTTCAGGTTGTTCTTTCAAGAGCGCTGCTGCTGCTTGACCCGTTTTACCAACCCCAAGGGCAGATCCCATTCCACTAAGTGCAACGGCGATCGCCACACCAAATGCTGCAAAGAAGGCGCCCCCATGGGCTGAAAAATATGATGCTAAAGATTCCATGAATATACTCCTATTTATTAAAGATAATACTTATTTTTTTGTTTTAATATAGCGTTCAGAAGGTTTGAGAGGACGAAATGGCTTGCCTCCTCCTTCGTAGAACTTACCGAAGAACTCCACAAAGATCAGACGGGCTCCATGCACATATCCTGACAAGAAGGACAGGAACATATTAATGGCATGGAGGACGATAAAGAGCACAAGCCCTACCGTAAACCGTCCAAGCGGTGGAAAGAGATTGACAATGAGGTTGAAGGCCGAACCGATACTCGCTCCAGACAAGCCCAAAGCCATCAAACGGGTGAAGCTGACTAAGTCTCCAACATAGCCACTAACATTGTAGAGGTTAAAGAGACCAGAGGCTAAGCCGGACAGCTTCTTGGCACTGACAATGGAAACAATCAAGATCCCAATGGCATTCAAAATAGCCAGCCACTTGCCAATCGGAACTAAAAGGCTCATCCCTGGCAAGATATTGCCTACTGCTAGAAGCATTAAACCAAGTAGGATCAAGACCCAAGCAAAGCCAGCATTATAGGCTTCCGTGTAGTCTTTGAGGCGAACATTTTTCATTCCTCCTAGGAAGAGGCCCACTAAGACGGTGATAAAACCAAAGACCACTGAGAGGATCAGGATGGTCATGGCGTTGCTGGTCGTACTGATCAGGGCAAAAGGCATCTCAAATCCAAAGAAAGAGCCATAGACCACACCCCAAAGGGCAACTGAAATTCCAAGGAGACTGAAGAAACGAAGGTTCTTCGCTGTACTAGGCTTGAGCTTAAAGGCTTTAAGGGCAAAGCCTGTCGCTACCGTTAGCAACAGTCCATAACCGATATCTGCGACCATCATGCCAAAGAAAACAAAGTAGAAGAGAGAAACGATCGGTGTCGGATCTTTCTCGTAATACTTAGGCAGGGCGTACATCTCTGTGACTAATTCAAAGGGCTCTACCAAGGCATTATTTCGCAACTGGATCGGAACGTCATCCCAATCTTTTTCCGTCACATCGCGCGTCTCTAGTAAGACCCGAGAACCAAAACCTTCTTGCAAGAAGTCTCGCAATGAGGCCACTTGGGAGGTTTCAATCCAACCCTCTAGAGCTACCAAGCTTTGCGTGCTGGCAAGAAGCGACTTGGCTTCCTCCCGAGCTCCCGAACTCAGCAAGTAATCCATCTGGTACTTGAGCTGGTCCAGCTCCTTCTGGGAGTTTTGTAACTCGGCTAGGGTTGCTGCAACTACAGCTTCTTGCTCTTTGATTTCCCCTTCTAGGCGATCCAAGTAAGCGGCTGGGACTTGCTCTTCTTCATAGTCCAATTCTTTGAACCCATGGTCTTCCAGAAGCTCCTGAACAGCTACACGGTCTCCCGAACGATACAAGATGACATAGCCGTGTTCAGTCTCAGACGTAAAGACTTCTTCTAACTCCAGCTCTGGATGAGCTTTTAAGGAAGAACGAACAGCGTCTGTATCGCTATTTGGGATGGTCCCGATCAAGCCATGCACATAGTGAAAAGTAGCGAGGGCAGCTGGCGTCACCTCTAACGGTCGCCATTTTTCTAAGCGCTCTATCTCACCCTTTGCATCCGCAATCTTCTGGCGAGCCTTGTCTAACACGCGCAATTGGCGTTTCAACTTGGTCAATAGAAGATCCTCATCTCGAATCATCCCGTGGGCCTGCAAGTCATCAAAAGACAAGCTTAAGGGTTCTTCCTTCAGAGCTTGCAGGGCCTTCTTCTCAGGCATGTAGGGCTCCAGAGTCTGAATCATTTTTTCAACTTGTTCTTGACGTTTTTGCAGCTCTACCAAGGCTTGACGATTGTCCTCTGTCAAGGGTTGAGACAAGGTATTTGCCTCAAAGGCAGCCTGCCATTCTTCATGCTCACTGAGGTCATAAATCTGGATTTTTGCCTCAGACTGTAGCGCTAGTAGGAGACTGTCCAAGTCATCTTTGGGCAAGATGAGGGACAGTTTTTGCATCTGACTAACGGCCATAGCTTGCTACCACCTTTTCTACAATGGCTTCAACTAACCCAGCTCGCTTGTCGGTCATCGCCTCTTGTACCTTGGCATCATTGCGCGCAACCGTTTCTTCCAGATCTTTCGTTAAACGGACGAGTCTTTCCTGGGCGTTTTTTTCTGCCTCTGTGACCAATTGCTTGGTTTCCTCATCGTAATGCTGTGCCACTGTTGCAAGTCGATCGCGCGAATCCGTTCGGATTTGTTCAACTTGAGCTTCATAGCCTACGATCACGCCCTGAGCAGCTTGCTCGATCTCTTGCATCATCTCGAGTGTTGCATTCGACATCGTCACACCTCCTTATTCAACTATTGTTCTTCCAACAACAGTACAATTATCTTAAATTATACCACAATTCATATCGTTTGTTCAGACCCAACCGGGAATTTTCAGAAAATTGTGGACAACAAATAAGACCTTAGTTTCAAGTTTGGTAGCGTTCTCTTCTTTTCTCCTATCCTGTTCCTAGTTTCAGTATTTCTTGATTTCTTTTACTTGAATAAAGCGGTTACCCATGTTATAATGTGTAATATATTATAGGAGTATCCTGTTATTTCATCTCGTGAGAAAGGAGGATTGCTGTGAAACAAGATCAAGATTTACGCGCCATTATCGCCAGCCATGAAGCTGAGTTAACAGATATGGAACGCGACATTGCCCAATATTTTTTATCATCCGAAGCACGACAGCACTCCCTGTCCTCTTCTCGTGTAACAGAGTTACTCCATGTTTCAAAGGCGGCTTTAACGCGTTTCTCTCAAAAATGTGGCTTTTCCGGCTATCGGGAATTTGTCTATCACTTTAACGAAGAAACCAAAAATCAAAAACAGGTGCAAGAGCATGACGAGCTGACGCTGAGCGTCTTGCAACGCTACCACCATATCAGTAACGTCACTGAAAGTCTGGTAAAAGATTCCCAATTAGATCGGGTCGCTGAACTAATCGGTCAAGTAGACCGAGTCTATTTCTTCGGGATCGGTAGTTCCGGTTTAGTCGCTCGAGAAATGAAATTGCGCTTTATGCGACTGGGCGTCGTTTGTGAAGCCCTGACTGATCAAGATGGCTTTGCTTGGACGACCAGTATTCTCGATTCCTCTTGTTTAGTCATCGGTTTCTCATTGTCAGGAGGCACCAACTCCATTACAGACAGTCTCCTGGACGCCAAAGAAAAAGGGGCTAAAACGGTTCTTGTGACGGCTAACCCGGCTGCCATCCACCAAGGATTCACAGAAGTGTTACCGGCCGCACCTCTTCCTAGTAGTACCTATATCGATCGAATTTCTGCTATTTTACCACTCCTCATTGTGGTCGATTTGATCTATGCTCATTTCCTTAATAAAAGCCGAGAACAAAAGGAAATTGTCTTTAATAGCTACTGGGAAAACAAAAAACTTTCTAATCAACGTTCTCGAAAATCTTAATATGGTCTCCCTATTTAAAAAGCATGAAAGATCAGGTTTTCTTCATCTTTCATGCTTTTTTTGATGAATCAAAAACAAGTCGCCAGCGCGACTTGTTTTATGTTCCATGTTTTTGTCTAAAGTGGTAGTAGGCCCCCAACATACCTGCGGCGTTTTGATGGTGGGCAAATTCCAAACGGATCTTATCTGCTAGGCTAGGAACCAGTTCGGCACACAGGGCTTGATAGATTTTAGGTTTCAGGATGGCTTCCTGAGCCATAATCCCCCCTCCAAGAACAATGACCTCTGGATTGACCACATAAACGATATTGGCTAGTCCTTTGCCAAGGTAGGTCACCATTCGATCAATTCCAGCCATACAGATCTTATCTCCTTCTGTTGCCTGCTTGAAGATCCGGCGACCATTCCACTGTTCCACAGGATCACCATGATGTTCTGCCACATACTCGACTAAAGCCGTCGTTGAAGCTAGATCCTGAAAGGCACCGTCTGGCAAATGAAGATAGCCAACCTCACAGGCTGAATTGCTAAAGCCATGAAAGACTTGACCATCGAGCAAGAGGCAACCACCGATCCCTGTCCCAATCGTCAGGCAAACAGCATTGTTCGATCCTTTTGCATGGCCTGTAGTGACCTCTGCGAGACCGGCACAGTTGACATCATTTTCGATCTCGCAAGGGATCTGAAAGGTCTCTTCGATTTCCTTTTTGAATTGGGTGCCTGCATAGTTGGGAATTTGTGGGCCAGCATAAAAGATTTCTCCCTTATCAGGATCTACCATTCCGGCCGAAGAAATC
The DNA here is from genome assembly GCF_001073155.1 of Streptococcus parasanguinis. Lineage (GTDB taxonomy): Bacteria > Bacillota > Bacilli > Lactobacillales > Streptococcaceae > Streptococcus > Streptococcus parasanguinis_D. Next base: position 74,908 of record NZ_JVEE01000046.1, read on the forward strand.
GCCACCCCTGCCAAGGGATGCTTCTTCAAATAACGGGCTACGATTTCCTTTGTTGTGTTAAGAATGTGAGGTCCTCCTTTTTGAGCCTCCGTTGGCATTTCATGGGTCTCTAGGAGTTGCCCTTTTGCATCGGCTAAACCATACTTGATACTGGTCCCTCCGATATCAATTACAACATATGGATTCATCTAGACCTCCTTTGATCAAAGGAATCTGGCTTTTGTGTCCTGAATGAGTTGAGCAGCACGTTGGATCACTTCTTGATCCGCTTCTACTACTGGCGTCAAAGGGGAGCGAACAGATCCCAAGTCCAAACCTTCATTGATGCGCAAAACCGCTTTGATGACCGCATACATATTGCCATGAGCAGACGTCAAGACTCCGATAATGTCATTGATAGCAAACTGCAAGGCACGCGCAGTCTCCAAGTCTTTCTCAGCAATCAGCTGATTGAGCTTCAAGAAAAGTTCTGGCATCGCACCATAGGTGCCACCGATCCCAGCATGCGCTCCCATGAGACGGCCACCTAAGAATTGTTCATCCGGACCATTAAAGACGATGTGGTCGTCGCCTCCTAAAGAAGCAAAGGTTTGAATGTCCTGAACAGGCATCGAAGAATTCTTGACCCCAATCACCCGTGGGTTTTTCAACATTTCCTTGTAAAGGCTCGGTGTCAAAGCGACCCCTGCCAATTGCGGGATATTGTAGATGACAAAGTCTGTATTGGGTGCGGCTGCACTGATTTCATTCCAGTAGTGGGCCACACTGTATTCTGGCAAGCGGAAATAGATCGGTGGAATGGCCGCAATGGCATCCACTCCTAATTCTTCCGCATGTCGTGCCAATTCCACGCTATCCTTGGTGTTGTTGCAGGCTACGTGAGCAATGATGGTCAATTTCCCTTTAGCTACTGCCATCACTTCTTCCAAGATCAGCTTGCGATCGGCCACGCTCTGGTAGATACATTCGCCAGAGGATCCGTTGACATACAAGCCCTGCACACCTTTCGCGATAAAATATTCTACCAGCGCACGTACCCGCTCCGGGCTAATTTCTCCTTGGTCATCATAGCAGGCGTAAAAAGCGGGGATGACTCCTTCATATTTTTTTAAATCTGACATTTTTTCTCCTTTTGTCACTAATGAATTCATTCTATTCTTGGTACTGGGCGAAAATCTTTTCCATTAATCCAACTTGTGCAAAAGCCAAGCTTGAAAAGCCGAACAAGAAAAAGATCATGATCCCCAATAGGAAAGCTAAAACCGAGCTTGCAAGAGCCATACATAGAAGCAAGAGAGCACTTCCCATGACAAAGAACCAAGGAAAATGCAAGCCTGTCACAATCATGGCTTTTTGCAAACACTCTTTCCAATCCAATTGGTAGCGGGCCGCAATAGGATAAGCAGCCAATAAGATCAACACAAGAAAGAGAAAGAGGCCTAAACAAATGGTTTTCAAAGCTTGGAAAGCTAGGGAAGTTTGCCCCCAAAATAAGAATAAATCAAAGAGACAAATACCTGCAACAATCAGTTCTAAACTTCCTAGTTGCAAGCCTATTTTCCAATTGTCCCGAAAAGCCTTCGCATAACTACGAATCACCGGAACACGACGCTGGTGCTTAATGGCAAATAAGGTCTGATACAAACTAATTTTCGCAATTCCAATCGTGAGAACGGGTAAACAACTTAGCACAAATAAAAGATTAACGGTTACCAAGTCGAGGATCTTTTCACTGATACGCATCACTACATTGTCCGTGTTAAAAACGGTTTTGATCAATCCTGCCCCCTTAGATGACATAGGCACTCCTTTCTAACGTGATCAATCGATCGCAATTTTAAATAGATATTTTTTCACGATATCTTCTTGCCCTGCATAGCCATTGGGCTGGTGAGGCTCCCCTGGAAAGAAAATCGCAAAATTATGATAGCCTAGATGAAGCGGATAAGACTCCTGGCAATGGACAAAACCGATGTCCGATGCTTCATCAAATGCGATAGCCTCACCTGTCACACGAGATCCATAACTCGAAAACTCATGCCCTTCTACCAATAAATGCAAATCGGCATATCTTTTGTGGTGTTCAAAGCGATCATTTTCTGCTTTGTTGAGGGTATTTTCTTGAACGACGAGAAAGACCTTATCCCCATCAATATCGTATCTCCCCAATTCAAAAGAATCCTTCCGATGCTCATAGAGAAAGTCAATGGCCTGATCCAGATTGGGGTGGATTCCTTTGTAAAAGGTGATGTTTTTTAAATCATCAAATATCATATTCTCATCCTTTCGATACTTCTCAGCCTAGAAAACCGATCTGTACACAACTATCGTTTGTCCAAGCGGACGACTTATCCTTTGACCGCTCCCATGGTAATCCCTTGTGTGAAGGATTTTTGGAAAACCAGGAAGACCGTAACGATTGGCACTGCAGCTAGGGCTGCCCCAGCCATGATCAAGCCATAGTTTGTGGCCATTTCAGCCTGCATGGTCGCAACCCCTAGTGAAATAGTCAAGTTTTGACGAGAGGTCAGCATTACCAATTGCATAAAGTAGTCGTTCCAGGTGTTGATAAAGGTAAAGATGGCAAGGGCTGCAAATCCCGGCTTGACAATTGGGAAGGCAACGCTCCAGAAAGTCCGCAACTCTCCACAACCATCGATCTTAGCAGATTCTAAGAGTTCTGTTGGGATGTTTTCACTAAATTGCTTCATCAAGAAGACCCCGAATGGCCATCCAACCAATGGTAGAATAACCGCTGCAAGAGTATCGTGGATTCCCATAAAGTTGATAATGCGTACCAATGGAACCAAGACAACTTGTTTCGGAAGGGCCATGGCTGCGATAAAGGTAGCAAAGAGAATTCGTTGCCCATAGAAGCGTTTCTTCGCCAAGACATAACCTGCCAAGGAAGAGGTCATACACACCAAAAGCATGGTTGCAAGGGAGATGAAGACACTATTCCATAACCATTGTAGGGCTGGGTTTTGTACCATCAACTGTTGGAAGTTTTCCATGGTTGGTGTCTTTGGCCACCATTGAGGTGGGATCATAATGGTATCTGGTTGAGACTTAAAGGCCCCTGTCAAAATCCAATAAAATGGGAAAATGAACAAGACTGTCAAAAGGAGCAAAATGATCGTTGAAATCACTGTAAAGGCAGTGATGGGTTTCTTTTGTGTGGGTTTCATCTGAGGCTCCTTTCTTTAGTATTCTACGTCGTTTCCGAGGATCTTGAATTGCGCAAAACTGATAATGGCAATCATCACCGCAAGGAAGACACCCATGGTGTTGGCATAACCGTATTCAGAGAGTTTAAAGGCTTTTTCATAGAGGTAGTACATAAGGGTACTCGTTGAGTAGTTAGGACCACCGGATGTCAACAATTGGATCAAGGCGAAACATTGGAAAGAGTTAATGGTCGTAATGATGGCAATGTACAAGGTTGTTGGCAACAAGCTTGGCCATTTGATCTTCCAGAAAACTTGAAATTCTGTCGCACCATCCACACGCGCGGCTTCTACGAGGGAATTATCAATATTTCCCATAGCAGCGATGTAGAGGATAATCGGTTGACCAACTGAAGTGGTCAACAAAATAATGATGATGGCCATCAAAGCCCAGTGTTTGTCCCCCAACCAAGAAATGTTTTGGTTGATGACATGTCCAGATTTCAATACAAAGTTCAAAATCCCTGATAGTGGATCATAGATCCATTTCCACACAACCGTTACCGCTACACTCCCTGTAACAACTGGAAGGAAGAAGACGAAACGATAGAAGGAACGCGCAATCGCATTTTGATGGTAGGTCTGAGAAGCCACAAACAAGGAGAACAATACGACGATCGGAACCGATCCGATAACGATGATGACGGTATTGATCAAGGACTTCACAAAGACCTTATCCGCAAACATGCGGGAATAATTTTCTAAACCGACAAACTTAAAGGATGTCATAGAATAGTTGAAGAAACTTGTCACAAAGCCCATGATCATGGGTGCTAGGACAAAGACCGTAAAGAAGATTAAAATGGGTGCTAGGAATGCGTAGGAAACGAGTGTCTCCCTCATTCGGATTTTGTTTACCTTCACAGTAAGGCACCTCCTAGTGTTCTTTTTCTATTTTCTTTTCTAAACATATCTTACGATTTAAGAAAAGAAGATTCAGAAAGAATGAAGACCCCTTCGTTCCATTCCAAATAGAGAGCTACGGATTCGAAAGGGCCTGCATATTCTCATTTCTATGAAAGACTTAGATTTGCTTCATAGACTGATTATTTTTTCGTAATGGTTTCGTTTGCTTTTTCAGTAAAGGTCTTCAAAGCTGGTTCTGCTTTTTCATCCCCGTTTGAAACAGATTGCAACATTGGGAACCATAGGGTCCGCATTTCTGCAAAACCGTCGATTGTGTTGTAGTATGGTGAGTAGTATTTTGTCCAAGTGCTGATGGTTTCCATCCGTTTGTCATCGTACAACTTACCAAATGAACTACGAACTGGGAAGGCTCCTGTACGCACAACATCTTTTGGACCCCATTCTTTGTCGTCTGCGATGAACTGTACAAATTTCTTAGCAGCAGCAATTTTCTTTTCATCTTTATTATTGAAGACTGCAAATCCATTGACAAGGTATTCCAATTTTGGCTTGCCTGAGTCAGATGGGAATGGCACTTCTACTACTTCGACCTTACTTGCATCCAACAATTTAGCTTGGATACCGTTTTGTGAAGGCGCCCACAAGATGGTGTAAGAAGTTTGACCATTCGCAAAGTTTTGGATGTCTGCTCCTCCATCGAATTGAGAACCATTCATCATCAAGCCATCATTGATCCATTTAGAAGCTTTTTCCAAACCTTTGACAAATTTCGCATCATCGGTTGTATACTTGGTTACTTTTTCATCAGTAACAGAACCGCCATAAAGGTTGGCAATGAAGGCACGAGTTCCTTGGTCTCCACCTTGACCATTACTGAAGAGTGATCCTGGTGTGTAACCTTTGTCTTTCAAAGCTTTCAATACTTTTTCAAAGTCGTCTGTCGTCCAGCCTTCTTTGACAAGATCCAACACGCCTGCATCTTTGAGCATCTTCTTATTCATCGCCATGTAGAATGGTGCTGAACTAATTGGATACATGTAAGCTGTGTCGCCTGCCTTGCTGGCTTGAATGATATTTTCATTATTGACATCTTTGACAAAATCTTCTGTAAAGAGATCGTTCAAATCAGCCAATTTTCCATTTTTACCATACTGAATGATCCGTCCAGGTGCATCAAAGAGCACATCTGGAGCAGTTCCTGCTTCAATAGCCGTTGTGATCTTTTCAGGACCTGACTTGAAGTCAATCGTTTCCAAATTCACGTGGATATCTGGATTTGCTTTTTCAAAAGCTGCAATAATTGATTTTTCGTAGGTTCCGACACCATCTTCTGCTTTTTCTTGAGTAAAGACTGGGAAGGCCCACCAAGTGATTTCTGTTTTACCAGAATTTCCACCAGAAGATTCTGATTTTGATCCTCCGCCAGAGCCACAAGCTGCGAGTGCTAGAAGAGCTGCACCAGCTACCAACGAGCACAATACTTTTTTCATTTTCATGTGATTTCTCCTCACAATTTACGGTAAGATTACTCTTACAGGGGGTTATCCTCAATGAGGACGCCTATTCTTGTTCATGTTTCAGATTCGACTACTCTCTATTCGGTCTCCTCCTCCTTCAATCTACTATTTTGTTTTCTCATTTTAAGGCTGCGACAAAGCGCTCTGTAATCTCTTTTGGTCGGGTAATGGCGCCACCTACGACGATACCACGAACCCCGAGATCATGGATTTTCTTGGCCTGATCAGGGTAGTGGATCTTGCCTTCTGCGATGACATCTACTCCTGCTTGGCAGAGACTATGGATCAGTTTAAAATCTGGACCATCAACCTTTGGACTGTAGTCCGTATAGCCCGAAAGGGTCGTTCCGACAAAGTCCACTCCCGCTTCGACAGCTGTCAATCCTTCTTCCAGAGTCGAAATATCAGCCATCAAGAGTTGGTCTGGATATTTCTCTTTGACTTGATGGATAAAGTCACTAATCGAAAGCCCATCATGACGCGACCGCTTGGTACAATCAAGCGCAATAACCGCGATTTCCAAAGCTGCCAGCTCATCGACTTCTTTCATGGTAGCCGTGATAAAGGGTTCTTCCGGTGGGTAGTCACGCTTGATAATCCCAATGATCGGCAACTTGGTCACTTCCTTGATTTCCTTGATATCCCGGACACTATTGGCTCGGATTCCGACAGCTCCACCCTGCTCAGCCGCTTTGACCAAGAGAGGAATGACTCCTCCTGCTTCTGTATAGAGCGGTTCATGAGGGAGAGCTTGACAAGAAACAATGATGCCATCTTTGATTTGTTCAATCAGTTCATCTTTTGTAATCTTTGACATAACTCCTTCTCCTTTGATAATAAGGCAACTCGAGTACTTGTAAATTGATTATAATCTATTTTTAAAGCGCTTACAATATTAATCGTGCAATCGGATTATAGTTTCACATTTTAGGGCAAAATAAAAAGATCTCTGAAACTAGTTTCAGAGATCTAACACATGGTGATTCCCTAGGCCATCTTTTGAGTCGCTTTTTCCTTTACGACAAATACAAAGCCGATAGAACCGACGACGGCTCCAAGCAAGATCCAATAGACCATATCCGATGAAGCCATTGGGCCCGCCAAGAGACCTGCTAATAAAAAGAGATTGATATACAGTCGGGTATCCCGATAAAAGGTCCAATTGAAGTGGTAGCTACCTTCTGGATACTGACGTGTCGATACAGCTGGTTGAAAGACCTGAAGAAGGATCAAAATCCCAACAAAAGCAAGATAAGCCAGGCTAACTACCGAAAGCGGAGACCGCATCGTCAAAGCTACAGCCGCTAAAAGCAAGACCAAGATCCAGAAATGGAAGTCCATCCAGAATTCACGATGATAACAAAACCGTTTCATAAGATCACACCTTTCTCTTTATGTAATCGTTTTCTGCACTTATATTATAAGACTATAATAGGCTATTTACAAGAAATATGAAGTGAAAATTATAATTTATACATGATAATTTCATCCTCCTGTAATAGTTATAATTATCTTCCCTACCTAATTATTATTCCCACTTCACCTTCAATAACAATGGTATCACTTTAAAAATAAAATGGACATGACATAAATGTCACGTCCTCATTTTTTAAAATGTTTTTCCATTTCTTTTTTTATTTTATTTTCAAGATCAAATTCGCCAAATGAATGAGCGCAAACCATTGCTTGGTGATAAAATACTTTTGCCTTTTCTATGTCTTTTTCCACGTAGAATGCATAGGTTCCTTTCATCATATCTATACCCGGCTTTTGTTGAAAATATTGAGTTTCTTGTACCAATTTATCCAATTCATCTATATATGGACCCAACTGCTCATAATCTTCATCTTGATATAAAATAGAAGTCATCGCTATTAAATTTCTGGTTATTAAATATAGGCTCGTTTTATCAGATGAATCTTTGGTAGCAATCATTTTATCAACTAAAACCATAGCATCTCTTTTATCCTTGGCTCTCGCGAGACATTTGAACAAAAATAATTTGATGATTAATAGATCATTTTGAGAAAATTCTTTTTTAGTCATCAATTGCCCAAAATATTCCTCAATCAAATTTTCTCCATATTCAGCTTTCTCAGTTGAAAAAACATTTAACGCTGCATCTACAGCTTCAATAGCAACTTGTTCCTCTTCTGGTAAATCTTCAAAATACGATTCGTAAATCTCATCAAAATAAGATTCCTTTAGTCTTATCCGTTCTTCATCCCCATATGTCATAAAATGAGTAACTAGAAATTTCAATTCTAGATATCTACGAGGCAATACCGCTTTTTCATGATCTACAATATTCGACACTGGAATACCCAACATATTCGCAATATATTCTAATTTTTTTAAGCTAGGCAAAGACTCTCCCTTTTCAATACGTACTAACTGACGAACTGTTAATTCACTTTCATCATTACAAAGTACTTCTCTCGTCATCCCCTTTTCTTCTCTTAATCGTCTTAGTTTTTTCCCAATTTCACTTTTTATATCTCTCATCTCTTAATCCTCTGAAAAAGGGCTAGAAGTTACCTCCCAGCCCTACTAAAAAAACTATGAACAAACATTAGTTGCCACTTCATTCACTGATATCATTTTCGATAATGACCTTGAGTGCATGGCTTTCACCTACATGTTTAAAGACATCATAGGCTTTTTTTAACTTCTGAGAGTTTGAAGTAGTGGGTGATGAGCTTGATCCAGCAGTTGCAGATTGCCTGCAGATACATAGGTTGCAGCTTTCATAAGCGACTCCTTTTTGTTGGTTTGATAAAACCATGTTCTGTATATTTCTTTGTGATATTATAACATATAGAGTAAGCGTTTACAATGGTTCGAAGCATATTTTAAAAAGTTTTTTGAGCAAACAAAAACATTCCTCTTATCTCTACCAGAGGAATGTTTCAATCACCTTGTTCTAATTGTTGACGTTGCTTGTAGTACTCTTGCTGTTCGCGCTCACGCTCTTCTTCTAAGCGCTCTTCATAGCGCTTGAGTTCTGCCTCAAACTCTTCTTGCAAGGCAAATAAACGCTCCAAGCCACTTTGGGCCTCCGCACTTGGCGCTTGAAAATGCAGAGCACTTAGCCAGTCCACTAAATTTTCTGTATGTTGGCGGACATCCATACGCATATCCGCATAATCCCACTCCAACTCGCTCAGTTTCTGGTTGAAGCGGTAATGTCGATCTTCTAGTTGTTCTAATTCACTATTTCCTGAATGGTACATCACATACCTCCCTTAATCGGACTCAATAAAATCGGCTTCTTCACTGATTTCAGTGCTATTTCTACCGCGTCCGCTGCTCCTCCTGTAAATCCATCTTTCAAATCACTAACCAGGGTCGTTGTAGCAAAAGAGCGCATCTTTTCGGATTGACCGCCCAAGGTTACCTGCAAACTCATCCCTTCCAACATCATCAAGGCTTTTTGCGTTGCAATCAAACTTCGGATCGCAATCCGCTCTTGCTCCTTTTTAATCTCTCGATGGAGCTCCTCAATTCGTTCTCTGTCCTCTCCCAGGATCTCTAACATTTTTTTCTCCTACTTATGAAAAATCAAAGGCCGTCGCTTGTCCCTTGTCCAAGTCCACCAATTGAGCTGATGCAGCCTCCAACTGACCCGCCAAATCTGACAAGCGAGTAGAGTAGGCCTTTGCTTGGGCGAGGTTCTCCGCCTCTACTGCTTGGTCCCAACAAGTATCCATGGAGAACTCCCCTAATAGTTGCTCCACTTCTGCGTCTGTTAAAAATTGAGCCATACTGTGGGCCATTTGAGACACCTCAGCGACTTTATGGGAAACCATCTCCTTGGCCTCTTCCAGTTTATCCTTGACCTCTGCCTCAAAGACAGTGGCTTGCGCTGAAGCATTCTGTGCTACTGCCAGCACCAATTCCTCCCGCAATTGAATAGTCTGGGTCCCAGATGCTCCTGCCAGTTGCTGATGGAGACTAGAAATACTAGACGAATGCCCACTACTTTGACCAGGCCTTTCCTGCCCATACATGGAGACCACCGAAGCAGATGATGGCTGATTTTCTGAAGTGGAAGTTCCCTGATCTCGTTGGGGCATGTCAATAATTTTCTGTGCCTGATCTTGTCTTCCTTGCACTTCACCTTCTAACTCCATATGAGATGGCCTCCTTTCTAAGTTCCTTATTATTTGTTTCCTATAACTGAAAAGCTATCATAACCCTTCAACTACAAGCAGATTCACACATTATAGGGTAACATAAATTAGCTCGCAATGCTATAAAAATAGCACAGATTTTTGAAAAAAGTCTAATTTTCTATGAAAGAAAGAGAATTCCAACTCTAAATCGCCAAGATAAAGTCGATTTTACAATTTCCATAGTCAGCATAAAATTTGAAAATACCATCAAAAATCCCCCCACTCGAAAGAGTAGGGGGTAGCTGATAAACATCAGTTGTTCTCTAGTGTCTTATTTACGACGTCCTGGACGTTCCTTGTAACCATAGTAAGCATCTTCGATGATTTCTTGCATATGGTCTACCATTGGAAGACGTGGGTTAGCTGGTGAACATTGATCTTCATAAGCAAGGAAGGCCAATTCACGAGAATGTTTCTTCCATTCTTTTTCATCGATGCCTTGTGCTTTGAAGTTCATTTCGATACCACAGCGTTCACCGAGTTCGTATACAGCTTTTGCGTAAGCTTCAACGGCTTCTTCTGGAGTAGAGCATGGAAGTCCTAGCATACGAGCGATATCTTGGTATTTTTCATCTGCACGGTAGTAGTTGTACTTAGGCCATGTAGCTGTCTTGGCTGGGCGTGTACCGTTGTAGCGGATAACGTATGGAAGCAAGATGGCATTGGTCCGTCCGTGGATGGTGTGGAATTGCGCACCGATCTTGTGGGCCATTGAGTGAGAAATACCGAGGAAGGCATTGGCGAAGGCCATACCTGCGATGGTTGACGCATTGTGCATCTTTTCGCGTGAATGGAAGTCCGCATTCTTGACTGAGCTTTCCAAGTTTTCAAAGACAAGTTTAATAGCTTGAAGAGCAAGACCATCTGTGAAATCGCTAGCCATTTGTGATACGTAAGCTTCTGTCGCGTGCGTCAAGACGTCCATACCAGTGTCTGCTGCAACAGATCCTGGAACTGTCAATACCAAGGCAGGGTCTACGATGGCAACTGTTGGAGTCAATGAGTAGTCTGCGATTGGGTATTTACGATTGTTGGCTTTATCAGAGATAACGGCAAATGGAGTTACTTCAGATCCTGTACCAGATGTTGTTGGGATCGCAATAAATTTAGTCTTCTTACCAAGCAATGGGAACTTGAAGGCACGTTTACGGATATCCATGAATTTTTGTACCAAGTCACGGAAGTCCACTTCTGGTTGTTCGTAGAAGAGCCACATTACTTTGGCCGCATCCATTGGTGATCCACCACCGAGAGCAATGATCGTATCTGGTTTGAAGGCACGCATGATCTCTGTACCACGTTCAACAGTTGTGATATCTGGATCTGGTTCTACGTCTGCAAAGATTTGGTAAACCACCTTGTTGCGACGAAGGTCAAGCTGTTCGATGATACGATCAAGGAAACCAAGCTCTACCATAGCGTGGTCTGTAACGATCATGACACGTTCAACGTCACGACATTTTTGTAGGTATTCAATTGAATCACGTTCAAAGTATGTTTTTGAAGGAAGTTTCATCCATTGCATGTTATTTCTCCGGCGTCCGACTTTTTTGATATTCAAGAGGTTGATGGCACTAACGTTGTCCCCAACAGAGTTGCGTCCGTAAGAACCACATCCAAGTGTTAATGATGGCAAGAAGGCATTGTAAACATCCCCGATACCACCGAAAGTCGAAGGAGAGTTGCAGATCACACGAATAGCTTTAACTGCTTTACCAAATTCTTTGGTCAATTCTTCATCAGCAGTATGGATGGCTGCTGAGTGACCAAGACCGTTGAATTCAACCATTTGGCGAGCTTTGTTAATTCCGTCTTCACGGCTTTCAGATTTCAAGACAGCGATGACTGGTGACAATTTTTCACGAGTCAACGGTTCTTTTTCGCCAACTTCTTTACATTCTGCCGCAAGGATATTGGTTCCTTCTGGTACAGAGAAGCCAGCTTGTTCAGCGATCCATGCTGCTGGTTTCCCAACGATGTCCGCATTCAATTTCGCACCCGCACAGTTTTTGCTGTTGGCTTTTACACCAAAGCAGAACTCTTCAAGAAGGGCTTTTTCTTTTTTGTTAACGAAGTAAGTGTGGTAAGATTTGAATTCTTCAACAAACTCATCGTAGATTTCTTTATCGATGATAACCGCTTGTTCAGACGCACAGACCATACCATTGTCAAATGATTTAGACATGACGATATCGTGTGCTGCTTGGCGGATATTGGCTGATTTTTCAACGTAAGCAGGAACGTTTCCGGCACCTACCCCAAGAGCTGGTTTTCCACAAGAATAAGCGGCTTTTACCATCGCGTTACCACCGGTCGCAAGGATGGTCGCAACTCCTTCATGGTTCATAAGGGCACTAGTTGCTTCCATAGAAGGTTGGGTAATCCATTGCACACAGTTCTCAGGTGCTCCAGCTGCAATTGCCGCATCGCGTACGATTTGTGCCGCATGAGCAGATGATTCTTGAGCAGATGGGTGGAAGGCAAAGACGATAGGGTTCCGTGTTTTCAATGAAATCAAGGCTTTAAAGATTGCTGTTGAAGTTGGGTTGGTTGTAGGTGTGATCCCGCAGACAACTCCGACTGGCTCAGCAATCAAAGTTAAACCAGTGACGTCATCTTCTGAAATGACACCAACTGTTTTGGTGTGACGCATGTTATTTACTACGTGTTCACAAGCGAACAAGTTCTTAGTCGCCTTGTCTTCAAAGACACCACGACCAGTTTCTTCATAAGCATGAAGAGCGAGCTCACCGTGTGCGTCAAGAGCAGCCACAGATGCTTTCGCTACAATGTAGTCCACTTGCTCCTGGTTCAATTTGCGCATCTCTTCAAGCGCCACAAGCGCTTTTTGCACCAACTCGTCTACATGCTTTTCAGCAGCGAGTTTCTTTTCTTCAGGTGAGAGAGTTTTTTTATCAGCCATTTGATGCTTTCCTCCAATGTTTGAAACCCTTATCCTTTTCTAGAACTTTTTCATGTTTTCGGAAATTTTCAAGAATAGTGTAAGAAATTTCGATTTGTTAATTATTTCACAATATAATTGTACTCTATTTTGAGATTTTTGTAAACACTTCCAAGCAACTTTCACAAAGATTTTTTTGAAGTTTGTGAAAATTTTATCAATCCTATTGCTGTGAAAGCAATTATCTAGCAAAATTGTGAAAAAATAATTAAAAAAATTTTTTCTTCACAAAGTGATATTTTCAATTGATTTTTGTAAGCGTTTTCTTAATCTTACTAAAAAAAGCAGCTTTTTACAAGTAAAAAGTTGCTTTTTGTTTTATTTTGTTAGGATTTGTTTTGTTTCAGTTTCAGAGAAGCATTTTTACTTCTTAACTGGACCTTTTTCAGCCTTGTCAAGAGCTTCTTTGACTGTTTGAGCATAGAGTTCTCCACCATTGGTTTCCATATTGAAGTGAACAGAGTCTGTTCCCACCCAAATATTTGGATTTTCAATTGCTACTTGGTACCAGTCCGCAATGGTGATATAGTCGTATTTCTTAGCTAGTTCCAACTCATAAAGTCGGGTTTGAACCGATTCACTGGACTGATCGTTGGCATATCGACCATCATATGGTGTCACAAGGATCAAGCGACGGCCTTTTGGAAGTTTTTCAACGTACTGATCCAGCAACTCTTTGTAGTTGCTCACGGTATTAGTTCCTAGAGCAATGACTACATTTTTTAGGAGAACTTTATTGGAGATATCGGTCTCAAAGACCTTCATTCCATTTTCCAACTGACGGCTCACCACTGCATCGATCTGGATGCCCGGGATCGCTTTGGTTAGGTAGTCCTGCGCTCGCAAGTTAACCGAATCACCAATCATGGTCACACCATTTGAGACGTTATAGTCTGTTGCAGTTGCATTGTCCACCTGCGTCCGTGTAACCTGCATTTTGCTGTCTGCTTGATTGAGCCCACTCACCACCAAACTCTCATCAAAAGCTCCGACGGTTGGTGCAAAGGCGGAGATTCCGACCATCAAGAGAGCCAGTGGAATCATGAGGTAAAAGATCGGCTTGGTCAAAAAACTGAGATCCATCTTCATACCAAAGACCCGAGGTTCCTTGCCTGCAATGGTTGGCTCCAAAATATAGAAGGACAGAGCCGTTAGAATCAAGGAAACGATCGTCGTCACAAGGGCTGCCATCATATTTCCCAAATGTTGAGAGAAGATGATAAAGAAAGGCCAGTGGAAAAGATAGACACCATAACTGGTATCTGCCAAGAAATTGAGGATGGCTGGTTCTTTTTTATCTGGCGTCTTCTCATGGAGAATGCGGGCCGACAGAATCATGGCACAAGCTGCGATTGTCGCTGCTAAAAAGCCAAACAGATAGGTCCACAAGCTATCAAATGGCAAGAAAAGACTGAGCACAAACAAGAAGGCAAAGCTTCCACCCAAGACCGATAAGGTCTTTTTCATGCTCCAAGACTGCACCAGCTTTGTAAAGTTCGGGCTGACATTGGCAATCCCTGTCACCGTTGCTAGGCATGATCCTGCAAAGAAGGGGAAGATGTGAGTGAAGCTAGAAAAATAGATGGTAGAGAAATTGGCTGTCAGAAAGGCACGGATGAACATGGACAAGAAGGGGAAGAGAAAGAGCCCGCTGGATGCCAGGAAGAGCATACCTCGGTATTTCCCAACCGTCTTAGCCCGCTTAGCCAAGAACCATGCCAAAAGTGCCCAGAGCACATAGTAATGCACTTCTAGGGCCAAACTCCAGGTATGAAGGAAGAGATGTGGAATGAAGTTACTTTCGTAACTACCACCCGTTGCCATCTCAAAGAAATTGGTCACAAAACCGAAGACCGCCGCAATCTGAGTCCCAATACCAGCCACATAGTCCCGTTGGACCATAAAGGTAAAGGGCATCACGACCAAGACCATAAAGACAAGGGGTGGTACGATCCGGTAAAAGCGCCGTTTCAAGAATGCCAGGTAGTCGATTCCTTGCTTGCGCGCAAATTCATCGATCAAGAGCGCTGTAATCAAAAATCCTGAGAAGGTGAAGAAAATATCTACCCCAATGAAGCCTCCAGGAAAGGCTTTTTGGAAGAAATGGTAAAGCAATACCAATAAGAGTCCTGTAACACGGACTAGTGAAAACCATTTAATGCGCATTTTGATAAATCCCCTGCTTGAATGTTCCTTTGTATACGACGTTGGCTTCTGTGGTTAAGGTGCCTTTGCCCTCCGGCTGGCCGTTGACAAACTGCCCTTCATAGGTCCATCCATCCTTAGACTTGAACTTTCCATAACCACTAAAAGTGCCGTTGACGAGGTTACCTGTATAGGTATCCCCATTTTTAAAGGTGACGGTTCCCTTGCCATTCATCTTGCCACGGACCAAACTTCCGTCGTAACGGATCGCCCCCTTGTCCAAGGTCAAGACGCCCTGACCTGGAATGGCTGAAAGGAAAACCAGCAAAGCAGATAGAATAATCACGACTAATGCTGCTATTTCTAAATTTTTTCGCGTCAGATAGACCTTATAAGTCTCATAAAATTCTTTCATATTCTGTATTCTCTCACATATCAAACTCTTAAGAAGTTGCTAACTGATCTAACCAAGCCTTACAGCCACTCAGGACTCTGGAATAGGTCTCCTCAAAATCACCGGTATACCACGGATCTGGCACACTTTCAGCAGCAAAAAGATGAATCTTGTATTCTGTTCCTGCAGGAGCCATTCGCTTCAGATCTGCTACATTGTTTTCGTCCATCCCTAGGATCAAATCAAAGTTGTAAAAATCCTCTTCCTTGATCTGTAAGGAAGTCTTAGCCGGATTATACGGGACCTGGTGTTGTTGAAAGATTTTCTGGGTTCCCCGATGGATGGGATTGCCGTGTTCCCAGCTAGAGGTGGCCCGACTTTCAATCTCATACTGATCCGTCAAGTCCTTCATGACAAACTCCGCCATGGGGCTCCGACAAATATTTCCTAAGCAGACAAAGACGATTTTTTTCATGATTCCACCTAACTCCTTGTTCGGACTGCCCAACCTAGCTGAGCTCTTGGCTTTCCACTATGGAAAACCAGCATACTATTACTATTATAACAAAAATGTGACAGAAAGATGACAAAGTGGCTCCATCATTTTAAAGAAAAATCAGATTCCTTTTTCAAATCTGATCTGTTTTTCTATTTTGGAAAACGAACCTCTAATGGAGGCCATTTACTCTGCCAATCCTTCTTTTTCATCCGCTCTGTATAAACCGCTAAACGCTCTGGGCTGGCTAAAAAATGTGGAGTCGGCTGAACGATGAAGTCTTCGATATCCTTTGTCCCATAAGGGAGAAAGAGCTCTAGCTGACCATCTTTCCTTAGGCGAACTGCAAGTGCCGTACACTGCTCGGGGTATTTGGAAACCGCATCACAGGCACTGCGATATGGAGCTGTCCCCGGGCTATGCTGGTGCATGTAGACTTGATTTTTCACTTCCCAAGCGTACTGGGGATAGGTCTTCTTTAATTCCTGCTCGATCTGCAGAGTCTCCTCATAACTGATCGTAGGGTCATAAAAGACCAGATCCAGATCTGTCGTCGCATCAAACCCTGGTCTGCCAGAAAGCTGGTTCCAGACGAAATTGCGCACCGCGCCCGCTGCTAACCAGGCATCTGCCAAGTCTAGATCTCGAATAACGGCCAAGACAGTCATCATCTCCGGATCCGCTTGGATCTGTTCTACTATTGTTTCTTCCGTCAGCATCTTCTTCTAGTCTCCATTATAGGGATAGCCCAGGTGTTCATAAGCTTTGCGGGTCGCCACGCGCCCTGTCCGGGTCCGCATGATAAAGCCTTTTTGAATCAAGTAAGGCTCATACATGTCCTCAACGGTCTCTCGCTCTTCAGCAATATTGACCGATAGAGTCCCAAGCCCGACCGGGCCACCGCCGTACATCTCAATCATGGTGCGCAGGATCTTTTGATCGACATAGTCCAGCCCTTCATGGTCCACATCTAGCATAGAGAGAGCCTTGTCCGTGATGGTATCGTCAATCAAGCCATCGCCCATGATCTGAGCAAAATCGCGCACCCGTTTGAGCAAACGGTTGGCAATCCGAGGGGTCCCCCGACTACGAAGAGAAAGCTCTTCGGCAGCCTCGTGGGTAATTTCCATCTCAAAGATCTCGGCGGTCCGCTCGACAATCTCTGTCAAATCATCTTGCTCATAGTATTCCATGTGCCCCGTAATCCCAAAGCGAGCACGCAAGGGATTGGACAGCATACCAGCTCGGGTCGTCGCCCCAATCAAGGTGAAAGGAGGAAGGTCCAAATGGACACTCCGGCTGCTCTCCCCAGCGCCAATCATGATGTCGATGTAAAAATCTTCCATGGCGCTGTAAAGCACTTCTTCGACTGACATAG
>NZ_JVEE01000047.1 GCF_001073155.1 Streptococcus parasanguinis
GAGAGCGACAAAGACCTTTGAAAACTGAACAAGACGAACCAATGTGCAGGGCGCTATAACTAAGGTTATAGTAACTGAACAATAAAAAAACAATAAATCTGTCAGTGACAGAATGAGTTTAAGACAAACAATTATTTTAATGAGAGTTTGATCCTGGCTCAGGATGAACGCTGGCGGCGTGCCTAATACATGCAAGTAGAACGCTGAAGCTTGGTGCTTGCACCGAGCGGAAGAGTTGCGAACGGGTGAGTAACGCGTAGGTAACCTGCCTCTTAGCGGGGGATAACTATTGGAAACGATAGCTAATACCGCATAAAAGTCGACATTGCATGATGTTGATTTGAAAGGTGCAATTGCATCACTAAGAGATGGACCTGCGTTGTATTAGCTAGTTGGTGAGGTAACGGCTCACCAAGGCGACGATACATAGCCGACCTGAGAGGGTGATCGGCCACACTGGGACTGAGACACGGCCCAGACTCCTACGGGAGGCAGCAGTAGGGAATCTTCGGCAATGGGGGCAACCCTGACCGAGCAACGCCGCGTGAGTGAAGAAGGTTTTCGGATCGTAAAGCTCTGTTGTAAGAGAAGAACGAGTGTGAGAGTGGAAAGTTCACACTGTGACGGTAACTTACCAGAAAGGGACGGCTAACTACGTGCCAGCAGCCGCGGTAATACGTAGGTCCCGAGCGTTATCCGGATTTATTGGGCGTAAAGCGAGCGCAGGCGGTTAGATAAGTCTGAAGTTAAAGGCTGTGGCTTAACCATAGTACGCTTTGGAAACTGTTTAACTTGAGTGCAGAAGGGGAGAGTGGAATTCCATGTGTAGCGGTGAAATGCGTAGATATATGGAGGAACACCGGTGGCGAAAGCGGCTCTCTGGTCTGTAACTGACGCTGAGGCTCGAAAGCGTGGGGAGCAAACAGGATTAGATACCCTGGTAGTCCACGCCGTAAACGATGAGTGCTAGGTGTTGGGTCCTTTCCGGGACTCAGTGCCGCAGCTAACGCATTAAGCACTCCGCCTGGGGAGTACGACCGCAAGGTTGAAACTCAAAGGAATTGACGGGGGCCCGCACAAGCGGTGGAGCATGTGGTTTAATTCGAAGCAACGCGAAGAACCTTACCAGGTCTTGACATCCCTCTGACCGCTCTAGAGATAGAGTTTTCCTTCGGGACAGAGGTGACAGGTGGTGCATGGTTGTCGTCAGCTCGTGTCGTGAGATGTTGGGTTAAGTCCCGCAACGAGCGCAACCCCTATTGTTAGTTGCCATCATTGAGTTGGGCACTCTAGCGAGACTGCCGGTAATAAACCGGAGGAAGGTGGGGATGACGTCAAATCATCATGCCCCTTATGACCTGGGCTACACACGTGCTACAATGGCTGGTACAACGAGTCGCGAGTCGGTGACGGCAAGCTAATCTCTTAAAGCCAGTCTCAGTTCGGATTGTAGGCTGCAACTCGCCTACATGAAGTCGGAATCGCTAGTAATCGCGGATCAGCACGCCGCGGTGAATACGTTCCCGGGCCTTGTACACACCGCCCGTCACACCACGAGAGTTTGTAACACCCGAAGTCGGTGAGGTAACCGTAAGGAGCCAGCCGCCTAAGGTGGGATAGATGATTGGGGTGAAGTCGTAACAAGGTAGCCGTATCGGAAGGTGCGGCTGGATCACCTCCTTTCTAAGGAAATGGAAACCTGTACGTTGGTCTTGTTTAGTTTTGAGAGGTCTTGTGGGGCCTTAGCTCAGCTGGGAGAGCGCCTGCTTTGCACGCAGGAGGTCAGCGGTTCGATCCCGCTAGGCTCCATTAACACTGTAAGGGTGTTAAGATTGAACATTGAAAATTGAATATCTATATCAAATAGTAACAAGAAAATAAACCGAAACGCTGTAAATATTTAAAGAGTTTAGGTCGCAAGACCAAAAATAAGGTTAAGTTAATAAGGGCGCACGGTGGATGCCTTGGCACTAGAAGCCGAAGAAGGACGTGACAAACGACGAAATGCTTTGGGGAGCTGTAAGTAAGCGACGATCCAGAGATGTCCGAATGGGGGAACCCACTAGCTAATGGCTAGTACTCCTATCTGTTAAGGATAGGTAGAGGAAGACGCAGTGAACTGAAACATCTAAGTAGCTGCAGGAAGAGAAAGCAAAAGCGATTGCCTGAGTAGCGGCGAGCGAAACGGCAGGAGGGCAAACCGAAGAGTTTACTCTTCGGGGTTGTAGGACTGCAATGTGGACTTAAAGATTATAGAAGAATGACATGGGAAGGTCAGCCAAAGAGAGTAAGAGCCTCGTATTCGAAATAGTCTTTATACCTAGCAGTATCCTGAGTACGGCGGGACACGAGAAATCCCGTCGGAATCTGGGAGGACCATCTCCCAACCCTAAATACTCTCTAGTGACCGATAGTGAACCAGTACCGTGAGGGAAAGGTGAAAAGCACCCCGGGAGGGGAGTGAAATAGAACCTGAAACCGTGTGCCTACAACAAGTTCGAGCCCGTTAATGGGTGAGAGCGTGCCTTTTGTAGAATGAACCGGCGAGTTACGATATGATGCGAGGTTAAGTTGAAGAGACGGAGCCGTAGGGAAACCGAGTCTGAATAGGGCGGAATAGTATTATGTCGTAGACCCGAAACCATGTGACCTACCCATGAGCAGGTTGAAGGTGAGGTAAAACTCACTGGAGGACCGAACCAGGGCACGTTGAAAAGTGCTTGGATGACTTGTGGGTAGCGGAGAAATTCCAAACGAACTTGGAGATAGCTGGTTCTCTCCGAAATAGCTTTAGGGCTAGCGTCGACATTAAGATTCTTGGAGGTAGAGCACTGTTTGGGTGAGGGGTCCATCCCGGATTACCAATCTCAGATAAACTCCGAATGCCAATGAATTATGGTCGGCAGTCAGACTGCGAGTGCTAAGATCCGTAGTCGAAAGGGAAACAGCCCAGACCACCAGCTAAGGTCCCAAAATAATTGTTAAGTGGAAAAGGATGTGGGGTTGCACAGACAACTAGGATGTTAGCTTAGAAGCAGCTATTCATTCAAAGAGTGCGTAATAGCTCACTAGTCGAGTGACCCTGCGCCGAAAATGTACCGGGGCTAAAACAATTTACCGAAGCTGTGGATACCTTTATAGGTATGGTAGGAGAGCGTTCTATGTGTGGAGAAGGTGTACCGTGAGGAGCGCTGGAACGCATAGAAGTGAGAATGCCGGTATGAGTAGCGAAAGACAGGTGAGAATCCTGTCCACCGTAAGACTAAGGTTTCCAGGGGAAGGCTCGTCCGCCCTGGGTTAGTCGGGACCTAAGGAGAGACCGAAAGGTGTATCCGATGGACAACAGGTTGATATTCCTGTACTAGAGTATGTAGTGAAGGAGGGACGCAGTAGGCTAACTAAAGCGTGCGACTGGAAGTGCACGTCTAAGCAGTGAGGTGTGAATTGAGTTAAATGCTTAATTCTATAACATTGAGCTGTGATGGGGAGCGAAGTTTAGTAGCGAAGTTAGTGACGTCACACTGCCAAGAAAAGCTTCTAGCGTTAATCATACTCTACCCGTACCGCAAACCGACACAGGTAGTCGAGGCGAGTAGCCTCAGGTGAGCGAGAGAACTCTCGTTAAGGAACTCGGCAAAATGACCCCGTAACTTCGGGAGAAGGGGTGCTGGCTTTCAGTCAGCCGCAGTGAATAGGCCCAAGCAACTGTTTATCAAAAACACAGCTCTCTGCTAAATCGTAAGATGATGTATAGGGGGTGACGCCTGCCCGGTGCTGGAAGGTTAAGAGGAGTGCTTAGCGTAAGCGAAGGTATGAATTGAAGCCCCAGTAAACGGCGGCCGTAACTATAACGGTCCTAAGGTAGCGAAATTCCTTGTCGGGTAAGTTCCGACCCGCACGAAAGGCGTAATGATTTGGGCACTGTCTCAACGAGAGACTCGGTGAAATTTTAGTACCTGTGAAGATGCAGGTTACCCGCGACAGGACGGAAAGACCCCATGGAGCTTTACTGCAGTTTGATATTGAGTGTCTGTGCCACATGTACAGGATAGGTAGGAGCCATAGAGATCGGGACGCCAGTTTCGATGGAGGCGTTGTTGGGATACTACCCTTGTGTTATGGCCACTCTAACCCGGTAGGTTCATCATCTACGGAGACAGTGTCTGACGGGCAGTTTGACTGGGGCGGTCGCCTCCTAAAAGGTAACGGAGGCGCCCAAAGGTTCCCTCAGAATGGTTGGAAATCATTCGCAGAGTGTAAAGGTATAAGGGAGCTTGACTGCGAGAGCTACAACTCGAGCAGGGACGAAAGTCGGGCTTAGTGATCCGGTGGTTCCGTATGGAAGGGCCATCGCTCAACGGATAAAAGCTACCCTGGGGATAACAGGCTTATCTCCCCCAAGAGTTCACATCGACGGGGAGGTTTGGCACCTCGATGTCGGCTCGTCGCATCCTGGGGCTGTAGTCGGTCCCAAGGGTTGGGCTGTTCGCCCATTAAAGCGGCACGCGAGCTGGGTTCAGAACGTCGTGAGACAGTTCGGTCCCTATCCGTCGCGGGCGTAGGAAATTTGAGAGGATCTGCTCCTAGTACGAGAGGACCAGAGTGGACTTACCGCTGGTGTACCAGTTGTCTCGCCAGAGGCATCGCTGGGTAGCTATGTAGGGAAGGGATAAACGCTGAAAGCATCTAAGTGTGAAACCCACCTCAAGATGAGATTTCCCATGATTATATATCAGTAAGAGCCCTGAGAGAAGATCAGGTAGATAGGTTAGGAGTGGAAGTTGTGTGAGCAATGGAGCGGACTAATACTAATAGCTCGAGGACTTATCCAAAGAGTCAGAAGATATTGACAACGAAAGGTTAACTTGTTAGAATATAGATGTTCAATTTTGAATGTTTAATCATTCAGAGTTAAGTGACGATAGCCTAGGAGATACACCTGTACCCATGCCGAACACAGCAGTTAAGCCCTAGAACGCCGGAAGTAGTTGGGGGTTGCCCCCTGTGAGATAAGGTAGTCGCTTAGCTTTATTCCGCCATAGCTCAGTTGGTAGTAGCGCATGACTGTTAATCATGATGTCGTAGGTTCGAGTCCTACTGGCGGAGTATAGAATAAAAGAGATCAAGTAATTGATCTCTTTTTTTACTTTTCATTTTAATGTTAATTAAAGCTCCGTTTAGTTAACGGAGCTTTTCTCTATTTAGTTATTTGGGAAAAATGCTTGATATAAGGCTTTAATTGCTTTTTCTTCTTGATCTTTACTTACAACAAACATGATGGAAACTTCACTAGAACCTTGCGAGATCATTTGAATATTCACTTCATTCTCTGATAGTGCTTTGGCTGCAGTGGCAGTAACCCCTACCTGACTCTTCATTTTCTCACCAACAATCATAATGATGGAAAGATCATGTTCAATTTCGGCTGTGTCAACTTCGAGCTTTTGCGTTAATTGTTTTAAAATTTCTTGTTCTTTGATTGGAGTCAGTTCACGAGAACGCAAAATGATGGACAAGTCATCGATTCCTGTTGGCATATGTTCCCAACTGATATTGAGATCTTCTAAAATTTGAAGGACTTTTCGACCAAAACCGACTTCACGGTTCATAAGGTATTTTGTAGTGTTAATACTAACGAATCCTGAATCACCTGCAATTCCTACAACAGTCACATGATCATTTGAATGTTCCAAAACAATGCGGGTTCCAGGGTGGTCTGGATTATTTGTATTTTTAATAACTAATGGAATTTTACCTCTGTATGCTGGAACGAGTGCTTCATCATGCAAGACTGAAAAACCAGCATAGGCTAATTCACGCATTTCTTTGTAGGTTAATTCGGGAATAGAATGTGGGTGTTTAATAATACCTGGATGTGCTGCAAAGATACCATTTACGTCTGTAAAGTTTTCGTATAAGTCTGCTTTTACACCTGCTGCAATGATCGATCCTGTAATGTCAGATCCACCACGAGAAAATGTACAAATGTCGCCATCTTGAGTAACACCAAAGAAACCTGGAATGACAATCACTTCACTTGAATCTTTTAGTTCTTCAATTTTATCGTAACTAGATGGTAAAATACGAGCGTTGGAAGGTTCTGCAGTGACCGTAATTCCTGCTTCTTTTGGATGGATATATCTTGCTTCTAATCCATTTTGATTGAAATAGGCAGCAATGAGTTTAGCATTGTTATTTTCACCAGCTGCTAGGAATGCATCGTATGTAAATGGATTCCCTTTTTTAGGTAAATTTGTTAAATCATAGATATCTTCAGCAATTTCCTGAATAATAGAATCTTTGAGACCCAATTCCTCTGTAATGGCACGATAACGTTCAATAATCCACTGTTGTGTTTGTGTGACATCCTTATCTGAAGTAAATTCTTTATAATACCGGATCAGAGCGTCTGTTACTTTTGTATCTTCAGCGTTGCGTTTGCCTGGAGCTGATACAACTACAAATCTTCTTTCTGGATCATCTTTAATGATATCAAGTACTTTTTTTAATTGTGGAGCTGATGCTAGAGAACTTCCACCGAATTTAGTTACTTTCATATTTTCTCCTTAATAGTTTCATTAGTACATTATACCAAACTTCAGTTGTTGATACAATGTATTTATAAATAGGGCATAGAATAGGTGGATCTTATGAGGCTAGAAATTGTCATGATTCAAATTTTACAATTTTGTTACATCTTATAGATATATTTTACTATTCTTATTTTTTATGGTATGATATGTTATAATTAAAAAGTTTTAATATCAAAATATTTTATATTTAAATAAAAGGAGTCTGTGATGTTTGAAACAATTTTGTATTCTGTTGAAAACGATCTCGCGTCAATTTCTTTAAATCGTCCTGAAGTTTCCAATGGTTTTAACATTCCAATGTGTCAGGAAATTTTAGCTGCCTTGGAAGATGCAGAAAAAAATGAGGAAGTAAAATTCATTATTCTATCAGCAGAAGGGAAAATCTTTTCAGTTGGTGGAGATTTGAGTGAAATGAAACGCGCAGTCGATGCAGATGACATTGAGTCTCTTGTTTTAATTGCTGAATTAGTTAATACTATTTCTAAGAAGATTAAGCAATTACCTAAGCCGGTTATTATGGTAGCTGATGGAGCGGTCGCAGGAGCGGCGGCCAACATAGCAGTAGCTGTTGATTTTTGTATTATTAGTGATCGTACTAAATTTATTCAAGCCTTTGTTGGGGTTGGTTTAGCACCAGATGCGGGTGGGTTATTCTTATTAGGAAAAGCTATTGGTATGTCTCGGGCTACTCATTTAGTAATGACTGGTGAAGCTTTGACCGCAGAAAAAGCATCGGAATATGGCCTAGCTTACCGCGTTTGTGAATCTGAAAAACTTGAGAAAACAGTTGATCAATTGCTTAAAAAATTAAGAAGAGGATCTTCAAATTCTTATGCTGCCATGAAAGAAATGGTTTGGGAAGCCTTCTTGAAAGAATGGGACCAATATGCGAATCTTGAATTAAATTTGCAAAAGAAACTAGCATTTACAGAAGATTTTAAAGAGGGGGTTATTGCCTACTCTGAAAAGCGTCGGCCACAATTTAAAGGAAAATAAATTTGTATTTTTTCTATGTTTTATGAAAAAATGCTTGCAAATTATTTTCATTTTTGATAAAATTTGACTATCAAAGTAAAATTAGGAGGTGGAGTTTTGAATTACCAATTAGTTAATGACTATTTAACATCCATCTTTAATAATGTTTTGGTTATCGAGGAGACGAGCCTAAGAGCAAGTCGATTTAAAGATGTTTCTATTAAAGAAATGCATACGATCGACGTGATTGGTTCGACACCGAATGCAACCCCGAGTGATATTTCACGGGAGTTGATGGTGACTTTGGGGACTGTCACGACAAGTTTGAATAATCTTGAGCGCAAAGGGTATATCGAAAGAAGAAGATCTGAAGTTGATCGCCGGGTTGTACACTTGAGTTTAACAAAGAATGGTCGTCTACTTTATCGACTTCATCAGCAATTCCATAAACGGATGGTCAACCAGATTATTGGAGATATGAGTCCCGAAGAGAAGAAAGTGATGCAAAAAGGATTGCAAAATCTGTATCGTTTCTTGGAGGAAATTAAATAATGGTCTTTGCTAAAATTAGTCAAGTTGCTCATTATGTACCTGACCAAGTCGTATCGAATGATGATTTAGCTGAGATTATGGATACAAGTGATGAATGGATCAGTAGTCGGACAGGCATTCTTCGTCGTCACATTTCAAGAGATGAGACGACCAGTGATCTTGCAACAGTTGTCGCACAAAGATTATTAGCAAAAGCAAACTTAGACGCTGAAGAAATTGATTTTATCGTTGTGGCTACGATTACTCCAGACAGCTTAATGCCATCGACTGCAGCCCGAGTACAAGCTAATATTGGAGCTTCTCGAGCCTTTGCTTTTGACCTGACTGCAGCATGTAGCGGGTTTGTATTTGCATTAGCCACTGCTGAAAAATACATTTCTTCAGGGATGTACCGGCGAGGGATTGTGATCGGTAGTGAGACGCTTTCAAAAGTATTAGACTGGTCAGATCGCTCTACTTCAGTACTTTTTGGAGATGGAGCTGGCGGTGTCTTGCTTGAAGCGAGCGAACAAAAATCGTTTTTAGCTGAAAGTCTTTTTACGGATGGTAGCCGAGGAGCTAGTCTTGAGTCTTGCTATGTGGGTCTGTCTTCCCCTTATTCAGAGGAAGTTACCGATCGAAGATATCTGACGATGGATGGACGGGCAGTTTTTGATTTTGCTGTTCGTGATGTCACGAAAAGCATTCAAAAGATTATAGCAGACGCCTCTATGGAAGTAGAAGAGATTGACTATTTTCTTTTACATCAGGCGAATGACCGAATGTTAGATAAGATGTCAAAAAAACTGGGTGTCTCTAGAGAGAAGATCCCAGCAAATATGATGGAATATGGGAACACTAGTGCTGCTAGTATCCCCATTCTATTATCAGAGTGTGTCGAGAATCATCGAATCAAGATGGATGGAAGTCAAAAAATTCTTCTTACAGGATTCGGTGGAGGTTTGACATGGGGCACACTTCTTGTTACAATCTAGTTAAACATGTGGAAACACATTTTAAAAATTTATATATTATTTTTTAAGGAGGCCTGTCATGGCAGTATTTGAAAAAGTACAAGAAATTATCGTTGAAGAACTTGGTAAAGAACCATCAGAAGTAACTCTTGAATCTACATTCGAAGATTTAGAAGCTGATTCATTGGATTTGTTCCAAGTGATCTCTGAAATCGAAGATGCTTTTGATATCCAAATCGAAACTGAAGAAGGATTGTCTACAGTTGGTGATCTTGTCGCTTACGTAGAAGAAAAAACAAAATAATGATAGATGAGAGTATCGAAAGATATTCTCTCTTGTTTAGGTAATAGTTTGAGGCTCAAAGAAACAATCTTTCGAACTCAAACTATTACTTAAGCGAAAAAAGAGGTAGGTATAATGCAAACACGAATTACTGAACTATTGAATATTAAATATCCAATCTTCCAAGGTGGGATGGCATGGGTCGCTGATGGTGACTTGGCTGGAGCAGTATCAAATGCCGGTGGTCTTGGAATCATTGGTGGCGGGAACGCTCCAAAAGAAGTTGTAAAGGCTAACATTGATAAAGTGAAGTCTATTACAGATAAACCTTTTGGTGTAAATATCATGCTTTTGTCCCCATTCGCGGATGACATTGTTGACCTGGTGATTGAAGAAGGTGTAAAAGTTGTTACAACTGGTGCTGGAAATCCTGGGAAATACATGGATCGTTTCCATGAAGCAGGGATCACTGTCATTCCTGTTGTTCCATCTGTTGCCCTTGCAAAACGGATGGAAAAATTAGGTGCCGATGCAGTGATTGCAGAAGGGATGGAAGCTGGAGGCCACATTGGTAAATTGACGACTATGACCTTGGTTCGTCAAGTGGTTGAAGTTGTTTCTATTCCAGTAATTGGTGCTGGAGGTGTCGCTGATGGTGCCGGTGCTGCAGCTGTCTTTATGTTAGGTGCCGAAGCTGTTCAGGTGGGAACTCGTTTCGTGGTTGCTAAAGAATCTAATGCTCACCAAAACTTTAAGAATAAAATCTTGAAAGCGAAAGATATTGATACGGTAGTTTCAGCATCAGTTGTTGGACACCCTGTTCGTGCGATCAAGAATAAATTGGCTTCTGCCTATAACCAAGCTGAAAAAGATTTCTTGGCAGGTAAGAAGACTCAAGAAGAAATTGAAGAATTAGGAGCAGGTGCGCTTCGCAATGCCGTTGTTGATGGAGATGTTGACAATGGATCTGTAATGGCAGGCCAAATTGCTGGTCTTGTGAGCAAGGAAGAAACTTGTGCTGAAATTCTAGAAGATATCTATTATGGTGCAGCCAAGGTGATTCAAAGAGAGGCTGCTCGTTGGGCAGATGTAAACGTCTAAAAACGTCGAAAGGATTAGGATAGTGACAAAACGTGCGTTCTTATTTGCTGGTCAAGGGGCTCAGAAATTGGGCATGGCGAGCGATTTGTATGCGGCTTATCCCGTTGTTAAAGAGACATTTGATACGGCTAGTCGTATTCTAGGCTATGATTTGCGTGAATTGATTGATTCTAACGAAGAAAAACTGAATCAGACACGCTATACTCAACCAGCTATTTTGACAACGTCAGTAGCCATTTATCGTCTCTTAGTAGAAAATGGTATCACTCCTGATATTGTTGCCGGCCTCTCTTTGGGGGAATATTCTGCCTTAGTTGCGGCTGGAGCTCTTTCGTTTGAAGATGCAGTAGCTTTGGTTGCGAAACGTGGTGAATTCATGGAAACAGCAGCTCCTGCTGGAAGTGGGAAAATGGTTGCTGTTATGAATACAGATCCAAGTTTGATCGAAGAGATTTGTCAACAAGCATCTGAAAAGGGTGTAGTAACACCAGCTAACTACAATACGCCAGCACAAATTGTGATTGGTGGTGAGGTTGCGGCTGTGGACTATGCTGTGGAACTATTGCAGGAAGCAGGTGCCAAACGCTTGATCCCTTTGAATGTGTCAGGTCCATTCCACACAGCCTTACTGGAATCTGCTAGTCAAAAATTGGCGACTGAACTAGAAAAAGTATCATTTAATGATTTTGATCTTCCTTTAGTTGGGAATACAGAAGCTACGATCATGAAGTCGGAAGATGTGAAAGCACTGTTGGCCCGTCAAGTAAAAGAACCGGTTCGTTTCTATGATTCAATTGCTACGATTCAAGACTTTGGTGTAGATGAAGTCATCGAGATCGGACCTGGAAAAGTCTTGTCAGGATTCTTGAAGAAAATTGATAAAACTCTTCCAACTCATAACGTCGAAGATCAGGCTAGTCTAGATGCACTTCTGAATGCTTAAAACGAGGTAAAGATGGAACTTAAAAATAAAAATGTTTTTGTAACAGGTTCAACACGAGGAATTGGATTGGCTGTGGCTCATAAATTTGCGAGTCTCGGTGCCAATGTTGTCCTAAATGGACGTTCTGAAATTTCTGAGGACTTGCTTGCGCAGTTTGCTGACTATGGTGTGACTGTTGTTGGTATTTCTGGGGATATTTCTAATGGCGAAGATGCTCAACGTATGGTAGCTGAAGCAATTGAAAAGCTTGGAAGTGTTGATGTTTTGGTCAATAACGCTGGCATTACAAACGACAAGTTGATGTTGAAAATGACTGAAGAAGATTTTGAACGGGTCTTGAAAATCAACTTGACCGGTGCCTTTAATATGACACAAGCTGTCTTGAAACCTATGTCTAAGGCTCGTCAAGGTGCCATTATCAACATGTCCTCTGTTGTTGGTCTAATGGGGAATATTGGTCAAGCGAACTACGCGGCTTCAAAAGCTGGTTTGATTGGTTTTACCAAATCAGTAGCGCGTGAAGTTGCAGCCCGTGGCGTTCGTGTGAATGCCATTGCACCTGGTTTCATTGAATCAGATATGACTGATGCTATTCCAGAGAAAATGAAAGATGCCATGCTAGCTCAAGTGCCAATGAAACGAATTGGTCAAGCTGAAGAAGTGGCAGAAGTTGCGGCTTTCTTGGCAGGTCAAGAATATTTAACTGGTCAAACAATTGCCATTGATGGTGGAATGACCATGCAATAATGAATGCTCACTGATCGAAAATCACTTACTTAAATATCCATCCGACAAAAGGAGAATATATATGTCTACAAATCGTGTTGTTGTTACAGGTTACGGTGTAACCTCACCAATCGGAAATACACCAGAGGAGTTCTGGAATAGCCTTCATGAAGGAAAAATTGGAATCAAGCCTATTACGAAATTTGATGCTTCTGAAATTCCAGTCTTTAATGCTGGTGAAATTCAAGATTTCCCATTCGATAAATATTTCGTGAAAAAAGATCAAAATCGTATGGATACTTACTCATTGTATGCAATCTATGCTGCAATGGAAGCTATTGAAAATTCAGGCTTGAATATGGAAGAAGAAGATCGCGATCGTGTTGGTGTGATTGTATCATCTGGTATCGGTGGTTTGCAAGAATTGGAAGATCAAATTATCCGGATGCATGAACGTGGGATGAAGAGAATCCAACCAATGTTTATTCCAAAAGCTCTTTCAAACATGGGTGCTGGAAACATCGCACTTAAGATTGGGGCTCAAGGGGTATGTAAATCCGTGACAACAGCTTGTGCTTCTGCCAATGATGCCATTGGGGAAGCTTTCCGTGAAATTAAATTTGGTATGCATGATGTTGTTTTGGCAGGTGGTGCTGAAGCTTCAATTACCAAGATTGGTATCGGTGGTTTCAATGCTCTTACGGCCCTTTCAACAACGGAAGATCCAGAACGTTCCTCTATTCCATTTGACAAAGACCGTAATGGTTTTGTGATGGGGGAAGGTGCAGGGGTTCTCGTTATTGAAAGCTTGGAACATGCTCAAAAACGTGGTGCTAACATCTTGGCTGAGATTGTTGGTTACGGTTCAAACTGTGATGCCTACCATATGACAACACCTACACCAGATGGTTCAGGTGCTGCTAAAGCGATTAAATTAGCGATCAATGAAGCTGGTATCAAACCTGAAGATGTTGATTATGTTAATGCTCACGGGACATCAACACCTGCCAATGAAAAAGGTGAAAGTGGTGCCATTGTTTCTGTCCTTGGTAAAGAAGTTCCTGTATCATCTACTAAATCATTTACAGGGCACTTGTTAGGTGCTGCAGGTGCGGTTGAAGCGATTGCTACTATCGAAGCGATTCGTCACAGCTTTGTACCAAAAACTGCTGGTACCAAAGAATTATCTGACTATATCGAAGCAAACGTTGTTTATGGTGAAGGTCAAGAAGCGGATATTCAGTATGCTATCTCAAATACCTTTGGTTTTGGAGGACACAATGCTGTTCTGGCCTTTAAACGTTGGGAGGGTTAATTCATGAATATTTCTGAAATCAAAGATTTGTTGGCTCAATTTGATGAGTCAACTTTGCGTGAATTCTCATATAAAAATAATGGCGAAGAATTGAATTTGAGTAAAAACCAAACGAGTTCAGTTGCGGCTACACCGGTTGCTCCTGCAGTTGAAGTGGTAGCAGCTCCTCAAACTCCTGTAGTAGCCCCTGTTGTTGAAGCACCAGCAACACCAGCTGTAGCAGCTGAACCAGTTGCTGCTCCAGCTCAGGCTGCAGAAGGTGATGTGGTTGAAAGTCCATTGGTTGGGGTGGCTTACTTGTCGCCAGCTCCGGATAAACCAGCCTTTGTATCTGTAGGAGATAAGGTCACTAAGGGTCAAACACTCTTGATTATCGAAGCCATGAAAGTGATGAATGAAGTCCCAGCACCAAAAGATGGGGTAGTCACTGAAATTTTAGTAACGAATGAAGAAATGGTTGAATTTGGAAAAGGATTGGTTCGAATCAAATGACAATTGATATTAATGCTATTCGTGAGGCTTTGCCGCATCGTTACCCAATGCTTTTGGTGGATCGCGTATTGGAAACAAGCGAAGATACGATTGTTGCCATTAAAAACGTCACAATTAATGAACCATTTTTTAATGGACATTTTCCACAATATCCTGTTATGCCAGGTGTTCTCATCATGGAGGCTTTGGCACAAACAGCAGGTGTACTAGAGTTGTCAAAACCTGAAAATAAAGGTAAATTAGTCTTTTATGCAGGGATGGACAAGGTGAAGTTTAAAAAACAAGTCGTTCCAGGAGATCAACTGGTGATGACAGCTACTTTTGTCAAACGTCGTGGAACCATTGCTGTTGTTGAAGCGAAAGCAGAGGTAGACGGTAAGCTTGCAGCTTCAGGAACGCTTACGTTTGCAATTGGAAATTAAGAAAGGCCTATCTATGTTTCGTAAGATCTTAATCGCCAATCGTGGTGAGATTGCAGTGCGCATTATTCGTGCGGCTCGTGAACTTGGCATCGAGACGGTTGCGGTGTATTCTACTGCTGATAAAGAAGCCTTGCATACCTTACTAGCGGATGAAGCAGTCTGTATTGGACCTGCTAAATCAACAGAATCTTATTTGAATATGAGTGCTGTCTTGTCTGCGGCTGTTTTAACAGGTGCAGAAGCTATCCATCCTGGTTTTGGATTTTTAAGTGAAAACTCAAAATTTGCAACCATGTGTGAGGAAGTGGGCATTAAATTTATTGGTCCTTCTGCTAAAGTCATGGATTTGATGGGGGATAAGATTAATGCTCGTAAACAGATGATCAAAGCAGGAGTGCCTGTTATTCCTGGATCAGATGGTGAAGTGTATACTGCTGAAGAAGCCCTCGAGATTGCAGAACGTATTGGTTACCCTGTGATGTTGAAAGCATCTGCAGGAGGCGGTGGTAAGGGAATTCGGAAGGTTGAAAAACCAGAAGATTTGGTTGCTGCTTTTGAATCTGCTTCCTCAGAAGCTCAAGCTGCTTTTGGGAATGGTGCCATGTATATGGAGCGGGTGATTTATCCGGCACGCCACATTGAAGTACAGATTTTAGCGGATCAGCATGGACATGTCATTCACTTAGGTGAGCGCGATTGCTCTCTTCAACGGAACAATCAAAAAGTTCTAGAAGAATCCCCTTCAATTGCTATCGGAAAAACTCTTCGTAATCAAATTGGTTCTGCTGCTGTTCGGGCTGCTGAATCAGTTGGGTATGAGAATGCTGGAACGATTGAATTCTTGTATGATGAAGGCAAGGGTGAGTTCTACTTTATGGAAATGAATACCCGTGTGCAAGTGGAGCATCCTGTCACAGAATTTGTAACAGGAGTTGATATCGTTAAGGAACAGATTAAAATCGCAGCTGGCCAAGAATTATCCGTTACTCAAGAGGATATTGTCATTAAAGGCCATGCGATTGAATGCCGGATCAATGCGGAAAATCCTTCCTTCAACTTTGCACCAAGCCCAGGTAAGATCACTAATCTCTATCTTCCAAGTGGTGGGGTTGGCTTGCGTGTGGATTCTGCTGTGTATCCTGGTTATACGATTCCGCCATACTATGATAGTATGATTGCTAAGATCATTGTCCATGGGGAAAATCGCTTTGATGCACTGATGAAAATGCAGCGAGCTCTTTATGAGTTGGAAATCGATGGTGTCACAACCAATAGTAGTTTCCAGTTGGATTTGATTTCAGATTCACATGTGATCGCTGGTGATTATGACACTGCATTTTTGATGGAACAATTCCTTCCAAATTATAATAAGGAATGATGAAAAAGCCTGGACTTGTGAGGGAAGTATGAACATCATCTTCACAGTTTCAGGCTTTTATAGTAATGCTTCAGATACTGTAGCATATTATAAGGAGTAAGTAATGGCATTATTTTCTAAAAAAGATAAATATATTCGGATCAATCCGAATAGGTCAGCCTGGAAGGAGCCTCAGCCAAAACCTGAAGTTCCTGATGAACTATTTTCACAATGCCCAGGTTGTAAACATACCATTTACCAAAAGGATTTAGGTAGTGAGCGTGTCTGCCCGAATTGTGGCTATACCTTCCGTATTTCTGCTAAAGAACGCTTGGCGCTGACAGTGGATCCAGCTAGCTTTGAAGAAATGTTTACAGGAATCGAAACGACAGATCCTTTGAATTTCCCAAATTATAAGAAGAAACTAGCAGCAGTGCGGGAAATGACAGGATTGGATGAAGCTGTCCTGACTGGAACTGCCTTGATTAAAGGGCAAGAAGTTGCGCTTGGGATCATGGATTCCAACTTTATCATGGCTTCAATGGGTTCTGTGGTAGGCGAAAAAATTACTCGTTTATTTGAATTTGCGACAAAAGAAAAATTGCCAGTTGTTCTCTTTACCGCTTCCGGTGGCGCTCGGATGCAAGAAGGAATCGTGAGTTTGATGCAAATGGCGAAAATTTCTGCAGCTGTTCAACGTCATTCTAAAGAAAAATTATTCTATTTGACGGTATTGACCGATCCAACAACTGGTGGGGTGACAGCCTCATTTGCTATGGAAGGTGATATTATCATGGCAGAGAGTCAGGCCTTGGTTGGTTTTGCCGGTCGGCGCGTGATCGAATCAACTGTGCGTGAAAAATTGCCAGATGATTTCCAAAAAGCAGAATTTCTACAAGAACATGGATTTGTAGACTTGATCGTGGAGAGAAGCCAAATCCGAGCAACAGTTGGACAATTATTGGCCCTTCATGGAGGTAAACATGAGTAAAATAACACAGATTATTAAAGAGGCACGTGACCAAGGAAGATTGACTGCGCTTGATTTTGCTCAAGGAATTTTTGATGATTTTATCGAATTACATGGAGATCGAAACTTCCGTGATGATGGTGCGGTGATTGGTGGGATTGGACGCTTAGGCGATCAAACGGTTACAGTCGTTGGAATCCAAAAAGGAAAAAATCTTCAAGATAATCTAAAACGTAATTTTGGGCAACCCCATCCAGAAGGCTATCGAAAAGCTTTGCGCCTCATGAAGCAAGCAGAGAAATTTGGCCGTCCAGTTGTGACCTTTATCAATACAGCGGGTGCTTATCCTGGTGTTGGTGCTGAAGAACGAGGACAAGGGGAAGCCATTGCTCGTAACCTCATGGAAATGAGTGATTTAAAAGTTCCAATTATCGCGATTATCATCGGAGAAGGTGGTTCTGGTGGTGCCTTAGCTCTTGCTGTAGCAGATAAGGTTTGGATGCTTGAGAACTCCATCTATGCAGTCTTGAGTCCAGAAGGTTTCGCCTCTATTCTTTGGAAAGATGGAAGTCGTGCCATGGAAGCAGCAGAGTTGATGAAGATTACTTCTCACGAATTATTAAATATGGAAATTGTCGATAAGGTGATTCCCGAGCATGGATTTTCAAATGGAGAACTACTGGCTCAAGTGAAGAAGGAATTACAGGAAGAGTTAAAGGTTTTACAAGCCTTACCTCTCGAAGATCTTCTGGAGAAACGCTACCAACGTTTTCGTAAATATTAAAAAACTGAGCTTGCAATTTGCAAGACTCAGTTTTTTTAAACTTTATTTTGGTGCGATGACTTCTGCGCCACCCATGTATGGGCGAAGGACTTCTGGAATGGTCACAGAACCGTCTTCGTTTTGGTAGTTTTCAAGAATAGCAGCGACGGTACGTCCGACTGCCAATCCAGAACCGTTCAAAGTGTGAAGGAGTTTTACCTTGCCATCTGCTTCATCACGGTAGCGGATTTGCGCACGGCGGGCTTGGAAATCTTCTGTATTGGAACAGCTTGAGATTTCACGGTAGGTGTTTTGCGCTGGAATCCATACTTCCAAGTCATAAGTCTTGGCAGCTGAGAAGCCCATGTCTCCTGTCGAGAGAGCTACTACACGGTATGGAAGGTTCAGTTTTTGAAGGATATTTTCAGCATTGACAACCATTTTTTCCAATTCATCATATGATTCTTCTGGTTTAGCAAATTTCACCATTTCAACCTTATGGAATTGGTGCAAACGGATCAATCCACGAGTATCACGACCAGCTGAACCAGCTTCTGAACGGAAAGATGGACTCATAGCGGTGAAGTAGATTGGAAGATCTTTCCCATCAAGAATTTCATCGCGGTAGTAGTTCGTCAAAGGAACTTCAGCTGTTGGAATGAGGACATAATTGGTATCGCTAAGTTCAAAAGTATCTTCCTTGAATTTTGGATACTGACCAGTACCAAACATAGAATCATGGTTGACCATGTAAGGAGGAATGACTTCAGTGTAGCCTTCCTTACCATGTTCGTCCAACATGAAGTTGTAGATAGCGCGTTCTAAGCGAGCTCCAAGTCCTTTGTAGAAGAGGAAACGAGCACCAGTAACTTTAGCCCCACGTTCCCAGTCAAGGATATCAAGGTCTTCACCTAAATCCCAGTGAGCTTTTGGTTCAAAGCCAAATTCGCGCGGTGTTCCCCAACGGCGAACCTCAACGTTGTCATCCTCATCTGCTCCAACAGGGACACTGTCAGCAGGGATGTTTGGAAGGGTAGTGGTGAATTCAGTCAATTTTGCATCGATTTCAGCCAATTCTGTATCCAATGCTTTGACCTCAGCAGAGAGGGTTTGCATGGCAGCAATCTTATCATCTGCATTTTCTTTGTTGCGTTTAGCTTGTGCGATTTCAGCAGATACAGTGTTACGCTCTGCTTTGAGATTTTCTACTTTGACTAAGATATCTCGACGTTTAGCATCGATTTCTTTCATTTCATTCAAAATAGCTGCATCTACGCCACGTGTTGCCAATTTTTTAGCAACCGCATCAAAGTCTGTACGAATCCGTTTAATATCTAACATAGCTTCTCCTTTAACAAAAAACACACCTGTCAGAGTGTTGGAGTGGCAGAGCCACGGTTCCATCCAACTTCACAGGTGTGCACTTGATTCGATATTGTATTTTAAAGAAACGGTAGAATTTCAATTAAGATTTCTATCTGCTCGCAGCAACCGCAGACTTTCTGAAAGAACCTCTTAACTTACTTATCCGTTTGCGTCTATTATACAAGAAAAGATCCTATTTTGCAAATAGATTTTTAATTTTAGCCGTGATGATTTGGATCAACGTAGGAAGTTTGACAATTTTATCATTTCCCAGATGTTCCCGAGCAATCTTTAAAATTTTTCCAGAGTCTTTTGAAGCAAAGAGAAATTTTGATTCTCTGGTATAGATTTCAAAATGGCGGCTAATTTTACGTCCGGATACATTGGCTCCGATTCGCTCGATTTCTTGCCAGGGAATTTGGATGTAGTCTTCAACATTAGCATCCGCATAAAATTCAAAAGCGGCATTCCCGACTAGGATTTTTCCAACCTTTCCCCCCACTCCAAGGTAAGAAACCCCTGTAGTATGGAATTCAACGGTTTTATTCAATGATTGAGCCATGAGATCCTCCTGTATTGCTGTTCACTTCATTATATCATAATAAAAAGAAGGCCGAAACCTTCTTTTTTGTTGATCTTTGCTTACATCAAGCCAGCAACGTGTGCCAAGACACCGATTACAAAGAGGGCGATGATGATAGTGATTGGAGATACTTTCTTCTTAAGCAACCACATACAAGCGAAAGTAAGAAGCAATCCCATCAAACCAGGAATCAATGAATCCAAGTTTTGTTGGAAAGTTGTAACTTTTTCAGGTGTTTGAGATAGGCCTGAACCAACTTGAGCGAAGGCTTCTTGGATACCCTTGTATCCTTCAGGAAGTTTATCCCAGTGGATATAAGCTTTGTCGTCTAATTTGACAGAAGAAACATTAAAGATGAATTTAATAGATACCCAACGTTCTACCAAGACAGCGAGGATGAACATCCCAAGGATAGAAGCTCCCTTGGTGATGTCTTGCAAGATCCCACCAGACATATCTTTGGTAATTTCAGAACCTGCTTTGTATCCAAGTTCTTGCGTGTACCACAAGAAGGCCATACGAATCGCATTCCATGCGATAAAGAAGATGAGTGGGCCAAGGATGTTACCAGACGCAGCAAGTGATGCACCAAGGGCACCAAGGATAGGACGTACTGTAAACCAGAAGACTGGATCTCCGATACCCGCCAAAGGACCCATCATACCAATTTTAACCCCTTGGATGGCAGCATCGTCAATCGCAGCACCGTTTGCTCTTTCTTCTTCAAGAGCAAGTGTTACCCCGATGATAGGAGCGGCAACGTATGGGTGAGTGTTGAAGAATTCCATGTGACGTTCAAGAGCAGCTGCTTGGTCTTCTTTCTTCGTGTAAAGTTTTTTGATAGCTGGGATCAATGAGTATGCCCAACCCAAGTTTTGCATCCGTTCATAGTTCCAAGAACCTTGCAAGAAGGTTGAACGCCACCAAACTTTTTGACGATCTGATTTTGATAATTGTAATTTTTCAGTCATGATAGTGTCACACCTTTCTTAATAGTCTTCGAGAATGTCGCCAATTGGATCGTTAGAAGTAGAGGCACCGCCACCTCCATTGCCACCTTTCTTAGAAAGAGTAAGGTAGATCAAGGCAAGGGCAACACCAATTGCTCCAAGGGCGATCAAGGTCAATTGGCTAACAGCTGCAAGAGCAAAACCGATGGCAAAGAATGGCCATACTTCACGGCTCGCCATCATGTTGATAACCATGGCATAACCAACGGCTACAACCATACCACCACCGATTTGCATTCCATCAGAGAGCCATTTTGGCATTTGTTCAAGAGCAGTTTTGACAGTTTCAGCAGGAATCATCAACAAGAGGGCTGCAGGAATGGCGATACGAAGACCTTGAAGAAGAAGGGCCACAAAGTGAGCGCGTTCTACACCTTTGATATCCCCTTTTCTAGCAGCAGCGTCGGCAGTGTGAACCAAACCAACGGAAAGGGTACGGACGATCATGGTCAAGAAAAGACCAGCAACTGCAAGTGGAATAGCGACACCTTGAGCAACAGCGATTCCTTTTGTACTGAAGTCTCCCCCAAGTACCATGATGATGGCAGCAGCGACAGATGCAAGGGCAGCATCGGGTGCAACTGCGGCACCAATGTTTGCCCAGCCAAGTGCAATAAATTGAAGTGAACCACCAAGCATAATGCCAGCAGTCAAATTACCTGTTACCAAACCGATTAAGGTACAAGCAACAAGGGGTTGGTGGAATTGGAATTGGTCAAGGATACCTTCAAGACCTGCTAAGAAGGCAACAACGACCACTAATACCATAGAAATAATAGACATGTTTAAAATCCTTTCGTAAGTAATCGATTATTGAACGTTAGCTTTGTTAATTAAGTCAAACAAATCTTTCTTAGAGTCATTTGGCACTTTACGGACGTCAAATTCTACTCCAAGATCACGCATTTTTTCAAATGTAGCCACATCATCTTTATCCATTGATAACACATTGTTCACCATGGTTTTACCAGTTGAGTGGGCCATTGAACCAACGTTCAAGGTTTTAATCGGAACACCACCTTCGATGGCGCGAAGAGCATCTTGAGGTGTTTCAAATAAGATCAAAGCATGGGTATTTCCAAAACGTGGATCTTTTGCAACGTCGATCAATTTTTGAATTGGGACAACGTTTGCTTTCACACCATTTGGTGCCGCTTGTTTGATCAATTCCTTACGGAGTTCATCTTTAGCAACAGAATCTGAAGCAACAATGATCCGATCGGCTTTTGAATCAGGTGTCCAAGCAGTTGCGACTTGTCCATGAAGAAGACGTGTATCTAAGCGGGCAAGGTTAATCTTGAGTTTTCCATCTCCGATAACTGTTCCTTCTGGAATAGCAGCTTGGGCTACAGGAGCAGCAGCGGCAGTACTAGCTTCTTCAACAGGATTCAATTCTTCTGGAAGGGCTTTGACACCGTCTTTTGCTTCCTTGATGATGTTTGCAGCGACTTGATCAACGCCGGCATTTGCATCCATCAAACGTTCTGTATAAGCTTGAATCAACATCGGAAGGTTTAATCCTGTAATGATCGCAAATTTACGATCTGGATTTTCTCCCATGACGCGACTTGCTTGGTTAAATGGAGAACCACTCCAAAGGTCAGCCAAAACCAAGACTTCATCTTCTGCATCAAATGCGGCAACAGCTGCATTAAATTTAGCATAGAGATCATCCGGGCCTTCACTTGGCATGAACGTAACCACTTGAACTTTCTCTTGATCCCCAAAGATCATCGAGCCAGATTGGTGGATTCCAGCTGCAAATTCACCGTGGCTAGCAATAATGATACCAATACTCATTATTGACATTCCTCCTTATAAAATTTGTTTGACTTTCAGTTTAAGAAAACTTTAAGCTACTTTATTATAAATCGTTTCCACACTTAAGTCAATTTTTCTATCAAAATCTCGATGTAAAAACATTGATTTATTATGTTAAATTATCGTTAGATAGAAAAAGAATGCTCTTGAATGAATTTTGTTTATTACTTGTTGATGCTTAAAAAATCAATAATAGATATGTTTTATAGGATTTTGTTCTCAATATAAAAAGATTCCGACAATCAAACGATATTCCTGAAAATAAAAATAAATATATAATAAATTGTAAAATAGAATGATTGAGAGCACAAAAAAAAGACTAGCCCAGTTGGGCTAGTCCTGTAGGCTCAGTTGTTTAGTTTGTAAAGTCAAGTACCATACGTCCTTGAATGGTTCCGGATTCCATTTCGTCAAAGACTTTGACAGCATCTTCTACTGGACGTTTCTGAACGACAGGGACTACCAAGCCTTCTGCACCAAATTGGAAAGCTTCTTCCAAGTCTTTACGAGTTCCTACAAGAGAACCAATGACTTGGATACCATCTAATACCGTTTTCACAATGCTGAGGTCCATCATTTCAGAAGGAAGACCAACTGCGACAACGCGGCCACCTGCACGAACAGAATCTACTGCTTGGTTGAAAGCTACTTTAGAAACAGCTGTTACGACAGCAGAGTGAGCGCCACCATTTGTTTTTTCTTTAATCAATCCTGGGACATCTTCAACTTCGCGACCGTTGATGACAAAGTCTGCACCAACTTCTTTCGCCAATTCTAGTTTATCATTGTTGATATCGACAGCGATGACATGTGCGTTGAAGACTTTCTTAGCATATTGAACACCCAAGTTTCCTAGTCCACCAGCTCCATAGATAACGATCCATTGTCCTGGTTCAGCTTTGGCTTCTTTGATGGCTTTGTAAGTTGTAACACCTGCACACGTAATAGAAGAAGCTTGGGCTGGATCTAATCCTTCTGGTACTTTCACTGCGTAATCTGCAGTAACGATACATTGTTCAGCCATTCCTCCATCAACAGAGTAACCTGCATTTTTAACAGTCCGACAAAGAGTCTCGCGACCAGTTGTACAGTATTCACAAGTTCCACATCCTTCGAAGAACCAAGCAACACTGACACGATCCCCAACTTTAAGGCTCTTGACATCTGGAGCAACTTCTTTAACAATTCCGATTCCTTCGTGTCCAAGAACACGGCCTGGAACTTTACCGAAGTCTCCATGTGCGACGTGCAAGTCAGTGTGGCAGACACCACAGTATTCGATTTGAACAAGAGCTTCCCCTGTTTCAAGTGGTCGCATTTCTTTGTTCGCAACAATTTCAACACCAGTACCTTCTGGATTTACAACAACAGCTTTCATTTTGTTCCTCCTTAAGTGAACGAGAAGCGGTTTAGTATTATTGAAAGCGCTTCTTTAATAACTATGTTAATAATATCACAAACTAGATGACAAAGCAATGAAAAAAATGGAAAAATAGGGGGGTATTGATTAACCGATTAAGTATTTAGGGTAGAAAAAGACATGAGGGGATAACTCATGTCTGTTCCTATTATAAGAATAATTGAATTAATTGGCGCGCGACACCATCTTCGTTATTCGTGAAATCTGTGACGGAGTCTGCATAAGGGAGAAGGACGGAGCTAGCATTTTTCATGGCGTATCCATGACCAGCGAGAGCTAGCATGTCGGTATCGTTGTGCTCGTCTCCAAAGGCAATCAAATCCTTCTGATCCATATTGAGTTTATCTAGAAGGTAGGTCAGAGCGGATGCTTTGGTTACATTTTTGGGATTGCATTCCAGAATATTTAAGGGACCACCCCAAGTATTGATTGACAGATTGTAGTCATAATGCCGATTCATTTCATCTGCCAGAGCATATTTGTCTTCCGCTTTCGTTTGAAAGAGGATACAGTTTGGGTCGCTCGTTACCCGCTCGGGATTGAATTGATTTTCTGGTTGGAAAGATTCAATACCGAATAATTTAGGGTCTGCAACGTGCTCATTTGGATCAGTAATAAAGAATTTATTGCGGTATTCGCCAGCTATAAAGTCCGCTTGGATGGTGTCTCGGTTAGCGACCATATCTAGCAGGTATTTTTTATCTAAAGTCAAACATTGTTCATCCGCCCATTTTTTCTCAGGTAGATGCGTAAGAGAACCATTAAAATTGATCATTGGAGTATCTAGCTCTAGTTGTTTGTAGTAGGTATGTGCCATACGGTAGGGGCGGCCTGTTGTAATAATAACTTTATGGCCAAGAGCACTAATTTTTTTAATGGTCTCAATGGTAAAGTCACTCAATTTGCTTTCGGAATTTAAGAGGGTGCCGTCTAAATCTAGAGCGATCATCTTTTTATGCATAATTCGGTTCCTTTCGAGAAGAATGAGACCATTATATCAGAAAAATCGGAAAAGCGCTCAAAAATCGAGAAGAGAAGTAGGATTTCTTGAAAGGCGAAATATCTTTTGGTAAAATAGAAATAACGTTCGCAAATTGATTGGGAGCGAGAATGATGAAAAAGGAGTTTATTCTGAAATGGATAAGTTTTTTAAACTTTCAGAACATGGAACCACTGTTCGAACAGAGGTTCTTGCTGGTTTGACAACCTTTTTTGCGATGAGTTATATCCTCTTCGTAAACCCTCAAATGTTGTCACAAACAGGTATGCCAGCTCAAGGAGTCTTCCTTGCAACGATCATTGGATCCGTTGTCGGGACCTTGATGATGGCTTTTTATGCTAATTTACCTTATGCACAAGCACCTGGGATGGGCTTGAATGCCTTCTTTACCTTTACCGTTGTATTTGGTATGGGCTACTCATGGCAGGAAGCTTTGGGAATGGTCTTCATTTGTGGTGTGATTTCATTGATTATCACATTGACAAAAGTCCGGAAGATGATCATCGAATCGATTCCGACTGCTCTTCGGTCTGCTATTTCAGCGGGGATCGGGATTTTCTTGGCCTATGTTGGGATTAAGAATGCAGGATTTTTGAAATTCACGATTGATCCTCATACCTATACAGTGGTCGGGGAAGGAGCAGATAAGGCGAATGCAACGATCTCAGCCAATGCATCTGCTGTTCCTGGATTGGTTGATTTTAACAATCCGGCTGTCCTCTTGGCTCTTGTTGGTCTTGCGATTACCATTTTCTTTGTTGTCAAAGGGATTAAGGGAGGGATTATCCTTTCTATCTTAGTGACGACTGTACTTGGAATTCTCATCCATGTGGTTGATATCACTAAAATTGACTTTGCAAGTAATCATCTAGGAGCTGCCTTTAATGATTTAGGCACGATCTTTGGTCAAGCTTTAGGATCGAAAGGATTGGGTTCGTTGATTTCCAATACGTCTCGTTTGCCTGAGACCTTAATGGCAATTTTAGCCTTCTCCTTGACTGATATTTTTGATACAATTGGAACTTTAATCGGTACGGGTGAAAAAGTTGGGATTGTTGCGACAAATGGGGAAAACCATCAATCAGCGAAATTAGATAAGGCCCTCTATTCAGACCTTGTAGCGACTTCAGTCGGAGCTATTGCAGGAACTTCAAACGTAACGACGTATGTTGAATCTGCAGCTGGTATTGGAGCTGGTGGACGCACTGGTTTGACAGCCTTGGTTGTAGCGATCTGTTTTGCTATTTCAAGTCTCTTTAGTCCTTTGTTGGCGATTGTACCGACCGCTGCTACAGCTCCAATTTTGATTGTTGTTGGGATCATGATGTTGAGTGGCTTGAAAAATATCCATTGGGAAGATATGTCAGAAGCAGTTCCTGCTTTCTTCACCTCTATCTTTATGGGCTTCAGCTACTCGATTACACAAGGGATCGCTGCTGGATTTATCACCTATAGCTTGGTGAAAGTGGTTAAAGGACAAGCCAAAGAAGTGCACAGCATGATTTGGATTTTAGATGTTCTCTTTATTTTAAACTACGTTAGCATGGCTTTGAATTAGTTATCAGGAAAATATTTAAAAAGGAATGGGAGTTGTCTCCCATTCCTTTTTAGATGGATCGACAGAGGGAATCAATGGGAGAGTTTCCTGTTTTCTTTGATTCCTTTTTCTCAAAAACAAATCGGAGTCGAACAATTTCTAAAAGAAAGAGCAGATTTTTAAAAAGTTTGGTATAATAGAGAAATGATTAGTCACAATGAAACGGAGCTGATCGCTCTAGGAAAACAGCTAGGAAAACTCATAGAAAAGCAAGACGTGATCATCTTATCAGGTGATCTAGGGGCAGGAAAAACGACCTTTACTAAAGGAATTGCAAAGGGGTTAGGGATTGATCAGATGATTAAAAGCCCGACTTATACCATTGTTCGTGAATACGAAGGTCGCTTGCCTTTATACCATTTGGATGTTTACCGGATTGGAAATGATCCAGATTCTATTGATTTAGATGATTTTCTATTTGGAGATGGGGCTACCATTATTGAATGGGGAGAGCTGATTGAGCCGAGTCTTTCGGATGCTTATCTAAAAATTTTTATCCGAAAATTGGAAGATGGGAGAGAGTTAGCTTTTGAAGCTCATGGAGCGCGTGCAGAAGATTTACTAGCATCCTTTGAGCAGGTGGAAAAAACGGATGACTAAGGAAAAGGAAGTGACGTTAGAAATTCGGCAAGCTGAAAGTGCAGACGCAGCTTTTGTCATTGATTTCTTAAATCAAGTCGGAAAAGAGTCGGACTACATGACGCTAGATGAAACTGGGATTGGCATGACTCTAGCAGACATGGAGCATTTTCTAATGGTGCAAGAGATGGCGGATAACCGGATTTGCCTCTTGCTATTTCTAGATCAGGAATTGGTAGCTTTGTTAAATATCACTGCGGCTTCTAAACGGTCCACTCAGCATATTGGTGATGTCTTTATTGTTGTTCAAAAAGCTTATTGGAATCAAGGGCTTGGACAGATCTTGCTGGAAGAAGGAATTGAGTGGGCACACTCGACGGGTATTCTTCGGAAACTGGTCTTGAATGTCCAAGTGCGCAATGAACGGGCGGTTCACCTGTATAAAAAGTTAGGTTTTGAGATCGAAGGTTGCCAAGCTCGTGGAGCTTGTTCAGCTGAAGGAGAATTTTTAGATGTTTACCTTATGGGGAAACTGATAGATTAGAGAGAGATTCTATATGGTTAAAAAAATTATTTTGATGTTTTTGAGCTTATTGACGGTAACAGTGATTGGGGTCGGAGCCTATGGCCTTACCATCCTTAATCAGACGACGGGGGCACTCAGTAAGACCTATAAGAGCTTTGGAAATGAGACC
Source organism: Streptococcus parasanguinis (assembly GCF_001073155.1). Lineage (GTDB taxonomy): Bacteria > Bacillota > Bacilli > Lactobacillales > Streptococcaceae > Streptococcus > Streptococcus parasanguinis_D. The sequence continues at coordinate 27,516 of NZ_JVEE01000047.1, forward strand.
AATGTCATTGCAGAAAACAAGCCGATGACCATCCTTTTGATGGGGGTTGATACAGGTAGTGGTTCTAGGGAAGAACCTTGGGCTGGAAATAGTGATACCATGATTTTAGTGACTGTTAATCCTCAAACAAAAGAAACAACCATGACAAGCTTGGAAAGAGATATCCTAACCAATATTACTTCAGATGGTGAAACGGTCCAAGCAAAATTGAATTCGGCTTATGCTCAAGGTGGTGCCAAGTTAGCTATTAAGACCATTCAGGATCTCTTGAATATCCATATTGACCGTTATGTCATGATCAATATGAAGGGGTTGGTTCAATTAGTGGATAAGGTTGGTGGGATCACGGTCAACAATCCATTTGACTTCGATATCTCGATCGAGGAAAATGAGCCAGAATATACGGCTAAGATCGCACCAGGACGTCAGGAAATTAATGGGGACCAAGCACTCGTTTACTCACGGATGCGCTACCAAGACCCGGAAGGAGACTATGGACGTCAAAAACGCCAACGTGAAGTGATTAAAAAAATTGTTGAGAAAGTTTTAAGCCTCAATAGTTTGAGTCACTACAAAGGAATTATTGAGTCTGTTAGTGACAATATGCAAACCAACATTTCACTTGATAGCAACAGTCTTCTTCAATTACTCGGATATAAAGACGCCCTTTCAACGATTCATCAGTATCAGCTGAAAGGAGAAGATGCGACCTTGGCAGATGGTGGAAGTTATCAGATTGTCACTTCAAAACATCTCTTGAAAATTCAAAATATCATCCGCAAAGCTTTAGGAAAGAAAGAAATTAAAACACTGAAAACCAATGCTTACTTATTGGATGGAGACGAAGAGTTGAAGAATTCTTCTTCTTCTCAAAATGATACTCCAGTAGCAACATCTGAGGAAGCACCTGTTTACCAAGAGTATAACCAACTACCAGTTGTACCATCAACCCAGGATACAGGTGTAGTGACACCTCAAAGTTCCGTTGCTCCTGTAACGCCAGTTGCCCCTGCAGCTACAGAGTCGAGCAGTGTGACACCTACGCTACCTTCAGAATAAGAAAAAAACGATTGAGTTTTCTCAATCGTTTTTACTTGGTTGCCAGATGTCTTGAATTTCTTTTAGAGAGGCTGTTGCTTGTTGACGAAATAGTTTGGTCTTGTATTGGAAATCCGTTACCAATTCTTGAAGATTGGTCTTTTGGTCTTGGATAATATCCAGATTGCGTTGGATTTTTGCTAGGTTATCTTGAATTCCCTTGACCAATTGGCTGGATTCAGTCACCTCTGTTTTGATTTCTTTGCGGTTTTTTACTAGGTGGTAGCTAATGCTAGCTCCTGTTGCAAACCAAAAGAGATTTTTGAGTTTCATATGGCCTCCTTTTTAACTGTTTTTGATGGTTTCTGCGAGAACTGCTAGTTGTTCAAAATTAGGCTCGTGTTCAGTAAATGAAATGGCAAGCTCATCTTGATCGGAATAGCGAGGGATAATGTGGACATGTGTGTGAAAAACGGTTTGTCCAGAAACTTCTTCCATGTTGCTGATGATATTCATTCCCTTGGCTTGGGTAGCAGCTTCTACTTTTTTTGCAACTTTAGAGACACGTGCAAAAAGTTGAGCTGTAGCGGTTTCGTCCATCTCTAAGAGATTGCGAGCATGTTTTTTTGGCACCACTAAAGTATGACCTGGGGTGACCTGAGAGATGTCCAAAAATGCGAGGACTTCCTCGTCTTCATAGACTTTGGAGGAAGGAATGTCGCCAGCTATAATCTTACAAAAAATACAATCATCAACCATAAATACACCTCATTTAGACTAAATTTTGTTATAATATAAGAACATTATACCAGAAATCGGAGAAAATATGTTAGAAATCAACAAGTTGACAGGGGGCTATGTCAATATCCCTGTCCTGAAAGAGGTGAGCTTTTCGGTTCCGGATGGCCAACTGATTGGTTTGATTGGACTAAATGGAGCGGGGAAATCAACCACGATTAATGAAATCATTGGTCTGCTACATCCTTATGCTGGGGAAGTACGGATTGACGGCCTTAGTTTGCCAGAAGCCCCAACGGAATACCGCAAGAAAATCGGTTATATTCCGGAAACGCCTAGTCTTTATGAGGAATTAACCTTGAGAGAGCATATCGAGACCGTAGCTATGGCCTATGATTTAGACATGGATCAGGTCATGGTGCGCGTCCAGCCTTTGTTGGAACGATTCCGTTTGGCTGAAAAATTAGATTGGTTCCCTACCCAGTTTTCAAAAGGGATGAAGCAAAAGGTCATGATTATTTGCGCCTATGCAGTGGATCCAAGTCTTTATATTGTCGATGAACCCTTTTTGGGATTGGATCCTGTTGCGATTGCAGATTTGATTCAGTTATTGGCAGATGAGAAAGCAAAAGGAAAATCGATTTTGATGAGTACCCACGTTCTGGATTCGGCTGAAAAGATGTGTGATGGTTTTGTGATCCTCCATCAGGGTCAGATCCGAGCACAAGGGACCTTGGACGAGCTGCGTTCAACTTTTGGGGATGAGAAAGCAAGTCTAAATGATATCTACATGACCTTGACAGAAGAGGAAACAGCATGAAAGAGTTGATGAAAAAACGGCAACAAACGTTTCGAACTCAATGTGTAAAATATAGCCGCTATGTTCTCAATGATCATTTTGTCCTCTTTATGCTAATTTTCATAGGATTTTTGGCGGTTCAGTATAGCCAATTCTTGCAAGATCTACCCAAAGATACAAGCCTGATCCGCTGGAGTCTCATGATTGGTTTGCTCCTCTTGGTTCCGATAGGCTCCATTGCGACCTACTTAGAGAAGCCCGATGCTTTATTCCTTTTAGTAAAGGATGAGGAAGTGAAAAGTTATATTAAAGAGCAGGCTAAGAGGTCTTTTGTCTTTTGGTTTTTGATTCAAAGTTTTGTTCTTCTATTATTTGTGCCTCTTCTTCTGGCAACGGGGCTGGATAAACTTGCTATAGTAACTTATATCCTTGTCTTAGGGTTGGCTAAAGGCGCTGTTTTTAGTTGGAAGGAAGCCCGCTTCTACCAGGATGGAAATTTGAATTGGACCTTGGCCATTGCTCGTGAGAATGCAAGGAAACAATTGATCCTTCGTTTCTTTGCCTTGTTTACAACGGTGAAAGGCATTACCAACAGTGTAAAAAGAAGAGCTTACTTGGATGGTTTCTTAAGGCTTCTTCCCAAAACACATGGCAATACTTGGTTTCACTTGTATATGCGCTCCTTCCTACGGAATGGAGATCTTTTCTCTATGACTCTCCGACTCTTGGCTCTTTCCATTCTCGCTATCATCTTTATTCCTCAACCCCTCGTAGTGATTGCCCTTGTAGCCTTGCTCAATTACTTGGTTATTTTTCAATTACTGGGGCTATACAGTGCTTTTGATTACCAACCGTTGACCCTCCTTTTCCCGATGAAAAAGGGCAGTAAAAAGGCAGGGTTGAACAAAACGATTCAGCTGGTCATGGGGATGATAACGGTGATAGAAGGGGGAATTGGCCTGGTCTTTATTTTAGATAAAGTCCTGTTGTTAGGCTTATTGGCTTATACAGTTGCTTTAATCCTACTCTATCT
>NZ_JVEE01000048.1 GCF_001073155.1 Streptococcus parasanguinis
ACTATCCCTAAAGGGATCTTCATATTCTTTTACACTCAACTTATCTAAAGCAATATCTTTTCGCTCTTGTTCCTGAATGTATTTCTTTATTGTGGCTTCATTGAGGCCAACTGTACTTACATAATATCCCTCTGCCCAAAAATGTCGATTTCCAAACTTATATTTCAGATTTGCGTGTTTATCGAACATCATTAGAGCACTTTTACCTTTTAAATATCCCATGAAGCTTGCAACACTAATTCTAGGTGGAATGCTTACCAACATATGAACATGATCTGGCATTAAATGGCCTTCGATAATCTCAACACCTTTATAACTACATAATCTATGGAATATTTCTCCCAAACTACTTCGATATTGATTATAGATCACTTTTCGTCTATACTTAGGGGTGAACACAATGTGATATTTACACATCCATTTTGTGTGTGATAAACTATGTGATTTTTGAGCCATATTTTTCTCCTTTCGCTTTACAATTGGCTTGAACACCTTAATTGTATCGCGTTTGGAGTTTTTTTGGTATAACCTTCGATGCGCACCCGCATAGCGGGTGGTTTTTTTGTCTCGCACCTAACGGAGCGAGACGGACTGAAAGTCACATAAGAAGAAAAAGACAAGTCTTGTGACTTGTCTTTTTGTTGTATCCTAAATAGGATTTGTGTTCATCGAAGAAAATTTGGGAATTGGTCTCATGACCGATCTGACTCTCTTTCCAGAATATCCAAATCTTGTCAAAATTCCGCTGGTTGAAGAGGAAAAAACAGTCTTCTATATTAGCTATGCCTATCCAAATGAAGGGGAACCCAAAGCACTTCTTAGCTCCTTTATTGAACGGTTAGAGAAGTGTGAAAAATAAGGAAGCTGGTGTCAAACAGACAAATAGAGAGCAACTTGAATAAAATGAGGCTTGTAGAGAAAGGAAATTCATGATTTCGCTTTGTCTGCCAGCCTTTTTTGGTGTTTTTTGGTATAATTAAACTTGATCATATTCTGCAGAAAGGAGTTCCTATGTCCAACTATTTATCCGTATCAAGTTTGACCAAATATTTGAAATTAAAATTTGATAAGGATCCCTATTTGGAAAGGGTTTATCTGACAGGGCAGGTCTCCAATTTCCGAAAACGCCCCAACCACCAGTATTTTTCATTAAAGGATGAAAAAGCGGTTATTCAGGCGACGGTCTGGGCTGGGGTTTATCGAAGCTTTGGTTTTGAGCTAGAAGAAGGCATGAAGATCAACGTCATCGGTCGCATTCAGCTCTATGAGCCAAGTGGGAGTTATTCCATTGTCATTGAAAAGGCTGAGCCAGATGGGGTAGGGGCCTTGGCCATCCAATTTGAGCAACTCAAGAAAAAGTTGACCGAAGAAGGGCTCTTTCAGGATCGGTGGAAGCAAGCTCTGCCACAATTTCCAAGAAAGATCGGGGTCATCACCAGTCAAAGCGGGGCCGTGATTCGCGATATTATCACAACGGTGAGCCGACGCTTCCCTGGTGTTGAGATTGTGCTCTACCCGACCAAGGTTCAGGGTGAAGGCGCATCTAGTGAGGTGGTTGCTAATATTCAAAGAGCTAACCAACGGGATGATTTGGATGTCTTGATTATTGGTCGTGGGGGTGGTTCGATTGAAGATCTCTGGGCCTTTAATGAAGAAGCAGTGGTGCGAGCCATTTTTGAATCGCGGATTCCGATTATCTCCAGTGTTGGACATGAGACAGACACGACTCTAGCCGATTTTGTAGCAGACCGACGAGCTGCTACTCCAACAGCCGCTGCTGAATTAGCTACTCCAGTGACCAAATTGGATCTCTTGTCCCATTTACAAAAGCAGGAAAATCGCATGGCAACAGCCATGTCCAATCGCTTGGCCTATAATCGTGAACGTTTGGCCAAATTAAGTCAATCGGTTATTTTTAGACAGCCTGAAAGACTCTATGATGGCTACCTACAAAAGATTGACCAGTTGCAATTGCGTTTGAAACAAGGAATGCGTGATGCTTATGGACAAGGGGCCAATCAACTGCAAGGTCTGCGTCATCGCCTAGAAGCCATGTCTCCTTTGCATCGCATCGAGCGCTACCAAGACCGCCTGCTCCAAGATAAGAGAATCTTAACCAACCGAATGGAACAAGTCCTAAAAGAGCAAAAGATCAAGGTACAAGGCTTATCAGAAGCCCTCTTGATGCTCGATACCAGTAGGATTATTGCGCGTGGCTATGCCATGGTTAAGCAAGACGATCAGGTTCTAGACTCGGTTGCGAAAGTAAAAGAAGGGGACCCGCTGTCACTCATCATGAGAGATGGCCAGTTAGAAGTAGAGGTAAAACATGTCGAAAGAAAAGAAATTTGAAGAAAACTTAGCAGATTTGGAAGCCATTGTCCAAAAATTGGAAAATGGTGATGTGGCTTTAGAAGAAGCTATTACAGAATTCCAAAAAGGAATGAAGTTGTCAAAAGAATTGCAAGATACCTTGGATCAAGCAGAGAAAACCTTGGTCAAGGTCATGCAAGCAGATGGTACTGAAGCGGATCTAGCATGAGACAAGAAGAAAAACGAAATAGAGTAGAGCAAGCAGTTCGCTCTTTTTATGAGGCGAAAGCCGTCGCCCCCCATTTAGTGGAGTCGGTCCTGTATTCGATCCAGGCAGGCGGAAAACGCCTGCGCCCATTGCTCCTTCTAGAATTATTAGAGGCCTTTGGACAGGAATTGACGGAGGCTCACTTTCAAGTGGCAGGAGCTTTAGAGATGATCCATACAGGAAGCCTTATTCACGATGATCTGCCTGCCATGGACAATGATGATTACCGTCGGGGGCAATTGACCAATCATAAGAAATTCGGAGAAGACCTGGCGATTTTAGCAGGGGATGCGCTTTTTCTCGATCCCTTTGGGATGATTGCTGCGAGTGCCCTTTCAGATGCGGTCAAGGTCTCTTTGATCCTTGAATTGTCAGATGCTTCCGGTAGTCGTGGAATGGTAGCTGGCCAAGTCCTTGATATGGAAGGGGAACACAAACAGCTCACGCTAGCAGAGTTGCAAACCATCCATGCCAATAAGACAGGACGCCTCCTTGCCTATCCTTTTATCGCAGCAGGTTTGATTTTAGAGTTGCAAGCAGACTTTGCTCAGCTCTTAGAAAAAATTGGGAAAAAATTAGGCCTGGCTTTTCAAGTACGGGATGATATTTTGGATCTGGTCGCTGATTTTGAAGCTTTGGGGAAGACCCCTCAAAAGGACTTAGTGGCTGAAAAATCGACCTATCCAGCCCTGTTGGGATTGGAAGAATCAAAAGCTTTGCTGACAAGTGAATTAGACGCTTGCGAGGACTTGTTGGATCAGATTACAGCTGCTTGTGACTTTGATCCGCGAGCGATCAAGAAATTAATAGAAGGATTACGAATAGATGGCTAAGGAAAGAGTGGATGTATTAGCCTATAAACAAGGCCTATTTGATACCCGCGAACAAGCCAAAAGAGGGGTGATGGCAGGTCTTGTCGTTGCCGTTATCAATGGTGAGCGCTTCGATAAACCGGGTGAAAAAATTGATGAAGCAACCGAGTTGAAATTAAAAGGCGAAAAGCTCAAATATGTCAGCCGGGGCGGTCTTAAATTAGAAAAAGCCCTGAACCAATTCGGTTTATCTGTAGAGGATAAAATTGCGATTGATATTGGAGCTTCTACAGGTGGCTTTACAGATGTCATGCTGCAAAACGGAGCCAGCCAGGTCTTTTCGGTGGATGTCGGGACCAATCAGTTGGCCTGGAAATTGCGCAATGATCCTCGGGTGGTCTCGATGGAACAGTTCAATTTCCGCTATGCCGAGCCAGATGATTTTGAAGCGACACCGAGCTTTGCGAGTATCGATGTCAGCTTTATTTCCTTGGACTTGATTCTGCCAGCCCTTCACCGGATTTTGGCAGATAATGGACAAGTCGTGGCCTTGGTGAAACCTCAGTTTGAGGCAGGACGCGAACAGATCGGGAAAAATGGGATCATTAAGGATCCTAAGATTCATTTAGCCGTTCTGGAAAAGGTCGTTGCTTTTGCAGGAACACATGGCTTTTCCGTGATGGGAGTGGATTATTCCCCTATCCAAGGAGGCCATGGCAACATCGAATTTTTGATGTATCTAGAAAAAAAAGAAGAGAAAACAAAGCCAACTACAGAGCAGCTGGAGGCTGTTGTGGACCTGGCACACAAGGAATTTAAACATGAAGAGTAAGAATATCAGATTAGAAAAAATTCGTCGTTTCATTCGCGATCATGAAGTGGGGACGCAAGAAGAGATCGTCGAACATTTGAAAGAAGAAGGCATCTCAGCAACCCAAGCGACGGTGTCACGGGATATCAAAGAATTGGGCATTGTAAAACGCCCTCTAAAAGACATGACCTATGTCTATGAATTGCCACGTAAGCACCACCAAGGGATTGGGATGATTGAAAGCAATATCTTGTCTCATCGTCGCATGGGAGAATATGTCAATTTCACCATGGTTCCAGGGACAGCGCCTTTAGTCAAACGTCGCTTGCGGGAGATTTATAAGGAGCATATCTTTAGTATTGTTGCAGATGATGATACGATCTTGCTGATCGCCTATTCAGCTCCAGAAGCAGAGAATATCCTCAAATCAATCTTTGGGTGGTAAGAGCCTATGCTATTAGAAATTTCGATTAAGAACTTTGCCATTATCGAAGAGATTTCCTTAAATTTTGAAAAGGGAATGACGGTACTGACAGGGGAAACAGGTGCAGGGAAATCCATCATTATCGATGCCATGAACATGATGCTGGGAAGCCGTGCAACGACGGATGTCATTCGACACGGAGCCCCAAAAGCGGAAATCGAAGGGCTCTTCACCGTTGAGAGCAATCGCCACTTGACGGCTCTTTTTGAAGAGCAAGGACTAGAGTGGACCGATGAATTGATTATTCGCCGAGAGATCCTGCAAAATGGACGAAGTGTCAGCCGGATCAATGGTCAGATGGTGAATTTGTCTGTCTTAAAGGCAGTCGGTCAACATTTGGTGGATATCCATGGCCAGCATGATCAGGAAGAACTCATGCGGCCCCAATTGCATATCGCTATGCTGGATGAATTTGGGGATGCAGCCTTTTTCCAAACCAAAGACGCTTATCGTCAGACCTTCGAAGACTACAAATGCCTGCGCAAACAAGTGGTGGAACTCCAGCGCAACCAGCAGGAAAACAAGGCCCGTATTGAGATGTTGGAGTTTCAAATTGCAGAGATTGAGGCAGCTGCCTTGGAAGTGGATGAGGACCTGCGTCTGGAGCAAGAACGCCAACGCCTGCTCAATCACAAGATGATTGCAGATACCCTAACCAATGCCTATACTATGCTGGATGCAGAAGAATTTTCGAGCCTCTCCAATGTTCGATCAGCCATGAATGATCTGGAGAGCATCGAAGAATATGATCCCAGCTACAAAGAGCTCTCAAGCCAGTTATCAGAAACCTTCTATGCCCTTGAGGATATTACCAAGCGCTTAGAAGATGTGGTTGATGGTCTGGAGTTTGATGGCAATCGCCTCATGCAGGTGGAATCGCGTTTGGATTTGATCCACTCCATCACGCGCAAGTATGGTGGCCAAGTCAAGGACGTCTTGGAATACCTGGCGCAAATCACCAAAGAATATAGCCTCCTCACCGGAAGTGACCTCTCGTCTGAGGACTTGGAAAAAGAACTCAAACGTTTGGAAAAGAGTTTGGTCACCTTGGCTCAAGATTTGAGTGATCAGCGGCATACTTTGGCCCAAGCCTTGGAAAATGAAATCCAGCAAGAATTGGCAGATCTCTACATGGACAAGGCGCGTTTTCAAGTGCGTTTTAGCAAGGCTAAGTTTAATCGTGAGGGAAATGAAGCTGTCGAATTTTACATTTCGACCAACCCAGGTGAGGACTTTAAACCCCTTGTCAAGGTAGCATCTGGTGGAGAATTGTCACGCTTGATGTTGGCCATTAAGTCTGCTTTTTCTCGAAAAGAAGGAAAAACCAGTATCGTCTTTGACGAGGTGGATACAGGGGTCTCTGGGCGCGTGGCCCAAGCCATCGCAGCGAAAATTCATAAGATTGGTCAAAATGGCCAAGTGCTTGCCATTTCTCACCTGCCTCAAGTCATCGCTGCAGCAGATTATCAATTCTATATTGAGAAAATCAGTGATGAACACTCAACTGTATCTACTGTGCGTTTGCTCAATAGAGAAGAACGAATCGAAGAAATTGCCAAGATGCTGGCAGGAGAGGATCTAACGGAAGCTGCCCGTCAACAAGCAGAGCAACTTCTCAAGCGTTAAGAGAAAGAAGGTTTGAAACAATGTCAACATACTTTGTAGTCGGAGATATTCACGGAAAAGCACAAATGCTAGAAGAGCTCATGACAGAGTGGGATGGAAAAGCTCAATTGGTCTTTTTAGGGGATCTGATAGATCGAGGCGAAAACAGCAAACGATCAATTGAAATCGTAAAGGACTACGTAGACCATCACGGAGCTGTTTGCCTTTCCGGGAATCACGAGTACATGTTTTTAGCCTGGTTGGACAATCCAGAAGAGCGTTATGACCACTACCGAAGAAATGGTGGCGATACGACCATCAACTCTCTGTTAGGCCGGCCACTCGATGCTCCTGTAGATGGCATTGCGGATGCGCAAGCAGTAGAAAATGCCGTTCCTGACTTGGTGGCTTTCATCCGTAGTTTGCCTTTTGACTACGAGACTGAGACCTATTATTTTGTCCACGCTGGTGTGGATCTAACCCTTGAAAATTGGCGAGAAACCAGTGATTACCAAAAGGTCTGGATCCGAAAACCATTCCATGAATCGGAGAATCATACAGGTAAATGGATCGTCTTTGGCCATACACCAGTCTATGGACTGCTCAATGAGCCAGTCGGCACCGAAAATCTTTGGATTTCAGATCAGAAGATGGGTGTCGATGGGGGCGCTGTCTTTGGTGGAGTCCTCCATGGATTGCTCTTGGATGATCAAGGCATTGTCCATGACCATGTCCTTCATAATACAGGTTTTTCTGCCGCAGACGACTGAGGAAGCAGGAATGGATATCTTTCACTGCAAAACCCCGTGTTTTTTGATATAATGAAAGCAGAACATTCTTAGGAAGAGTATAGAAATATATGGCAAATATTAAAATAGTTACAGACTCATCTATTACAATTGAGCCTGAAGTGGTTGAAGAATATGGCATTACCATTGTGCCACTTTCTGTTATGGTGGATGGAGTCCTTTATTCCGACAGTGAGTTGGGCGAAGGGGACTTCTTGCGCTTAATGCAGTCTAGCAAAAATCTTCCAAAGACCAGCCAACCACCCGTTGGAGTCTTTGCGGAGGTGTATGAAAAGTTAGCAGCAGACGGAGCTCATATCGTTTCGATTCATATGTCTCATGCCCTGTCAGGAACCGTAGAGGCGGCTCGTCAAGGGGCAACCTTGTCAGGGGCAGAAGTAACTGTGATTGATAGTGGCTTTACAGACCAAGCTATGAAGTTCCAAGTGGTTGAGGCAGCTAAGTTGGCTAAAGAAGGAGCAGATCTAGACACCGTTTTAGCTCGTATCGAAGAAGTCAAAGAAAAGACAGAGTTGTATATCGGCGTATCTACCTTGGAAAATCTAGTTAAAGGTGGTCGGATTGGCCGTGTTACCGGACTTTTGAGCTCGCTTCTTAACATCCGTGTGGTGATGCAAATGAAGGACCATCAGTTGGAACCAATCGTCAAGGGCCGTGGAAACAAGACCTTTAAGAAATGGTTGGATGAATTGGTAGAGAAACTTTCCCATAGTAAGGTGGCTGAGATCGGGATTTCTTACGCAGGGACACCAGAGTGGGCCAATGAAATGAAGGCTCAGTTGCAATCTCTCGTTGAAAAAGCAATCCCAGTTCTCGAAACTGGATCGATTATTCAAACCCATACAGGTGAGAATGCATTTGCAGTTTTGGTACGCTACGAATAAGCTGAATAAATGTTTGAAAAAACAGGTTTAGTACTTGACCTAAAGGCTTTTTTTAGATATTATAGTACTGTTAAGGCGTAAAGCCTAAAAAAATTTGGAGGATTTGTTAAATGGCTAACAAACAAGATTTGATCGCAAAAGTGGCAGAAGCTACAGAATTGACTAAAAAAGATTCAGCAGCAGCTGTTGATGCTGTATTCGCAGCAGTTTCAGAATACCTTTCAAAAGGTGAAAAAGTTCAATTGATCGGTTTCGGTAACTTCGAAGTTCGTGAACGTGCAGCTCGTAAAGGTCGCAACCCACAAACTGGTAAAGAAATCAAAATCGCAGCTTCTAAAGTTCCAGCATTCAAAGCTGGTAAAGCTCTTAAAGAAGCAGTTAAATAATTGCATTTTGAAAAGCCATCCTAGATTTCTAGGATGTTTTTTTTGTTGGACAGCTCTATAGGATAAGGGTATAATAGGAAAAAAGAAGGAGAGAGAAAAGACCATGCGATTCATTTTAGGCCTCTTTGCCTTGTTGTTTATCCGACCTATTTTGTATCTACTGAAAGGGCTGTGGTTTGTACTGGAATTTTGCTTTATGATCCTCGTGGTCAAAATGATCCTAGGAACCGTGCGCTGGATGACCAGTTGGATCGGTTGAGAGTAGATGAATCTATTTCAGGCTCGTGAATCAATGTCCCCTGGACATAAGCTCGCTTTTCCATTTTTAGGCTCGTGAAAAAAATGTCCCCCGGACATTTTTTTTAATTAAAAGCATTCTAAATAGTGATTTATTTTGAAACATGATATAATAAGGGTAACGAATCGGTTAAATCATATTGGAAAGGGGGAATCATAGTGAACGCATTGCATCGTCATGAAGAAGAGCGCGTGGAAGAAGTCTTGCAAAATTTGCGTGCTAAGGGCATTCGGATTACCGATACCCGCAGAGCAGTTCTTTCCTATTTAGTGGCGAGTCATGAACATCCAAGCGCTGAGAAGATCTATCGTGATTTATTGCCTCAGTTTCCAAGCATGAGTCTAGCAACTGTCTACAACAATATCAAGGTTTTAATTGATGAGGGGGTTGTCTCTGAGATCAAGGTTCGCAATGATACCACGACCTATTTTGATTTCATGGGGCATGACCATTTGAATGTGGTATGTGAAAAATGTGGTCGTATCGCAGATGTGGACATTGAAGTCCCAGATCTTCGCGAAGAAGCAGCCAGTCAAAGTGGCTACCAGATCACCAAGACCCAGATGACCGTCTATGGCATTTGCCCCGACTGTCAGAAAAATTAGTGTGAGAGAAAGCAGAGCCGTCAGGCTCTTTTTTGATGCAATGAAAGCCTGCCTATATTTTATACCGGGAGAAAAATAGGGAAAATCATGATATAATATACTTTTACGATCAAACAAAAGGAGAACGAGATGAAGAAGCTGGAGAATTTTTCTTGGAAGATGTGGCAGGTCTATGCCTTAGCGGCAGTGACCATTTTTATGATTGGTGCTATATGGTCTTTCTTTTTCTTGAAAACGGCCCCTCATATAGTTGGATAGAGTAACAATGTTTGTGAGATAAGGACTTATAGAAAGATTTAAAAAATGAAGATAAAGAGTGAAAAACTAAAAAGTTTACTGGTCATTGTTGGTTTTTTTATCCTTTTAACTATTTGTTTTTATAAAAATTTAGAATCAAATATCAAGGAAATCTACAAGAATAATCATTATTCAGGAGAGGTTCGGATCACGGGCCTTTCGATTACAAGTGAATCAAAACTAGTGATTAATGCTAATTATACCTATTCTGAAACGATTAATGGGAAAGTCATCTCTATTCCATTGAAGAAACAAATGATGTTGGAACAAGTCATTTTGCCATATTATCCACCTGTAGCTAAAGAAGTACGTTTTGGATTGCTTGGTGATTCAATAGGAATGTATAGTGAGCCTCCTAGCACGTATGTACCCATTCTTGAAAAAGCCCTAGAATTGAATCCTGAGAGAAAAAAGTTGGAGCAGGAATTAAAGAAAAAAATAGATCAAAATTCTATCTTAAAAGGATCGAAGGTTGAATTAAAACTTGGTATTTCAAGTAAAATAAAGTATATTGGCGGGATACATTGGCTTAAAGATTACGAGAAACAATCGGCGAAGAAGGGACGGACTGTTCTTGGAGGATGGTATGGTTTTCCGGTAAAAGAAGCTTTAGATAATGATGTCCTATATGTTCAAGTGACATTACCTAAAGGTGTGAAGAGGGATCATATCCGATTTAAGGATGAATTAGAAGCGATTGTACAAACATCGAGTTTGCCAAATGGTCTCTATGTCTTAGGAACTGTGACAGATTCGAATTTCGATGAGGTTGAGATTGAAGACAGAGTGGTTAAGGAAAGGAATTAAAGATGTCAGAAACAAAACAAGAAAGTAATCTTAGTTTAGTCTGGGAGCTTGCGTTGTATATTGTTCTAGTTCTATCAATTGTTGGATTTCCATTTTTGAATGGTCTTTATTATTCGTATTCAGATGATTCACAGGTTTTTCTATTTCGAAAAAGCAACTCAGTATTTTGGGGGCAAGAATTTAAAGGTGTGGTGAATTCTTACTTTATTATTTCTCTCATACTATTAATTGTTTTACCTGTTATAGCCTATATTATTCATGATTCTTTTGAAAAAAAGGGGTATCCATTTTTGGCTAGCCTGCAATCTTTTTTGATTCACCTATCTTGTAGTGTTATTCTAATATATGCTGCATTTTCATTAACAATTCAAAAAGTTTATTATAATTTGGGGTTTGGTGTTTATCTTTGTCTGCTAATTTATATGGTTCATATGTATAGTGATTTAAAAGATTTAAGAAAAATGATTGAACAACGAAATTCCTTGACTGAAGAGAATCAAGCAACAGAGTAGCCTGTCTAAGTGAAAGAAGAAACATTCCTCATTTTCAAACCAGAGCCGTCAGGCTCTTTTTTGTGAGAAATTGCACTTTTCTATGGTCGCCACTAGATTTTTTACTGAAAATCTAGTAGAATAGAATAGATAAACGGGGGAAACCTCGGAGAATAAAAAGGAGATCCATCTAATGGTAAAATTGGTTTTTGCTCGCCACGGTGAGTCTGAATGGAACAAAGCTAACCTTTTCACTGGTTGGGCTGATGTTGATTTGTCTGAAAAAGGTACACAACAAGCGATCGACGCTGGTAAATTGATCAAAGAAGCTGGTATCGAATTTGACCAAGCTTATACTTCAGTATTGAAACGTGCGATCAAAACGACTAACTTAGCTCTTGAAGCTTCTGACCAATTGTGGGTTCCAGTTGAAAAATCATGGCGCTTGAACGAACGTCACTACGGTGGTTTGACTGGTAAAAACAAAGCAGAAGCTGCTGAACAATTTGGTGATGAACAAGTTCACATCTGGCGTCGTTCTTACGATGTATTGCCTCCTGCAATGGACCGTGATGATGAACACTCAGCACACACTGACCGTCGTTACGCTTCACTTGACGATTCAGTGATCCCAGATGCTGAAAACTTGAAAGTTACTTTGGAACGTGCCCTTCCATTCTGGGAAGATAAAATCGCTCCAGCTCTTAAAGACGGTAAAAACGTATTCGTAGGAGCACATGGTAACTCAATCCGTGCTCTTGTAAAACACATCAAACAATTGTCAGACGACGAAATCATGGATGTGGAAATCCCTAACTTCCCACCATTGGTATTCGAATTTGACGAAAAATTGAACGTTGTAAAAGAATACTATCTTGGAAAGTAAGATAGCGTGATTCGTTATCAATCATAGAAAGCTGACTTCGGTCAGCTTTTTTGCTTGTCTTCCTTAGATCCTAGCTGGTTTTGGGTTTTCAGGGTCTCCTAAAAATGTTATAATAGAGTGTTACTAAATTGGGTTCCATTAGCCCTGAAAGGAAAAGAAAATGACAAAATCATTCTACATCACAACCCCTATCTATTACCCATCTGGTAAATTGCATATTGGTTCAGCTTATACAACGATTGCCTGTGACGTTTTGGCGCGTTACAAACGCATGATGAACTACGATGTTTTCTACCTGACTGGTCTCGATGAGCACGGTCAAAAGATCCAGCAAAAAGCAGAAGAAGCTGGGATTACACCGCAAGCTTACGTAGATGGGATGGCCGTTGGAGTGAAAGAACTCTGGCAATTACTCGATATCTCATATGATAAATTCATCCGTACAACAGACGACTACCATGAAAAAGTGGTGGCCCAAGTCTTTGAACGTTTGCTGGCTCAAGACGACATCTACCTTGGTGAATACTCTGGTTGGTATTCAGTCTCTGATGAAGAGTTCTTTACAGAAAGCCAATTGGCTGAGGTCTACCGTGATGAGAATGGCAAGGTCATCGGTGGGGTAGCCCCATCAGGCCACGAAGTAGAATGGGTTTCTGAAGAGTCCTATTTCCTCCGCCTCAGCAAATACCAAGACCGCTTGGTTGAGTTTTTCAAATCCCAACCTGATTTCATCACGCCAGATGGCCGTCTCAATGAAATGTTGAAAAACTTCATCGAGCCCGGTTTGGAAGATTTGGCGGTATCTCGTACTACCTTTACCTGGGGAGTCCCAGTTCCATCCAATCCTCGACACGTTGTCTACGTTTGGTTTGATGCTCTGCTTAACTATGTGACGGCTCTTGGTTATGGCCAAGAAGATCATGAAAACTTTGACAAATTCTGGAACGGAACGGTCTTCCACATGGTCGGAAAAGACATCCTTCGTTTCCACTCCATCTACTGGCCAATCCTTCTCATGATGTTGGATATCAAATTGCCAGAACGTTTGATTGGCCATGGTTGGTTTGTCATGAAAGACGGCAAGATGTCTAAGTCTAAAGGGAATGTCATCTACCCAGAAATGTTGGTGGAACGCTTCGGCTTGGATCCACTTCGTTACTACCTCATGCGTAGCCTTCCAGTTGGTTCTGATGGGACTTTCACCCCAGAAGACTACGTGGCTCGCATCAACTATGAATTGGCTAATGACCTTGGAAACCTCCTCAACCGGACGGTAGCCATGATCAACAAATACTTTGGTGGTCAAGTTCCGGCTTATGTCGAAAATGTCACAGCATTTGATGCAGATTTGGCCAAGGTGGTTGAAGAAAACATCGCTGAATACCACAAGCAAATGAACGCGGTTGATTACCCACGCGCTTTGGAAGCCGTATGGAACATCATCTCTCGTACCAACAAGTACATCGATGAGACTGCTCCTTGGGTCCTCGCTAAAGAAGATGGTGACAAGGAACAATTGGCAGCGGTCATGGCTCACTTAGCAGCTAGCCTTCGTGTTGTGGCTCACTTGATCCAACCATTCATGATGAACACCTCAAATGCCATCATGGAACAACTAGGATTGGGCTTGGACTTCGATCTTGAAAACTTGACCCTAGCAGGCTTCCCTGAAAATGTCACAGTGGTTGCCAAAGGAACTCCAATCTTCCCACGTCTCGACATGGAAGAAGAAATTGCCTACATCCAATCTCAAATGACTGCTGGAAAACCACAAGAAAAAGAATGGATTCCAGAAGAAGTGGAACTCAAGTCTGAAAAAGACGAGATTAAATTTGAAGACTTTGACAAGGTTGAAATCCGTGTAGCAGAGGTCAAAGAAGTGGAACGCGTCGAAGGCTCAGACAAATTGCTTCGCTTCCGCCTAGATGCAGGAGATGGCGAAGACCGTCAAATCCTTTCTGGTATCGCGAAATTCTATCCAAATGAACAAGAATTGGTCGGCAAGAAACTCCAAATCGTAGCCAACCTTAAACCACGTAAGATGATGAAGAAATATGTCAGCCAAGGCATGATTCTTTCCGCAGAATACGGAGATCAATTAACAGTCTTAACGGTTGATCCATCTGTTCCAAATGGAAGCATTATTGGGTAGAAAATATTATTCATCCTATATGCAGGTACATTTTTTGAATTCTATCATTTGTAATGAGAAATAGTAAATGTTTGAAAGGAAATTATTTTTGAAAAGACGATATATTCGTGGATTCGATGGCCTCAGATCTTTAGGAGTCATATTTGTTATTCTTTACCACATGTTTCCTCAACAGGTAAAAGGCGGCTATCTAGGAGTTGTTCTATTTTTTGTAGTTTCAGGTTATTTAATAACAGATTTATTGTTACAAGAGTATAAGGATAATAAACAGATTGATGTAATTGGTTTTTATAGGAGACGTATAAAAAGACTATATCCGGCTATGATATTCGTTATTCTTGTCACGGGCCTTTATACTTTCTTGTTTCAGTCCAATTTTTTAAACCACTTACGAATGGTATTTGTTTCTAGTGTTTTAATGTTTAATAACTGGTGGCAGATTGATAAGGGGGCATCTTATTTTACAAGATTAATGGCAGAAGCTCCATTTAGCCATTTTTATAGCTTGGCAATTGAAGCTCAGTTCTATTTAGTCTGGCCAGTTGTCTGTCTGTTTTTAATTCGCAAAGTAAAAGATAGATGGAAAATATTTAGAGCTCTAGTCCTATTTGCAATCATTTCAGCCTTAGAGATGGCAGTTTTGTACCATTCCAATCAGGATCCGTCAAGAATTTATTATGGAACAGATACACGCTTATTTAGTATTTTACTGGGGGCTGCCCTTGCATTTATTTGGCCGAGTGATAAAGTTATAGGACTACGGCCCAATGAAAAAGGAAGACGCTTCATTTCTAAATTCTTTATTGGACTCTTTTCAATTATTTTAGTATTTCTGTTTTTATTACCCGATCGTTCATGGATTACCTATCGAGGAGGTATGTTATTTTTTAGTTTCTGCTCAATATTACTTGTTGCCTTAGTCGTTTCTCCAAATTTTGGTATTGAAAAATTATTTTCTAATAGATTATTTGATTATATTGGAAAACGTTCATATGGTATATATTTGTGGCAAATGCCAGTGTTGGTTTTAATGGAAACTCGATTAGGACATGGGATATTTTACTATTTCTTTTCTTTAGTACTGATCATTGGATTGTCTGAACTTTCTTTTAGATTTGTTGAAGTACCTTTACGTCGTGTAAATTATTGTAAGCTATTTTGTAAAATAAAAAATGTCATCTCAAAAAATGGCTTTTCAAAAGATAAAGTTCGAATCTATGCTATGGCTTCTTTAGTAGCCATTTCAATGGCTATCGTATTTCTTTCACCGAATTCAGATAAGGCCCAAAACAAGATCGTGCAAGATATTAAGTCAAATCAAAAAGTGATTGAAGCTGCAAAAAACAAGAAAATTAAAACTACGAAGCTAATAAAAAATAAAGTTAGTAATGAAGATCTTGCTCCATATGAAGAATTAGCTAAAAAGTATGATGTGACAACTTATCAACTCTACCAAGCTAGTCAAACCCCTATCCTAGCTATTGGAGACTCAATTTTTACTAAGACTTATAATAATCTCTCAGAAGTATTTCCGAATATGGTTATGGATGCTACATTTGGAATTGCACCTGAAGATACTATCTCTCATATTCAGTCTCTTGTTGAACAACATCCAGATGTTAAAACTGTCATTCTATCGATTGGAACAAATCAAGGAGGACAAGGTGTTCTAAACGAGTCACAAGTATCGCAGATAATGAAAATTCTTGATGGGAAGAAAGTTTACTGGACAACGATCAATCTTCCAAGTTCGACTTACTGGTGGACGAATCAAGTGAATAAATTACTTGAAGATTCAGCAAAAAAATATAAAAACTTGACACTAGTACCATGGTATCAGCTATCGGCTCCCCACGATACAGAATGGTTTGAAGCTGATGGTTTCCATCCCAATGAGGTGGGTGCTATTCAGTATAGTAAGTTGTGGGTTGATAATCTGTTTAAGAATAAGACTCAGTAAAAATGAGAAAAGTTCATTTAAGAACATTCAATAGATTGCTTGGTTTTTTTGAGTATCTTTTTAATACTGGACAACCTTTCTTTAACATTATAAAAATGCATAGTGATATGGTCTTTAAATACCATATCACTATGCGTTTTTTTATAGAAAGAATTAGTTAGTTTTACTTAAAATAATATTTTAAGTATATTTTCTTATTCCTATTCATCTGGCCGGTATTCCAAGATGTCTCCTGGCTGGCAGTCGAGTTCTTTGCAGATGGCTTCAAGGGTGGTGAAGCGGATGGCTTTGGCCTTGCCGGTTTTGAGGATGGAGAGGTTGGCTGTGGTGATGCCGATTTTGTCGGCTAGCTCGTTGGATTTCATCTTCCGCTTGGCCAGCATGACATCTAGATTGACGATAATCATGGTACCCTCCTTAAATGGTTAGCTCATTTTCTTCAGCAATCTCAATCCCTCTCTCTAAAATCTTTCCAGAGACCCAGACGATTGGAACGGCAAGGAGAAGCCCTGTGTTAAAGGTAAATTGGAAAGTGAAGGGAAGGAGATAAGCATTTCCACTGGTTTCAAGTGTGCCAGACATAAAGGACAAGACCAAGAGAATCTTCCAAGCTCGGTTGCAAAGATCAATGTTGGAGTGAGAAAAGATCTTTTCTTGGTAGAGATTTTGGAGGAAGCTGCGAATGGTGATGAGAAGGTAAATATAGATAGCGCTTGAGGCTAGTGGGAAGAGCAACTGCCAGAGAGGTTGCGGATGTTTGGGGAAGAGTTGGATGCCATTCGCATCAAAGGACAAGCGACCTGATTGAATGAGATCTTTGAAAAGCCCCATGCGGGAAAGCAGGTGGACGACCAGTGCAGCCAGGGTCATAAAGCCACAGAAGTAAATGAAAGCCGTCAAGACTTCAATGACATTTTTTAAGGTTTTTGAGTTTTTCATCGCAAGCCTCCTTGAAGTTTATTTATTTTTCACTTATAGTATACTCCTTATAAAAAAATAGTCAATAAAAAAGTATCGAAAAACGATAAAAAAATAATGATAAACAAAATATTATTTTTGATAAACAGGTATTTTCTACTAAAACTAGTCAGTTCAAACCTGGGAAACCACTACATAGAGGGGAATTTTACTATACTTTCGATTTAGGGTATACTAGTGTAAAGATCTTATTCCATGGAGGTAGTAAAATGAATCTTAAGTGGAAGAAAAAATACCTGGGGCCGATTTTGGGGCTTGTCGGAGCAGTTGTTCTGATCGGTGGAGTCTATCTCTACTCTAGCTCCAACATCCAACCAGACCATAAAAAGGAATTTAACCAGACCAGTAAGAAGGTCACCAAGCCAAAGGAAAAAGCTATTGACCTGAGTGGTGACTATGTCTCTAATGAACGGGATGAAGCCAAAATCGAGAAAAAAGGCAAGGCCTGGAAGATCGATTACCAAACGGCTGACGGCAAGGTATCCGCTGAATTTAGTACAGATTGGAAGGTCGAAGGGTCTAACAAAGTTTCGACAGGCAAGATGAAAAAGTCCGATGGCAATACTGACTTTACAGTCACTGTTCGTGTCTTCAAATACAAGACAGACAAGAAGCCTTTGATCACGGTCACCATGTCTGATAAAAATCCTGACCACGAGATGGTCTTTGCCAATCGGGAGGATTTTTTCAAATCGACAGATCCCAATGATGTCGTCCTTGATGGCAATCTCTCACCGTTTGAGGGTGCTTATTCCAATGAGGCCTATGAAAAGGAAATCGCAGATTCCGGTTTTAAACTTTATGGCTATACTCCAGAAGAATATTACCAAAACAAGACCAATGCCTTTCCAAGTATTGTAAATGGGGAGACTGGCTGGACTTTCTGGAGTGGAGGCACTCGGGCAAGTTACTTGTTCAATAAAGAAAAAGATCCCAAGAAGCGAAAAGGCTATTATGAAGTTTATTTCACAGGGGCAAATGCGACTGCGATCCAAGGGCAAGAGCAAACCTTGTACTTGATCCCAGCGGGTGTGACAGGTCCTGACGGAGTAGCTTCCCAAGAACGTCGGATTCTCTTTGGGGATGCGGCCTACCGTGATTACCATCTAGAGTGGTGGAAAGCTTACCCACAACCGAAAAAAGAGAAAGACTTGGATATTGCGGCCATTAACGGAGGCGACTTCTCAAGCTTAGCTGGAACCTGGCGCAATGGCAAGGGTGCTGAAATCGTCATCCAAGCAGACGGAAAAGTCAAGGGCCAAGGCAGCCTCAAGGCTGTTGCGGACTCGGATAAGAAGAGCAAGATCCCTTATGTTGAGATGAAGATGGGTGAGACTGGTGCTGCGATTGGACTTCTGAAAATCGGTTTCCAAAATCCAGATGGAGACCAGTCTGATACCAGCAAGCCACGTCTAGTGGTCACTCAATCTGCAGGCAACTACCCGGCTGATCAATATTTCTACCGTCAATAAAAAAGGAGATTAATCCATGGGCCATCATATCAACTATAAGTGGGCTAGTCTTGGAACTGGCGTTATTGCCAATGAATTGGCGCAAGCCCTTGAAGCGCTTGGTGGGAAACTCTATTCCGTTGCCAATCGTACCTATGACAAGGGGGTAGCCTTCGCTGAGAAATACGGGATCGAAAAGGTGTATCATGAAATTGACCAAGTCTTTGAGGATCCTGAAGTGGATATCATCTATATCTCAACCCCTCACAATACTCATATCCAGTGTCTCCGCAAGGCCCTCGCAGCTGGCAAACACGTGCTCTGCGAAAAGTCCATCACTCTCAACAGTGAGGAATTGGCAGAAGCGATAAAGCTTGCTGAAGAAAACCATGTCAAACTGGCAGAAGCCATGACCATTTTCCATATGCCTATTTATCGGAAACTCTCTGAAATTGTGGCAAGTGGCAAGCTAGGCCCTCTCAAGGTCATCCAGATGAACTTCGGCTCCTATAAAGAATACGATATGACCAATCGCTTTTTCAATCGCAATCTGGCAGGTGGTGCTCTACTGGACATCGGTGTCTATGCCCTATCTTTCGTCCGTTGGTTTATGACCTCACAGCCGACAGAGATGGTTTCACAGGTCAAGCTGGCACCGACTGGTGTTGATGAACAAGCAGGGATCCTTCTTACGAATCGTGAAGGGGAAATGGCGACGGTGACGCTGAGTCTTCACGCCAAACAACCGAAACGTGGGACAATCGCTTATGACAAGGGCTATATCGAACTCTACGAATACCCGCGTGGCCAAAAAGCGGTCATCACCTATACGGAAGATGGTTCACAAGAAGTGATCGAAGCAGGAGAAACTGCCAAAGCCCTCCAGTATGAAGTCCTTGATATGGAAGCAGCAGTCGCAGGAAGGGAAAATCATCTCTACCTAAACTACAGCCGCGATGTCATGGACCTCATGACTCAACTCCGCAAAGACTGGGGCTTGGTTTACCCAGAAGAAGAATAAAGTTCGGAAAGAGGCTGGGACAAAAGTCCTAGCCTCTCAATTATTTTTGGATTGTCGATCAAGACGCAGTGGTTGAGTGGGCTCTACTACGCTGATTTCATCAGCTTTTACAGCCCTACTCAACTGTGCGGAGGTGGGACGACGAAATCGAATTCTAACGAATTACCGATTTCTGTCCCACTCTCTTTTTTACTGCAAGTAAGGCTCGTGGAGTCTAGGCAACTGTTAGTCTCTAGCATTAAAAGGAAAAAAATGTAAAAAAAGCTTGACAAAGCAAATGATTCGCAGTATTATTAACTAGTTAATTAACTGATTAATAAACTAGTTAATAAAAATGAAAAAGAGGTGAAGGATGAATAGGAGAAGAATGAAGGTTCTGGGACTCTTGTTTCTCGGTTTCTTTCTGCTGACAGCTTGTGGAAGTCAAGGAAATGCGGGCAAGCCCCCTTCTAAAAAAGGTCTTAAAATTGTCACGAGTTTTTATCCCATCTATGCCCTGGTCAAGGAAATCTCTGGCGATCAAAATGACATCTGGATGGTTCAGTCAGGTGCAGGGATCCATGATTATGAACCCTCTACCAAAGAAGTGGCCCAGATCTATGATGCGGATGTTTTTGTCTATCATTCTCAGACCCTGGAATCTTGGGCCGGTCGCTTAGATCCCAATCTTCAAGGTTCCAAGTTGCGAGTGATCGAAGGTAGCCAAGGAATGACCCTTGATAAGGTGGCTGGATTAGAGGATGTCGAGGCTGGTCAGGGAAAAGAAGCCAAGCACTTGTATGATCCGCATACTTGGTTGGATCCTGTAAAAATCGCAGAGGAAGGAAAGATCATCGCCCAGCGCTTGGGAGAGATTGATCCAAAGAACAAGGAGCGCTATCAGACCAATGCTCAAAAGCTTGAAAAGCGCTGTGAGGAACTGGTAGCCCGCTACCAGCCTCTCTTTGACAAGGCCAAGCAAAAGACTTTTGTGACCCAGCATACGGCCTTTTCTTACCTGGCTAAACGCTTTGGTCTCAAGCAGTTAGGGATTGCAGGGATTTCCCCAGAGCAAGAACCGACCGCTCGGCAATTGGCCGAGATCCAGCAGTTTGTCAAAGACTACAAGGTGAAAACGATCTTTGTGGAAAAGCACACGTCGTCAAAAGTGGCAGATAGTATCGCCAAGGCAACAGGGGCGCGTGTCAAGGTCTTGGATCCACTGGAAGCCGATCCACAAAACGATAAGGATCTATTAGAAAATTTAGAAGAAACTATGGCGACTTTAGCCAAGGAATTAGAGGAGTAAATCAAGAATGAAGAAAAAGGGAACGATTGGAATTGTAGCGACCTTGGGGTTAGGACTCTGTGCCTATGCGCTCAGTCAGCAACCACAAGTCAAGGAAGAGAAAAAGAATCAGATTCAGTATTTGCAAGCGGACAAGAAATCGTCAGCGACTTCCTCCAGCAAAAAGGAAGACAGCATCGAAGCGGTCAATGCCAAGGAAAAGACCCAGGCAGAGCAGATTGTCATCAAGATTACAGATGAAGGCTTTGTCACTTCTCATGGGGATCATTTTCATTACTACAGCGGCAAGGTTCCATTTGATGCCATCTTTAGTGAAGAGTTGATTTTGCGGGATCCAACTTACCAGCTGCAAGAAGCGGATATCGTGAGCAAGGTCAAGGATGGCTATATTATCAAACGCGCTGGGAAATACTATCTCTACTTAAAGGATGCCCAACATACAGTCAATGTGCGCTCGATCGAAGAGATTGCCCAACAGCAAAAGGGAGGCACCAAAGAAGAAGGGGAAACGGGATCGGTGCAAGCGAGCTCCTCGCACAAGGCAGGCAAGACCCGTGACTTCCGTCAACCGAGTCAAGCGCTGAAAGAAGGTAAGACCCTTGAGATGCTGACGGCTAAGAACCATACAGGAGGTGGCTACCGTACGGACGATGGTTATGTCTTTAGCCCTGGAGATGTCATTTCAGATACAGGGGATGGCTTTATTGTGCCCCATGGTGGCCATTTCCATTATATTCCAAAGAGTGCTTTATCTGCTGGAGAGTTAGCAGCAGCCCTCTCCGTCTTAGGTGGTCAAGCCGGTCATCAGGCTGGGAACTCACACCTAGCTGGAGCAAGCACAGAGCAAGCTACTCCAGATCAAGCCTCTCCAAGCCTTGGGAAGCAAGCGAGCAACCAGCCGTCATCCAGTCCAACCAATACACAGACGACCCCAACGATTTCTAAACCGGCTGCATCTAAACCGAGTCTAACCCTGACCAACTTGATCGAAGAATTGCAGAAAGCCCCGTTGTCTTCTCGTCATGTGGAGTCTGATGGTTCTGTCTTTGATCCAAGCAAGATTACCAAGTGGACCGATCAAGGGATTGTCTACCCTCATGGGGATCATTTCCACTTTATCCCATACAGCTCCTTATCGCCTTTAGAGCGTGAGTTGGCGCGGCAATTCCAATTGCTTCGTGCTCAAGGATCTAGTAGTCCAACAGAAGTAAGTCCAGGCTTGCCTTCAAATCCGAGCACAAAACCAGTTGATCCTGATCATGACCACGACCATGAGAAGGAAGATCCTCATCACAAGCATGACTATGAGGACCATGAAGCCGATCATGACCATCATCATGAAGGCGAACATGATCATGGTTTCCATGCTGACCATGTCATCAGCAAGGATGACGAGGGATATATGGTCGCTCACGGAGACCATGCCCATTACTTCTACAAGAAGGATCTCTCACCTCAAGAGATTGCAGCAGCAGAGGCAACTCTAGCTGGTAAGAAAGAAGAGGACAAGGGTCAGCCCCTGACAGATGATGTTGCGACCTATTCTCGTGATGCCTCAGATGAGGAAAAGATCCAGTACATCAGCAAGACCTACGGTGTCCCTCGCGAGGCCATCAAGATTTCCAATGGTTTCTTTGTCTTTAACAATCCAGACCAAGAATACGATCCGACCCACATCCATCCTTATGCCGTTCGGAAGGAACATGTCCGCATCCCACTTGAAACTGGCAATCCTGAACTAGACTTTATCAATGAACTCTATGCAACAGCGCTTCGTTCAGGGATTTCTCCATATAGCCTCCAGATTGAAAATGGTCAGTTTGTCATCCCGCATGGCGATCAC
Source organism: Streptococcus parasanguinis (assembly GCF_001073155.1). GTDB lineage: Bacteria > Bacillota > Bacilli > Lactobacillales > Streptococcaceae > Streptococcus > Streptococcus parasanguinis_D. The sequence continues at coordinate 22,450 of NZ_JVEE01000048.1, forward strand.
AACCACTACATCAAGGTACGCTCAGCAGGACTAGCAGACTACTTAGCCCACCGTCTTCCAACCATCCAATCGCCATATAAAAAAGGAGACTTGGACAAGAAAGTCGTAGAGGACAGGGTCAACCAGCTCTTAGCAGAAAGCCGCAGCCTCTATGCTTCTGATCCATTGCAACAAAGACGGATTGAGCTCATCTTGGGCCACTTCTTGGAAAATGTCAAGAGTTTCCCAAGTAACTCAACAGAGGGCTATCTGGCAAGTCTCAAACAGGTTGATGCGCAGTACATTCATGCGACTCAAGCGGTCAAGCCAAAAGAAGAGACAGCCTTGGACCGTCGTTACCAAGAATTGCTGGAACAAGTGCGCTTGCTAGACACAGAAGCCTTCCAATTGAAGAAGGAAGAGTTGGTCTCTCAACTGCAGGAAGCCTATGCTGCCAAGGACAGTAAGCGTCTAGAGCAGGAAGGGAAGCTATTAGAAGCTGTTCAGGAGATGCAAGATCGGACGGGTGTGACATCGGTCGATTACCTCAAGTATTTCTACCAAAGCTTGAGCGATGCGCGCTTGACACCAGAACTCCGCACTAAGGCAGCAGATCTAGCCTTGAAGCTCTACCGAGCTCAAGCCTTTGAAGAAGCTTGGGATTCCAAGTCTCACTTTATGGAGCTCTACCAAACTAAGCAAGCTATTGACCAGCTCTTCTCCCAAGATAAAGGCCAAACCTATCCTATTGAAAAAACAGTTTTGGATCAAAAAGGAAGTCAAACCCCATCCTACAACGTAGCGGTCTATGATTTCCTCAAAGGCTTGTATGGAGAGTTGGATAAGGCAACAGAAGCCCGTCAACAGAACAAGATTTTGACAGCCCTCTTAGAGCAAATCCAGTCGCTCTTGCCACAAGTCGAAGACCAAGGTAAACGAACGGCTTTTGAAACAGGCTTGGCTCAACTTGGAAAAGAATCTGATCCAGACAAGGCTATTTCAAGTGGGGAAGCACTTCTACGCGAAATCAGTGATACCATTGAAAAGCAAAAACAAAAGAAAACCGAAGAACCTCAAATTGGGGATGTCGCGCTTTATCAACAGCTCTATAACCAATTGATGGCCTTGCACCAACAATTGCAGGACAAGGGAGCTAGTGATGCGGTATTTGATCGCTTAGAAGCTCTCTTTGACCAATTGGCTAATCCAAAGAGTGATAAAGCAGCTTTACTACAGGCCATCCAAGCCTTCCAGGCAGAGTTGGCAGCAACGCCATCTGCAAGCGAAGCGAGCAAACCAGCTACCACGGTTGAAACGCCTGTCGCTACAGAAACTCCGGTGGAAAAAGAAGCAGCAGCTTTAGAAGGAAGCAAGCCTGCCACAACTGAGACAGAAACAGAGCCTGCAAGCGCACCTGTAACAGAAGCAAGCACGCCAGATACTCCGTCTCCTCAGAACCAATAGAAAATAGAAAAGAGAGTGGGACAGAAATCGGTAATTCGTTAGAATTCGATTTCGTCGTCCCACCTCCG
>NZ_JVEE01000049.1 GCF_001073155.1 Streptococcus parasanguinis
ACTATCCCTAAAGGGATCTTCATATTCTTTTACACTCAACTTATCTAAAGCAATATCTTTTCGCTCTTGTTCCTGAATGTATTTCTTTATTGTGGCTTCATTGAGGCCAACTGTACTTACATAATATCCCTCTGCCCAAAAATGTCGATTTCCAAACTTATATTTCAGATTTGCGTGTTTATCGAACATCATTAGAGCACTTTTACCTTTTAAATATCCCATGAAGCTTGCAACACTAATTCTAGGTGGAATGCTTACCAACATATGAACATGATCTGGCATTAAATGGCCTTCGATAATCTCAACACCTTTATAACTACATAATCTATGGAATATTTCTCCCAAACTACTTCGATATTGATTATAGATCACTTTTCGTCTATACTTAGGGGTGAACACAATGTGATATTTACACATCCATTTTGTGTGTGATAAACTATGTGATTTTTGAGCCATATTTTTCTCCTTTCGCTTTACAATTGGCTTGAACACCTTAATTGTATCGCGTTTGGAGTTTTTTTGTCTCGCACCTAATGGAGCGAGACGGACTGAAAGTCACATAATAAAAAAACTTTACAGAAGTTTTTTTAGCGGTTATAATTTAACCGAGGTGGTAAAATGTTAACAATTAAAAATAGATTAAAAGTTTTAAGAACTGAGTAAGGAATAACTCAAGATTAACTAGCCGAAATTATAAATAAACGACTAAAAGAAAATGAGAAACCAATATACAAATGGTTGATATCTAACGGGGAAAACAATAAACATACTATCAAACCAGAAAAAGCTCAGATTTTAGCTGATTTTTTTTGGTTAGTATTTCCTCCTTATTAGGTTATGGTGATGAAGTTATGACCTTTAATAGTGGGGCAGAGTTTGAAAAATATCGTAATGATTTAATCAAACGCCTAAATGCTGAGGAAGATCTTGAAAAAACTAGGTAAATCAACTGAACAGAATAAATTTAATAAAAAAACTATTGAAAAGATTGCACTTATAAAACAACGTATAAATCAAAAATACGGAACTGATTCTCACGGAAATCCTGCTTACGATGCTCTTGTATCAGGTATTGGTGAAAACGACTTTTTTATACGATTATTTGATGCATTACTAGATTTTGATGAACTAAAAGAAACGGAAATTTCCGATCTAGTTTATAAATATCTCATTTTAGATAACGACAGTAAACATCTAGTACTAGAACTCATTGACACATTACCACAAGCTAAAACTAAATCTTTATTAAAAAAGATAATAACTAAGAAGAGGTAACTCCTATAGGATTTTTTGACACTGTAAAACAAGAAGGTAGCTTTTCTACTGCATCTGGAGTAAATGTACTACACTACGTTGTCCTTCAAGTAACTTTGAAAGAAAAGTTTTTTCAGTACTGGATCAGGAAACCTTACAGAATTAGAGGATGTTTTCAATAAACAAGCTTCAAAAGGCTATCACCTACATTCAGTCACCACCGCCAATGGTGGAGCAAAGGACTAGGCGGTGGTGACCGTATCCAGGCTACAATGGTATGTGAGAAGATTATCTAAACCCTTTATACAACCTATCTCCACTAATATTAACCTGATTTTCAGCTACTATGCGCAAAATTAAGGGCAATTTAAAGGATCTATTAACAGAAAGGAAACAAATGGAAAAAATATTTGATATCGACTATTTAAAATCTACACCTGAAGGACAATACTTTGATCGGAAAAGTGCTCGTATTCAACCAAAAGATATTCTGAGGCACCTCATTGCGTTTGCAAATGCTGAAGGCGGACACCTTGTTATTGGAATTGAAGACGATGGGGAAGTAACAGGATTCTCTGGCCCTCGTGCAAAACCCATTGAAGACTTCCAAAGCATCCCATACCAACTTAAACAAACTCCTATATCATTTTCGGATAAAATCATTTCGGTTATAAATTCAAGTGGTAAGGAAGATTGTGTTCTTTTGATTTCAGTAAATCCTTCGGTTGATCGTGTTATTATCTCTACAAATGATGAGACATTTCTAAGACAAGGAGATAGGTCAGTTCCCCTAAGCCATGAACAACGACTTCAACTTACTTATGACAAAGGACAACGATATTTTGAAGATGAGATAGTTGAAGGAGCAACGACTGATGATATAGATAGTGAATTAATCCAAAGTTATAAAGACAAAATCGGTTTACCTGATATTTCTATCGAACAAGTCTTAAGAAGCCGTGGACTTCTTAGAGATGGTAAATTAACGAATGCAGCTATTCTTCTATTTGGTAACAATCCATCAGCATTTCTCCCACAAGCTCGTCTAAGAGTTATTAAATATAACGATACTTATGCTAAAACAGGACAAGATTTTAATGTTGTCAAAGAGCAAACATTTGATGGAGCTATTCCTAAAATTATTACAGAAAGCCGTGATTTTGTAAAAAGTCAGCTCAGAGATTTTCAATACCTAGTTGAAGACGGAAGGTTTCAAGTAATGCCTGAATATCCTGAATTTGCTTGGTTTGAAGGAGTTGTAAACGCTGTTACCCATAGAAATTACTCAATTCGCGGACAACATATTACCGTAACACTTTTTGATGATCGCTTAGAAATAAAGAGCCCTGGTGTACTTCCAAATATAGTTACCATCCAAAATATACTCAATGAACGATTTTCTAGGAATCCAAAAATAGCACGAATTCTATCTGAATTTGGTTGGGTAAAAGAAATGAATGAAGGAGTAAAGCGTATCTATAGTGAAATGGAAAGTTTCTTTTTAAATGAACCAAAATATTCTGAACCTAATAATTCCAGCGTGTTGCTTATGTTAGAAAATAACATTTTGAATCGACAACTACGTATTTCAGATAGATTACGCCAAAAACTAACCCCTGAACTCTTCTCCTCTCTAAATTCCCTTGAAAAGCAAGTAGTCACACTGGCTTACCGTGACACTAAAATCACTACTTCTGAAGTTATGGAATTAATACAAAAAAGTAGACCATATACTCTTAAAATTTTAAAGAGACTAACGGAGGATCTAGATATTCTAGAGTGGCATGGTAGCGGTAGAAGAGATACGACACAATACTATACTTTAAAGGATAAATAGTTTATAGCAGTTTATAGCAGTTTATAGCAGTTTATAGCAGTTTATAGCAGTTTATAGCAGTTTATAGTGGTTTATAGCAGTTTATAGCAGTTTATAGTGGTTTATAGCAGTTTATAGCAGTTTATAGCAGTTTATAGCAGTTTATAGTGGTTTATAGTGGTCTATAGATTAATATTCTCATTCGACATATAAAATAGCATTTTATTAAAGTCTATTAATCTATCTTAAATAACTCTTCTTTATGAAAAGGTCAATTATATCGGTAAAGTAAGGAGATCTCGTAGCTCCTCGCATGGTATAAGCTCAAAATCTTTTCTAATTGCTTGCCTGCTGATGGAAAAGGGGTTAAAACCATGAAAATTACACAACACACAAAAAAAGACGGAACAGCTGTTTAACGCTCTAGTATCTATTTTGGTATAGATTGCACTACAGGTAAAAAAGTTAAGACGACTATATCAGCAAGAATCCAAAAAGAGCAGTCTCTTTCTACGAAACCGCTCTTGAAAAAATAAAAAGTTCTTAAAAAAATCCACAAAATAAAAAGAGAGAGGCTTAAACTCCCTTTGTACCAACGTTTATAGACTCTTTTCGGTATAATTGACTATAGTATTCCAAAAATAACATGTCAACTATTTTTGACATATTTTTAAAATATTTCTTGCTAGAACAAAAAAAGCCCTCCAGCTACTAATAGTAACTGGAGAGATTTCCGGAATGAACCCCGCTCGATCTACTGTTTTAAGCGGTAGGTCTTGCGTGGTTTTTTCTTAGGTACCCGCTTGACACCCACTTCTTCCACGAATTCTCCGAATTTTACGAGGAAGTTATTGCTAACGATGGGGCGTCCAGGATTGATCAGATTAACCAACTCGGTTGCTTCATAAACGGTGAAAGGCTCCTCTAACAGATAGAGGAAGGTTGGATTCCAGTCCAGACGCCCCTGAATCCGCTTGATCGATTCTTGAATAATCTGGTAGTGGTCAAAGGCAAAATCAGAAGCAGCTAAGGGTTCTCCATCAAGCAAACACTGGGACTTTTTGAAATCGACATCGAGAAAAACGACTTCCTTGGCATCGTCACCTGCATGGGCTAAGTCTACTGCTTCTGCTGGCAGATAGACCAGATGGGCGATGGTAATGACCCAGCCTCTGGGGTCCCGCCCAGGGGTGGAAACTGTCAGGAGCTGCTCCACCTTATTCACTGGCAGATCGAGCCCAACTTCTTCTTTGACTTCTCGGATACAGGCATGAGTCGCATCTTCATCCTTGTTCACAAAGCCCCCCACCAAGGCGAGGCGGTGTTGATAAGGGTGGGCCTTGCGGCGAATAGCTAAGAGCTTGAGCTTGCCTTCAACAAAACAGTAAGCCACCATATCCGCTGTGACACTTGGAGTTTCATAAGTCGGCAGGTCTTGCTCCTTGTACCACTTGAGAAAGTCTGCTTCACTAGCGACCGTCTCAAAATACTCTTTCTCCGTCATTCCTGCTGGAATTGAGAGACTTGCCATCTAAGCCACCTCCTTCTTGAGGGCTTTGGTCCATTGGTACCAGCCCACTAAACTATTGAGCGTGTAAACCCAGTACATCCCTTGAATGTGAAGACTCTGATCCCACCAGAGATAGATACTAAAGACGTTGGTCGCAATCCAGAAGATCCATTGCTCCCGGTAAAGGCGGGTCATTAGGAGCTGGCCGACCCCATTGGTCGCATCGGTGATACTATCGCGGAAAGGGCGAGCGCTATGGATGCTCTGATACGCAAAGCCCATACCGATCCAAATCACAGCACACAAGGCCAAGTAGCGCATCCACTCAATTAAGTTCAATTTCTTGGCTTCAAAGTGAGATTCTTCAACCTTACCTTGATCATTGATCCGATTAGAGAGCCAAACATAAAGGCCGATCGGTTGCATGATGAAGAAATAAAGAGTTGTCAGAACTTCCCCGTAGAAGTTTTTATTGAGGGCTAAAACGAGGTAGATAGCGGAATTCACTGCTCCAAAGAGGTAGTTACTAGCACGCCCTTCGGCAACCAGGATGACACAGACAATGCCTGTCCAAGAAGCAAACAGTCCCAGCCAATCATGCTGTCCTGTCCGATTGGTCCATTCTAAGAAGAAGGGAACACTAGAAAGAAGGAGGAGATAAATCCATTGAAAGGCTGTGCGTCCTACAAAAAGGTCCTTCCATAGAAGTTTCATAATATTGACAAAGCCTTGCTTTTTCGCTTCTCGGTGAACATTTCTAAAGTCTTGGCTAAAAGTTGCGAATTTTTCAGATAGGTTTTTCATAAGCTGCTCCTTAGTCGGCTTGGTAAATGGCATCGATCACCTTCTTAGCTTCTTCGTAGTTGCCGAGGTAGTCTGATGCGAGGAAAGTGGTCGGAATGTTTCCTAGGTATTGCTGGCGCAATTGGTCCAGGTAATTTGAAAAGCTGGTGCGGATCTCTTCGTCAGCCATGGTCATGTCTCGGAAACCATCATTGACATAAGAACCGATCGGCTGTACAAAGAGGATCAAATCCCATTTTTCTTTGGACAGAATACTGACAAAGAGGTTGTCGAAGGTATCGGTCATGCTGGTATCCTGACCTTCGACCTCCATGTAGTAGTCGTAATAACCCTTGGTCACCAGGGAATTGGTATCTGCGATGACAAGGCCTCTATTGGCACTACTATCGATGAGCTTAGAGGTTTGATCATACTGTCCTAAGAGTAGATAATAGTAATCTTTTGGCGTGAGCTCATCATCTCGAACATTGTTCTTGATCTGGTATTCACGGGCATACTCAAGACTAACAGGTGCATCGTAAAAGCGGGCTAAGTCCTTTGCAAGGGTCGTTTTCCCGTTGCTGGCGCTCCCCATGATCAAGACTTTTTTCGTGAACTGGCGACGGAAGGGCTGGGCAATGTATTTCCAGTATTTGCTGGGATTTTCCCGGATCATGGTAGCAGAGATCCCGAAGCGACGCTCTTCTAAGTGAACTTCAAACCCTCTAGCTTCCAACTCTTCCTTGTAGGCTTTCTCCCCTACATAAAAGATCAACTCTTCTGTCTCTGTTTGATACTGGATGGTGTCTAGGGCTGTCTGTAACCAAGGCTCCCAGCCCAAGGGATAACGAGGAAGTTCTGTCTCATCTAACTTATAGACTTGGGTCAACTCATCATTTGAGAAAGCTTCGCGGATATAACGGAAGCGTTTTTGTAAAGGCAGTCCCACTTCTTCGCCACGATCCCCTTCGTAACCAGAAACGATGACACGAACGCGATCACACTGACGCTTGGCCCGCTGGATCAGGTCAATATGCCCTTGATGAAGAGGCGCAAAGGTTCCAAAAACCAGGGCAATTCTTTCTTTTTTCATATAAACTCCTTTTTATAATTTTTTATAAATAGATTTTCTTTATGTTTTTATTATAAACTATATTTTCTATCTGTCAGTAGTTTTTTTATAAAAAAATATATTTTTCTTCAAATCAACAAAAAAAGATCTGAAAAGAGAAGCTTATCCTTTCAGATCTTTCGAATTTTATTCACGAGTGAGGGAGTGACTGACACCGTCTTTCAGAACCGTCACACTAGATACAGAACCATCTTTTCCAACTACGATATCTAGAGTCGCCGCAGACCCATCGCCTGCTGAGAGATTGGCATGGTAATGACCATCATCCAAGGTATAGTTATAAGCGCTGATACCATAGGCTACGGGTTGGCCCCCAGGAAGTTGGATGGTCACTTGACCACCTTGGCCAATAGTGACTCCAGTGTCGCGTTTGTCAGACCAATTCCCAGCTGCTGCGGAGAAATCTCCTGCTGCTACAGAATAGACTCCCTTGTATTGGGCATTCTCCGTAGCAGAAGCTTGCTTCTTAGCATGGGCATGACCGTCTTCTAGACTTGGCAATTTTGCTTTCGCTGGTGTTGCTGGAGTGGCTACTTCTTTTGTTTCTTTTGTTACGGGTGCTGCTGGTGTCGCTTCTTTAGCTGGAGCAGGTGTTTGACTAGCTGCAGCTTGGTTATTTTTGCTACCAACAGTATGACTTTCTTCTGATTTGCTATCAGAGGATGAAGAGGCAATCTGATCTTTACTAGTGATCACTTTTTTCTTAGAAGAAGAGCTGGTTTGTTTAACCAGACTGGTCTTTGAACTGCTTGCTTCTGAAGTTTTTTCTTCTTTATTCCCGCCACAAGCTCCTAGGAAAAGACTAGCTGTCAAAGCTAGGGCTGCTAGGGAAATGATTTTTTTGTTTTTCATAACAGAACCTCTTTTTTGTAACATTTGTAATATTTTGTAACATTATTGTAACACTGTTATATGGGGCTGTCAATAGTTTCTCAAATATTTTTCTAATTTGAAAGAAGTTTTAAGTAAGTTCCTAAACTTTGCAAAAAAAGCCGGACATACTGTCCAGCTTCTCATTATTTATACACTTCTTGATAGAATTCGATCTTATCCCCTTTTTTAACGGTGGTTTCAGCAGCACCTTTTGGAGCCATCTCGCCATTGATCTTGTACATCCAGTAAAGCCCTTTGGCTTCGTCTTGGCTGTGACCGTCAATCGAGGTGATCATGCCATTTTTTTCTTCAATCTTGTAGTTGGCTTTGAGCACTTCCATGAGGTTGCTCTCTTCTGCTACTTTCAAGGTTTTCGATTGCACTTTTTGACCTTCTGGCGTCACACTAATCGTAATCGAAATTTCGTTTTTCTTGGCAACTTCTGCGCTAGAAGCAGTTGTTTGATTGTTTGTGCTATGAGACGGAGCGCAACTCGCTAAAAGAAGAGCTGCAAGTAAGGTCATCAAGCTAGAAATAGTTTTTTTCAACATAAAATCTCCTAAAGATTTGATAGATAATGGGATAGAAAATGATCGTCGACAGAGCATGGGCAAGGTTAAAACTAAAACCATTGACCAAAGCATAGGTCCACCAAGGAATATGGTATATCAAGGCATAAACACTATCGATCAAGACCCCATAAGCAAAGGACAGTAGGCCCACAAAAAGGATCTGAAGGACAAAGGGCAACCACTTGTAACTGATACGCCAAATGAGCATCAAACAGCCAAAGGCGACAATCTGAAAGAACACAATCAGGCTCATCCCCAGGAAAAAGGCGGAGACAAACATGGTGATCATCATCACAAGAAAAGCAAAGCTATACCCTTCAAATATCACCAAGAGAAAAAAGATAGCAGAAATAGGTTGGACATTTGGGAAAGGGGCAAAAGCCTGACGTAGAGCGACACAAAGGGCCGCCAAAAGCGAAATACGGGTTAATCGCTGAAGCGTCATGACGTCCTCCTAGACAATCTCGAACTTGATCGTTCCGGCTGTCGTTCCAACCTTGATGGTTTGCCCTTCTTGGGCTTGCCCTTTCAGCAATAGCTCTGCTAGTTGATCTTCCACTTCGGTCTGCAAGACACGACGGAGTGGGCGAGCTCCCGTTTCTGGATCGTAGCCTTTGGTTGCTAGCAACTTGAGCGCTGAAGGCTGGAATTTGAGGGTCATGCCTTGTTCGGCCAAGGTCGCGATGAGCGGTTTGACCATGACTTTCACTACCTGCTGCATGTCCTCGCTTGAGAGACTATGGAAGACCACCTTTTCATCAATCCGGTTGATAAACTCTGGACGATAGGTTTTCTTCAACTCTTCAAACATGCGTTTTTCCATATTGGCTTGGTCAAAGCGGATATCTTTAGCACCAAAGCCAACTGTCTTATCATCCCGAAGGGCTGTTGCTCCCAGGTTTGAGGTCATGATGATAATGGTATTGGAGAAGTCGATCTTCCGGCCTTTGCTATCGGTTAAGACTCCATCATCCAAGACTTGCAAAAGGACATTGAAAATATCTGGATGGGCTTTTTCCACCTCATCAAATAAGAGAACTGAATATGGTTTGTTGCGGACTTTCTCTGTCAACTCGCCTCCTTCTTCGTAGCCCACATAGCCTGGAGGAGCTCCGTTGAGGCGACTGGCCGCGAATTTTTCCATGTACTCACTCATATCAAAACGGATGAGGGCCGATTCATCATCAAACAGAACTTCTGCCAAAGCTTTGGCTAGCTCTGTTTTTCCGACACCGGTAGGTCCTAGGAACATGAAAGAACCGATCGGACGTTTATTGCTACGGATACCTGATTGATTGCGTCGAATAGCCCGACTGATACTCGAAACGGCTTGGTCTTGACCAATCACGCGCTTGTGCAATTCTGCTTCTAAGTTTAGGTACTTCTTGGCATCGGTTTGGGTCAGTTTTTGAGTTGGAATACCAGATAATTGGCTCAAAGTCACCAAGACATCTTGGTCAGTGACTTCTTTTTTGTAGACAACGGGAGCGGACTCTACTTCTAAGAGTTGGGCTGCTTTCTTCCACTTGCCATCCATCAAGGCCCGATCCAAGGCGGTCAACTCTTCTTTTACGTGACCGTTGGAATCGCGGTTTTGTACGGTAGCTGCCGCTTCATCCAAGAGATCAATAGCTGAATCTGGCAATTGACGGCTGGTCAAATAGCGGTGGGCATATTTGACAGCTGTTTCGATCGCTTCATCGGTAATGGTCACATGATGGTGGTCCTGATAGGTCTCTTTCAAGCCTTGGAGAATTTGGATGCTATCTGCAACACTTGGCTCTTCAATGGTGACTTTCGCAAAACGTCGAGAGAGGGCTGCGTCTTTTTCGATATGCTTTTGGTACTCATCTTGAGTCGTTGCCCCAACTGTACGCAAGGTTCCCCGTGCCAGGGCTGGTTTTAGAATATTGGCTGCGTCTAAGGTCGAATCAATACCGGATCCTGACCCCATAATGGTATGCAGTTCATCGATAAAGAGAATCACGTGACCGTCTTCTTCGATGTCCTGGATGATATTGTTCATCCGTTCTTCAAAGTCCCCACGGAAGCGCGTCCCTGCAACGACATTCATGAGATCCAATTCTAAGACACGCATCTGTGCGATTTCAGCTGGAACATTGCCACTAGCGACACGCTGAGCCAGACCTAAGGCAAGGGCGGTTTTTCCGACCCCTGCTTCTCCCACTAATACAGGATTGTTCTTCGTCTTGCGGCTGAGGATTTGGATCATGCGTGAAATCTCTGCATCCCGGCCGATCACAGGCTCAAGCTGGCCTGCACGCGCCATTTCTGTCAAATCACGGGTATAATCTTCAAGACCTCCACTGGTGCTTGGGGGCATGCCCATCATATTTCCCATGGTTTGGCGGTTGGGGTTTTGGGCCCGATAGAGACCCCGAATGGCTTTGATATCATTCTTGTCCCAGCCTGCCTTGTCTTCTAAATTCTTGCGAAGGGAGGCAATAGGAACTCCCTTGTCTTGCTCTGTAAAGGCAAAGCCGGCAAACTCCATAACTTGGCTCGCCAAGGTCCCACGGTCTGCTAGAAGAGAGAGGAGCACATGCTCTGTTCCCAAGGTCTTGGCATGAAGGACCTGGGCAATCTCTCTTGCGTGTTTCATAATCGCTTCCATCCGATAAGAAAATGGGAAGATTTCATACCGATTGTCGCTTTGAAAAGCTTGGCCTGTAATATGCTCCGCTGCATCCTGAAACTCATCGATCTGCATAGGATAATCGTTAAGTACAGAACCTGCTACGCTATAGGGATTATTGGCCATAGCCGTCAGGAGATGCCAAGTATCTAAGGTATGCCCCTGATAGTGGCCTGCTAGTATTTGGGCCGCTTCTATACTTTCTAACAGTGCTGTTGAATAGTTCATCTAGTCGGTATTTCCTTTTCTATCTACTTGTTGAATAATTTTTTTCAGCATACTTGCTCGTAGGATGAGAGCATCTCGACCTAGGACCTCATCGGAGGTCGTCGCAAGCAAGAGCTGAGTCTCACGTTGTGTCAATAATTTTTCTTCATAGAGCATCTGGAGGATATCATTGAAGACCTGCTGGCTGATGGTCTCTCCAATATTGGCTGCCAAGTCTTGGAGCATCTGATGGTGATCTGAAAACTGGACCTTGCCAATGCGGATATAGCCCCCACCACCGCGCTTGCTCTCTACAATATAGCCTCGGCTCTCGGTAAAGCGAGTCTTGATAACATAGTTAATCTGACTGGGTACGACCTGAAAGACATCGGCTAACTCACTTCTTTTGAGCTCTGCCATGCCAGCTTGAGCCAGCAAGGCCTTGATATAAGCTTCAATGCTATCAGATGTGTTCTTATTTGCCATGATGCTCCTTTCTGGCTTGTTTTTTTCTAGATGGATGCTCTGTTCTTGGCCCATAAAAAATGGCCTTGGAGTGTTCCTTCTCATCATTGACCTTATTTGACTATTATACAATTTTTACGGCTGTAAATAAAGCAAAGACTCCATGGAAATAGGAATCTCTTAAGAAAACAAAACAAAAGAGGCTAGTAAGAACTAACCTCTTATGCGAAGAAGGAACTACTCTTTGCGACGAACGAATTTGGCGCCTCCGCCCAAGAAACCTAGGCCAAGAAGGCCTAACCAAGCAAACAGTCCACTTTCTTTTGTACCGGTTTGAGGAAGTTTTCCTTCCGATTGTAGAGAAGGACTTTCAACACCTTCTTTTTCTGGATGGTCTGAAGTCAAAACAGAAACTGCTTCTGAGGTTTTCGGTTGCAAGAGAACTGGTCTTTCTTTTTCTTTTTTGTCTTCAGCTTGAGAAAGAGTCGCAACTTCTGGTTGCACCTTACTTGGAGTTACAAGAGTGGTTGGAGTCGGCATATCAGCTATCAACGGACTTTCTTCCGCTTCCTTCGTTCCAACTTCTGTGATCTGGTCCTGAGCCTCCACTTCGACAAAGGCATCGACTTCTGTCCGAATTTCTTTGCCTTCTTCTTGTCGAACCTCGATCAATTTCAGCCGGCGTCCGACCTTCCCTGCTTGAAGGATCCGGCTCTCGCCCTTGGCCAAGTCCTTGTTCTCACGTGTTTGACTCTCAAATGGAATCTCCTCCGCTTCGATGAGAAGTTCTGGTTTTTCAAGAATCAAATCCCGAACACCTTCTTCTGGTCGTGTCTGCGTCAGCGGTTCATAATTGTGAGTATCTTCTAAGATGGTTTCAAGTGCCTCCACTTGATTAGCTGCAGCAACCAAATCTGGTCGCTCTTGATCCAACAACTGAGTCAAGTCCGTCAATTGTTCTTGAACCATCGGTTTGAGATCTGCTTTCAAGCGATCGAGAGAAGTAGCCTTGATCTTTTCTACTCCTTCTCTGATGATCTGTTGCAACTCTTCTTGACTGAGCAACTGACTATCTTTCCCTGAGAGGATAAATCGGTCTACTTGGATAGCTCTAGATGACTGAGGGTCATTGAGGGTTGGATCTAGATGCAAGCGTAGTTGGTGGTAGCCTTTTGCTAGGCCTTGCAGATTGACCAAACTCTGGTCGAGCTTGCGTTGGTCTCCATAGCCACTGAAATAATGATCGCCTTCGATCTCATAATCATGGCCCCGACCTTCTTCGAAGGCCATTTCTTTTCCATCCAGGGTGACGCTGTAGAGACCATGACTTGGGTCGACTACTCCTCGGACCTCCACACCAGTGCCCTTAAAGGTAATGGTCACTTCAATGTGTTTCTTGCCTTCCTCATCGGTCACTTGGTTAAAGCTAGACCAAGATTCTGTGCCATTTGAGAAGTTTTGATTGTCTGTCTCGTGCTGCCAACCCTCACTGTAATGCAGTTTTGGATCTTGGTCATCTACTTCTTTGCGATTTTCTGGAAGCAGGTCCTCGTTCATCACTTGGACTGTCAGTTCTGGAATAAAGCCGACCAGACTTCCTTGATCCGGATGCAACAATTTGACCTTAAAGTCATAGACGTCGGTCGCTTTTCCTGCAAAATCAAGGGTTGGAACTTGGACTGTTTTTTCTGTCTCGCCATCTGCGAACTCAAGGGTGACGTTGGTATCTTTGTAGACCTTGCCATGAACCCCTGTTCCTGGTTCTGTGATCAATTTAAGACTGGCACTTCCTTTAGAGCCACCTTTTCTCTTGACGAGGATTTGCGCTGGGTCGCCTTTCTTAACGGCTAGGATTGGCTGAGCAAATTCAAAGAGCCCCTTTTCTTGGTTATTGAGAGCATAAATCCCTTCCGTTGCGATCGCATCTCCCTTGCTATTGACCAAGGTCAAGGTGTGGGATCCTGCTGCCAAGTCCGGTGTTTCATAGACCTTTTGGCTGCGTTTGCGACTTGGGCTTTGGGTATTGACGGTCGCTAGCTTTTGGCCATCGACATAGACATACATTTCCCCATGACCAGGGTCGACAGTTGCGACCACATAGGCCTTGGTGCCTTCAAACTGATAGGTCACCGAAGCTCCTTTTTCCTTGGTCCATATAGAGGTGCCTCGGACGCCTTCTCCCTCTTCATTCCACTGGCCATTGGCCCGCTCTGCTGTCCGGTCGGAATGATAAGTCAAACCAAGCGGATAGCCATCGGTTTCTTCAATGCTGGCTGGTGTCTTATAGACAGAGACACCGTTCAAGATTGGAGTGGCTTGGGCATCAGTGATGGACACCCGGATATAGCGACTATCAACTGGTTGCCCTTTGATCAATCGGCGGTATCCCACAGTTGAGACAGCTCCATAAGGAACCCATTGCCCATTCACTGCCACATCAATGGTGAAGCCAGAAATCCGTTGGCCTTTCTCGATGGTTTCTTTGAGCTCTACCACATCAAAATGCTGTTCTTTTCCAAGATCGAGAACAAAAGATCCGGTCTTGGCATCATCAGCCGGAGCCCAACTGGTCTTTTCATCGCCATCTGTCAAATGGCTGGCCTTGTAGAGCGGATTGCGTCGTGTTGAGTCAGCTTCTACCAAAGCTCCTGCCGCATAGTTCACACTGTAGAGTTGGTCCAAGGTCTGACGGAATTCTTTCAAACGGGCTACATCGGCATCCGCAAATTTCCCATCTTGGTTGGGTGGAATATTAAGCAAGAGTAGGGTCCCACGACCGACCGATTTGAAATAAATGTCCATCAATTCGCGCAAGGACTTAGGCTCTTGATTGTCATGGTAGAACCAGCCGGAGCGAATAGAGACATCGGCTTCTCCCACTGAGTATTGCTTCCCTTCTGGATCCCCGTGATTGAGGTAGCTATTAGATGGATTGTTGCGGATCTTATCCGGATTGACCTTTTGCCAAACCGGATCTCCAGCAATCCCCTTTTCATTTCCAATCCAACGAACATTGGTCGGCTCAGCTGAGAAGATAGCAATATCCCCTTGGGCCTTACGAATGGCATCAAACCACTTGTCAAAGGTATAGGTGACCTTTTGAGCCCCATCGCCACGCGCTCCATCCATCCAGACCTCTACGAACTTGCCCTTATTTCCATATTTTGGATCTTCAAGGATTTCTTTGAGCTGGTTGAGATAGTATTCATTGTATTGGTCCTCTGTATCCACATGGTAGAGCGGGCTGTGAGCATCCCAAGGCGAGAGGTAGACCCCCATATCCATGTCATACTTGCTGGCAGAAGCAGAAACCTCGGCTAGGACATCGCCTTTTCCTTCCTTCCAACCGCTTTTGGCAATGGTATGGTCGGTGTATTTGGATGGGTACAAGAGGAATCCATCGTGGTGCTTGACGACCATGATGGTCCGTTTAAAGCCAGCATCTTTCAGGGTTTTGATCCACTGATCGGTATCCAGATGCTCTGGATAAAAATCATAAGGGTCTTCTTGCCCATCTCCCCACTCCCGATCGTAGTAGGTATTCATCCCAAAGTGGATGAAAGCCGCTAGTTCTTCGCGGTGATATTGCATCTGAGCCTTACTTGGAAGTGGTCCGTAATCCGCAATCTCAGTCTCCTCGTCTAGAGAAGTGATAGGTTGAGTGGCTTCTGTTCCTTGACCGACCGCGCGATTCTCTTTCTCGCTAGTTGCTGGTGAGGAATGTTCTGATTCTTCTTGGTTCTCTATCATAGTTTTCTCCTCCTTTCCTTGGTGATCGACATCGCTTGTGTCGACCCGTTCTTCACGTGGTTCACTCCTCTCAGCTTGTTCCTCTGCGTAACTGGTAGTCACTCCCAAAAAACAAGTCGCTACTACTACCGAGCAGACGCCTACTGAGAGTTTACGAATGCCAAATCGATTTTTCTGATCAACTAATCTTTTTCCCATATTCTATTCCTTTATGTCACCAGGTAAAGAGGGTGGGGCTTCCCCATCCTCCTTCTTTTACCTGTGAACTTTTCACCGTTTTTTGCTAGTTTCTCTAGCTATTTTATTTGGCCTTTTTGGCTCTTTTTTTCTGATCGTCCAGCACAGCACTGGCAAGGCCTGCCGCTAGGATTCCAGCAACGAGGCTTGCGACGCTTTCTTCCGTTCCTGTATTTGGTAATCTACCTTCGGAAACTGGAGCAGCTGAAACTGCTGGCGTTTGAGCTGTTTTCTCGACTTTCTTCACTACTGCATCTGTCCCTTCCTGACGTGTCGCTTTGACCTCAAGAGATGTTTGAGGAGTTGCGGTAGCTACTGGTCCTTCTGAGACATGAGGGCGCTCTGGGTTCGGAAGTGGCTGTGGTTCTGGGTTCGGAAGCGGTTGTGGTTGTGGCTCTGGTTGTGGCTCTAGTTGTGGAGTGTCTGGAAGTACTTCTTTCGTGCCCACCTCTGTGATTTCTGCCACTGGATCTAGCTCTACAAAGGCATCTAGTTCCTTCCGGCTTTCCACACCATTTTCTTGAGAAACTTCTACCAAGCGCAATTTGCGGCCTTTTTGACCTTCTTGAACCACACGTTTCTCACCTTTTGGAAGATCCGCATTTGGACGTTCTAAGCGTTCAAAGTCCATCTCTTCTGGCTCAATCACCAACTCTGGTTTGGTATGAACCAGATTCTTAACCCCTTCTTCAGGAATGGCTGAGCCTATAGGTGCTTTTGCGGAGAGAGAAAGTTGATATACTTTTTCGAGCTTGCCATCTTCTGAGACAACCTTGACAAGAACAGGGGCATTGGCACTTTTAGCATCCACGACCGTAACGGCTGTTCCATTCTTGCCTTGTGCTGAAACGATTGGGCGTTCTCCCTCATACTCTAGATGATAATCTGTCACATCTGGTTTAAAGCCTTCTAGGTCTTTGCCATTCACTTGGATCGTGACATCAGTTGTTGCCTGGGCCTCTTCTGTTGGAGCATAGGCGCTCAATTCAACGATTCCAATTCCTTTTAGATGTTCATCACGGACCATTCTTAAACGGATGGCTTTAGTTCTGGTTTCGTTGAAGCTGAGGTTAGAGATATAACCAGGTTCAAAGGCATAATCCAAGCTATACGGGATTTCTTCCCAGTTAGAGGCCTGGTTAAATGGATGATCTGGAAGATTCTTCAGATTGCCATAATCATCCGGAACATCAAAGTCTGGACCAATGTAGCATTCAAGAACCGTTTTCGTTGGCAGACCGGTTTCCTGATCTGCAAAGAAGTCGACCGCTACTTTATTGATCAAACGCTCTGTTACTTGACCATTTTTCTTGAAGATGAGACCAGCAAAGGCTTCGGTTTGATCCGGTTCCCTCTTCCAGTTAGTCCAGCGATAGTATTCGTTGTAGCCACCATCGTTGATGTAATCGATATAGTCGATTTGATTTGGATCGAGATCGTTGGTTTCACTAGCAAATGCTCTGGTATCCTCTGCATTGTAGTCACGGTTCACAGAGAGGATTTCTCCTGTCTTTTCGGACACCCGGACGGTCAGCTGAGCTGTCAGATCATAGCCAATGACTTTTCCTTCCAGCG
Source organism: Streptococcus parasanguinis (assembly GCF_001073155.1). Classification (GTDB taxonomy): domain Bacteria; phylum Bacillota; class Bacilli; order Lactobacillales; family Streptococcaceae; genus Streptococcus; species Streptococcus parasanguinis_D. The sequence continues at coordinate 16,831 of NZ_JVEE01000049.1, forward strand.
TGAAGCTACCTTCGTGAGAAAGCGCATCAGCTGGTAGAGGCTTCCAGTCCACCGTAAGTTCCTTGCGTTCATAGCCTGTATCCCCTTGGAAGTAGACACCTACGGTAGATGGTAGAACCAGATCTTGACCGACTTTCACAAAACGTCTGCCTGCTTCTACTGCTACTGGAACAGCTTGTTTCAGTTTTTCTGCATCGCTTGTGAGATGGAGGCGGTATTCTTGTAAGATGGTGCCATCTTCCGCTTTGTGGATGACACGGATTGGCTCACCTTCATGGACACTTGGCACAACCGTTGCAAGACCGTGATGGCTAGCTGTCGCTTCCACTTGTGGATAAGCCCGATCACGCGCATCGATGTAGTAATCGGTCACACTTGGGTTGACACCTGGCAATACATCGCCATTGACGCGAATGGTCAACTGGCTCTTTTCTTCTGCCGCAACCTTATTGGCAAAGATCTGAATCTCTGAAATAGAGCTTCCACGCTTACCTTCTGGCGTCTTCATACGGATACGAACAGCATAGGTGTCGACTTTATCAAAACTGAAATGATTCATCTTACCAGCTGCTACCGGTTCTTCAACGGTTAGGTTGCTGACTTCTTTCCAGTTAGCTGGATTGTTAAATGGATGGTCTGTTTCGTCTTTGACACGATTTGGATTGCTTGGAACTGTTGGGATTTGTTCCCCTGTATAGTACTCAATCACATATTCACTTGGAGCTCCAACGCCGTGGTCTTCGTGGAAACCAACATGGAGGTTATCCACTGCTCGCTTGGTCAAGATACCAGAATCCCCAAACAAGATACCGACAGAATCTTCCGCATTGTTACGACCCCAGTTGGTCCAACGGTTAGCTGGAGCATCGGTAAAGGAGATGACCTTGTCATTGACCTTAGCAACTGGATCTGCATCGTTAGAGTCACTTGCAAAAGCGAGTGGCAAGACAGATCCTGTCCATTGCTCTGCTACGTTGGCCCCCTTGACTGTGTTTGCGGAAACACGAATATGAAGACGTGTTGGAAGATCCGTTCCTTCTACACGACCGGCTAGGACAACTTCTCCTTCTTTGGCCAAGAGTTGCGGATCGACCGCATCCCAGGCCACCTTAGCAGTATAGGTCTTACCATTAGAGTGATAGGTACGCACGCTTTCTGGAAGAGCTGGTTTTTCTCCGACTGGAGTGGTAGTGCTGACTTCTTCTACAGCGATAATGCCTTCAACCGTCACTTGAGCTTGGGCTTCTTTTTCCACACCCTCTACATGACCTGTGACTGTAAAGCTATGGTAATCCTTGACTTGATCTGCGGTTACAGCATCCCAGGTCACGCGTTTTTCTTTAGGGAATCCCTTGTCATACTCGACCAAGACGGTCTCTGGAAGAGCTGGCAAAACATTTCGATCGGTGCTGATTCGTACAGGACGCACCTTCACAACCGTTTTTTCTTCTGGATTTGGCGTGATGGTAAAGGTGACTTCTCCTGTTTGTCCTTGGAAGTTAGCTTCTAAATGAACCAATCCTGCTTCCCGCAATTCCAAACCTTTATTGGTTGCGACGGCTTTTCCTTGGCTACCAGCTCTTGTCTTCACATCGATTTGATCTGCTTTGAGACTTGCCTGGCTACCATCTTGGTAATGGGCAATGACTTCAAGTGGTACCGTTTGGTCTTCCTTGAGTTCCTGTCCTTCTGGCAGACGCAATTCTAGGCGCTCAATCTGTGGACTTTCTTCTTGGAATTGGACCACATAGGTCTGTACAGCTCCCGTATCCTGAGCAGTTACAAAGATTTGAGCTTTCAAACCATTTTCACGGTTAGCTTGTAGGACCGTCACTTGGGCATTTTCTGCACTTGCTGTGACTTGACCTGGCTCTTGACCATAAGCGAGGGAACGGAAAATAGTATGGTTGCCACTACCAAATTTTGGAAGAGCTACTCCATCTAGCTGAACCGTTGGTTTCTTAGCCTTGGCTACATCTCCTCCTGCAACCACTAGTGTCGCTTGGACCGTTTCCCCATTGCCTAGGAGTCCTGTCGCCTTCAAGCGTGCTCCTGGTGTGGACAACTGATCTTCTTGACCAGCTTCCAAGGTCCATTGATCGACCTCATAGTGAGCAGTGGTGCCATCAGTGAAGACTAATTGCACAGCCTTATCCACCGTTGCTAGATCTGCTCCCTGTGGGATTTGTTTGATGACTGGAAGGACTTGTTCCACGCCGATCACATCGACCAGAGCTTCGACCGTGCGTCCTTGAACATGTCCTGTCACACGGACTTGGCCTGCACGGCTATAGTCTGCCGCATCCCATTCAACGGCTTCTTCTTGGGCCTTGCCATCACTATAGACCACATTGACCTTACTTGGTAAGGTTGGTTTTTCTCCTAGATAAGCACTTTGTCGAACAGGTTCCACACCTAATACAGTGCGTTCTGCTTGGTCCTTCTTACCTGTAAAGAGGCTGACTTGGTCTGATTGCAAGCGGTCTGAGTCTGCATACAGAGTAAAGGCACCCGCTTGCTCAGTTGATTTGACAATCACAACCCCTTTGCCATTGAAGGCTTTGCGTTGCCATGAGCCATCTTCCTGCGCTTTGTAGCGTTCACGGCTGGCTTGTTCCCCATTATCGACACCGACAATTTGGCCTTGTCCATGCAAATGGAAATGCACCAAATTATTGGCAGTTGGCACGACACGACCTTCTTCATCGACGATTTCATAGGTAATATAGGTCAGATCCTTGCCGTCCGCTGCAATCGCGTGTTCTTCTTTCAACAAACGAACACCCGCAGGCTTGCCGGCTGTTTCGACTTGATCTTTCGCGATCACTTCTCCTGCTTCGTTGCGCGCAATAGCTTCCACTTTGCCAGGTACATAAGGGACCAACCACTCTAGATAGAGTTCATCCGGATTTGCCCCTTCTTGGTAGGTCCGGCCATCAGCTGTGGTCTTCTTGGTAAAGGTCTTCACTCCTTGTGATTCCCCATTGACAATCAGTTCCACACTGTGGGCATTGGAGAAGGTTCGAACAGGGATCCGTCCTTCTTCATCCATGACACGATTGGCTAATTCTGGATTGTCCCAGTTCCAATGTGGTAAGAGATGCACCATTGGATGTTTCTCAGCCGATACCCATTGACTTTGGTACAGGTAAAAATCATTCTTTGGAAGGCCGGCAGTATCGACAATACCGAAATAAGAACTTTTCACAGGTGTATCATTTTGGTTGTGCCATGGGGTTGGCTCACCGATATAGTCCGTACCAGTCCAGATAAATTGTCCTGCATAGCCGGCATGATCACGGTCAAAGGTCCAAGAGGCGGTCGCTGTCCGACCCCAACCAACCCGGTCATTGCCGTAGTCTGATTGTTCATAATGGCGGTCTTCTTGGTTGCTGCCGACCCATTCTCTTTCAGGGTGGTAGTAAGAGCCCCGTGTCCGCGTTGCAGAAGAGGTTTCTGAGCCATAAATGAGCCAGTTTGGATGTTTCGCCCGTAAGCTTTCATAGTTGGCCTCTGAATAGTTGAAACCAACCGCATCAAGCTCTGCTGCTACTTTTTCATGGCCTCCTGAACCATCGCCAAAGCGGAATTTATCAGCTCCCATGGTGACATAGCGGGTTGCATCCACGTCTTTGATGGTCTTGACCAACCGACGAACGGTTGCGACAGATTTGTCTGAACCATCTGCTTCACCAACTTCATTACCGATTGACCACATGACAATGGCTGGATTGTTCTTGCCCCGTTCTACCATGGTCCGTAGATCGTAATCGGACCAAGTATCCCCTTTCCGAGCTTCTGGGTGAGTGGCATCCTTTTCAAAGAAACGACCGTAATCGTATTGCTTCTTGCCACCATACCAGGTATCAAAAGCTTCTTCTTGGACCATCAAGCCCAACTCAGCAGCAATTTTTAAGGTTTGTTCACTCGCTGGGTTGTGAGTCGTCCGGATGGCATTGACTCCCATGTCCTTCATCTGTTTGAGACGACGGTATTCAGCCTTGTAATTTTCCTCAGCTCCAAGAGCCCCGTGGTCATGGTGAAGAGATACCCCGTGGAATTTCGTCGCCACCCCATTGAGGAAGAAGCCACCTTCTGGCGTCCAGTTGAGATAGCGATAACCAAAGCGTTCCTTTTGCACATCTACCAACTGCGAATCCCGATAGACACGTGTATACAAGGTATAGAGAGCTGGATGATCCGTTTTCACATCCCAGAGGGTTGGTTTTTCAACATGCAAGGTTTGAGAAAGGTTGATCTCTTGACCTGCTAAAACAGCTTGTGCTTCACTGCGCGTTTTTTCGCTCACCACTTGGCCATTTTGATCGACAATTTCATATTCCGCATAGATACTATGGGCTTGATCATCCTGGTTGACAATGCGGCTCTTCACCACTGTATCTACTGCCCCATTTTGCTGTTTTTCTAACTGAGGGGTCGTAATCGTAGTCCCATACTGCGCTAAATGAACCTTGTCCGTCACACTCAGCTTAACATCCCGGTAAATCCCACTACCAGAATACCAACGGCTACTTGGTTGTTGATTGACCACATGAACGGCGATGGTGTTCTCGCTTCCATCTGCATTCAAATAAGGAGTAATATCATAAGAAAAGGCATTGTAGCCATTTGGATAATGACCAACGAATTGTCCGTTTACATAGACTTTAGAATCCATATAAACCCCGCCAAATTCCAAGCGAACCTTCTTATCTAGATCTTTGTCGTCCAAACGGAAGGTCTTACGATACCAAGCATCCCCTCCGTTTAATTGCCCACCTTCATTTTGAGCAGGAGAGTTGTGATCGAAATCAAAGAAAATAGACCAGTCATGAGGAAGATCTAATTTTTTCCAATCCTTGACATCCACTTGACGCCCTTCTGCACCAGGAGCTGCATTTAATTTAAAATACCAATCTTTATTAAAATCACGTTCTCGATCTTGCACAATATCCTCCGCTACACGATTTTGGTCTGGAGCAGCTGTTTCTTCCGTTCCTGTAGCACGCTCAGATGAAGCTGAAACGGGCTGGCCATCGCCTTGAGGCGCTGGCTTTTCCTCAACTCTGGTAGGGGTGATGACAGCTGGAGCTTCTGAAACCCTTGCACCAGCTTCAGGAACTTCCACTTCTGAATTTTCCGTCACAACACTTGGTGTCTCAATCGAAGTCGGTTCACTTTCGAGGGCTGGCTTTTCTTCCGCATGGACCCTTGAAAGACCCAAGGCAGAAATCCCAATCACAACAGAACAAGCTCCAACTGAGAGCTTACGAATACTAAAAACAGGACGCTTTTCAAAAAAAGACTTTCCCATAAAAACCTCCTCTTAGGATTAACAATTAAATTTGTAAGCGCTTTCTTCTACCTGCGAGCGCTTACAGAAAATCACATATTAACTATACCAAAAAAAGAGGAGCGATAGACCTCGATTTCGCTCCAACTATAGTTAGATTAAGAATTCCTTTAATTAGTGGAAATCTCCTACGAACCAAAAAAATAGAAGCCAACGGCTTCTATTTTTTTATGATCTTATAATCCTGGTTCTTGACCAAGTTCAGCAGCCACCATCCAAATGTTCTTTTCAAGTTCTGCTTTAGCCCCAACAAAGATATCGTTGGTTACATCGTCGCCTTCAGCATCTGTAACATCCAAAGCTTTTTGGTAAAGGCCATCAAGGTAATGGAAGATTTCAAGAACACGTGTCAAACTTTCTTCTACATTTTTCGTAAATGTTCCACGGCGTTCTTCAATATTGCTGTGTTCCAAAAATTCAGTCATGCTAGAATAAGGAGTGCCACCTAGAGTGATCAAGCGTTCGCTCACTTCATCCAAGGTTGCATCCAAGCTGTCCATGTATTCATCCATTTTTGGATGCCAAACCATAAAGCCACGTCCACGCATATACCAGTGTACTTGGTGAAGGGCAATGTGAGCGACGTAGAGATCTGCTACGACTTGGTTCAAGAGGACTTTTGTTTCTGGAAGAGTTTCTTTATTAGATGGTGCAAAAGTTGCTACATCAGTAGCTGCTTCATGTTTCATAGTTGTCATGTTGTTTCTCCTTTTTATAATGATTCTAATTAACTATGTCTTTATTATATGCTTCCTCCACCAGAAAGTCAAGATAAAAGATTTAAAAAGATCATAGTTGTCAATTGAGAAAAGATACGATAGAATGTAAAAGACTAATCGAAAGGCATAACCAATGAAATATATCTTTACCTTCCTGATCTCCATGGTTCCCCTCGTTGAATTGCGCGGAGCCATCCCTTTTGCCATTGCAAATGGCATTCCACTATGGACAGCGCTTCTGATCGGAGTTATCGGAAATCTTCTCCCTGTTCCTCTGATCTTCTTTTTCGCCCGCCATATCCTCACTTGGGGCGCAAAAAAACCGATCATCGGAGGCTTTTTTAGCTGGTGTCTCAATAAGGGGCATAGAGGCGGACAGAAATTAGAAAAAACTGCAGGAGACAAGGGAATCTTCTGGGCCCTACTCCTATTCGTCGGCATTCCTTTACCAGGGACTGGTGCCTGGACCGGTGCCCTTGCAGCTTCTATCCTTGACTGGGACTTCAAACGCAGTAGCCTCGCAGTCATGCTCGGAGTAATTCTAGCCGGCCTCATCATGGGGACTCTTTCCCTGCTTCTAGGAATCGATACCTTCGCACATTAACCAAAAGACTGAAGCATCGACTTCAGTTTTTTCATACAAAAAAGAGGCTTCCGTTCCTCTAAGAGTATAGACAAACTGTTTTTTTACAAATCTAATAAATTCTATAAAACACAAAAAGTAACCAAAAATTTTTTTAGAGTTAATTATGTACTTTATTTAAGTGAAAACTAAAATTTTTTTCAATTATCCATAATCCAAAAAGGATAAACCATTTTCAGCTCCAAAATACACTTTAATCAAAAACCGACGTAAAAAATCCCTAGAGGACTGTTGTCTTCTAGGGATTTAGTGTATTCTTGAGCTATTTATTCAACAATTTGATTATATTACATGTGTCAAAAATATCTCTTTATTTTATTTTTTAGAACATGTAGTATGTATAAATTGCAATAATAGAAAGGATTAAGAAAATTAACAAGATAAAAATAATTATTTTTTTCATGATTTATTAATAATACTGACTCTTAGGATACAGTATACTCCTTTCTAGGAAGAATTCTTATTATCCCTATCTTTATTATAGGTCTACAGCAATTTATATTCAATTATTTATATGTGAAAGTAGTTTCAGAATTCGAACTTTAAATTTTTTATTATACATTGATTATCATTGAAAATAATGTACAAATTAATTTCTCAGATTAGAGGATATTATGTACTAGAAAACATACAAAATACCACTCCAGAATAATGTACAAAACAAAAATAAAGTACTCTCCTTAAAGAATGTACTTTATGCTTCTAATTCAGTTGTATCAATTGTTTAGCTCATGTTAAG
>NZ_JVEE01000050.1 GCF_001073155.1 Streptococcus parasanguinis
ATGGCGCGAGACGGAATCGAACCGCCGACACATGGAGCTTCAATCCATTGCTCTACCAACTGAGCTACCGAGCCAAATTGCGGGAGCAGGATTTGAACCTACGACCTTCGGGTTATGAGCCCGACGAGCTACCGAGCTGCTCCATCCCGCGTTAATTTTAAAAAGGAGGATGTGGGATTCGAACCCACGCACGCTTTTACACGCCTGACGGTTTTCAAGACCGTTCCCTTCAGCCGGACTTGGGTAATCCTCCAAAATAACAATGGACCTTGTAGGACTTGAACCTACGACCACTCGGTTATGAGCCGAGAGCTCTAACCAGCTGAGCTAAAGGTCCAACAAGATCAACAATATAGCGGCGAAGGGGATCGAACCCCCGACCTCCCGGGTATGAACCGGACGCTCTAGCCAGCTGAGCTACACCGCCATAATATCGGGAAGACAGGATTCGAACCTGCGACACCTTGGTCCCAAACCAAGTACTCTACCAAGCTGAGCTACTTCCCGATCTAAAGCTTACGCTTTATGCACCCTAGAGGAGTCGAACCTCTAACCGCCTGATTCGTAGTCAGGTACTCTATCCAGTTG
>NZ_JVEE01000051.1 GCF_001073155.1 Streptococcus parasanguinis
TAAGCGGGTGTAGTTTAGTGGTAAAACTACAGCCTTCCAAGCTGTTGTCGCGAGTTCGATTCTCGTCACCCGCTTTGAACTTTTGTTCATTTTTACCAAGTTTTTTTAAACTTGGGCGCGTAGCTCAGGTGGTTAGAGCGCACGCCTGATAAGCGTGAGGTCGGTGGTTCGAGTCCACTCGTGCCCATTTTGGAGAATTACTCAAGAGGCTGAAGAGGACGGTTTGCTAAATCGTTAGGTCGGGTAACTGGCGCGGGGGTTCGAATCCCCCATTCTCCGTATAATTTCGAAGTTTGAGATAACGTCTCAAACTATTTTTTATATTTTTGAAGGTTTTTTTCTATGTTCTTGAATCGTTTCTTAAAAGTTTTTAGTTTGGTGTTTGTTTTGACTGTTTCAGGAATTTTATTTCTATTCCCATCTGTTAGAAATGCTATTGTTTCAAAATCTTCTGATCTATTAGCTATTGTTGATAAGGCTGTATCAGTACCATTTGTTCTTGTTGAAACTAAGGCAAATGATTTTAAGAATTTATCTGAATTAAGTGATGAAAATCTTTCTTTGAAATCTCGTCTTTATCAAAATGATATTGATCAGTCAAAACTTAGTCGTTTGGAATCAGAAAATAAGGAATTGAAAGACTTGATGTCAATCAAAAATTCTTCATCTGGTTCTAAGCAAGTTGTTAGTCAAATTATTGACCGTAATTATAGTTCTTGGGATCAGGAATTTGTTATTGATAAAGGTAGTTCCGATGGCATTTCTGATTCCATGTTTGTTCTATCATCAGGTGGCGTCATTGGTGTGGTAGAAAGTATAGAGAAAAATTCTAGCAAAGTGAAATTATTAGTCGAAGATACTATTTCTTCACAACACCTGACGTTTAAAATTGAGAGTCAAGGTCAATCTATTTTTGCTTTATTAAATGGTTATGACGAGAAGACAGGTGAGTTTCGGTTGTTGCAAATTGGAGATCCAGTTGAAATAAAAAAAGGATCACTCGTTTCAACAAGTGGCTTAGGGAAATACAAGAGTAGTGACTTACCTCTTGGTACTGTGACTTCTACTCAAAAGGCATCTGATCAGTTAGGGCAAGAAATTCGTGTAAAACCAAAGGCTAATTTAGATGTCAATCGTTATGTACTATTGATTGGAGAGTAGTGTGAAAGTCATACGTAAGTACCATTTTTTCCCTTTAATCTTATTCTTATCTTTATTTGTTGATGGGCAAATCTCTTTTCTTATTTCTCGTTTCAGTCCAAGCTCCTTTGAACCTACTTCATTTTTATTTCTATATGGTTTTATGTTATTGAGTCTCTATTTCTCTGAGATAGCTAGTATTTGGTGGGGAATCCTTTTTGGTTTTTGTTTTGATGTGTATTTTTTACACACTATAGGAATTGCTTTCCTTGTCTTTCCTTTATTACAGGTGATTTTTTATCGGTGTAATCAGATTATTTTGGTCAATCGATTGACTCGTTTTTTTACATTTTTATTAACGATTCTATTATTTCAGTTTTTAACCAATCTTCTTTTGATTCTTTTTATCGGTATAAAATTTAACTGGATTACATTAATTATTTACCAAATGACGCCTAGTTTAATTTTGAATGTGCTTCTATTAATAGTATTACAGCCTTTACTTGAAAAGATTTATTTATAAACTCGAAATAAAAATGTAACAATAGCGTAATATAAATTTTCAAAAAATTTGTTATACTAGTTAGTGTCTTATTAGAAAGGGAAAATTTATCTAATGAAGAAAAAATTATTTGCCACAATCTTATTGAGTACAGTTGCTTTATCACAAGGTGCTGTCGTAGCTGGTGTATCAGCTGATTCAACAGATGATAAGATTGCTGCTCAGGATAACAAAATCAATAGTATTAATCAACAACAACAAAGTGCACAAGGTCAGGTAGATCAAATTCAAGGTCAAGTATCTGAAATTAAAAAACAACAAGAAAATCTTCAAGCTGAAAACGATCGTTTGAATGAAGAATCTGAACGATTGTCAGCTGAGATCGATGAGTTGTCAAAAAATATTGTTGCTCGTCAAGAATCACTTGCAAATCAAGCACGTAGCGCTCAAACAACTGGGACTGCAACAAGTTATATTAATGCGATTGTTAGCTCTGGATCTTTGACAGAAGCTATCTCACGTATTTCTGCTATGAATGAAATTGCAGATGCTAACAACAAAATGTTGCAAGAGCAAAAACGTGATAAAGAAGATATTGCACAAAAACAAAAAGAAAACAACGACGCTATCAATACTGTTATCGCAAACAAACAGCAATTAGAAGATGATGCGCAAGCTTTATCAACAAAAGAAGCTGAGTTGAAAGTAGCACAATTAAACTTGGCTGCTGAAAAATCGACTGCTGAAAACGAAAAGAATGCTTTGTTGCAACAAAAAGCTGAAGCTGAAAAAGCAGCAGCAGCAGCGGCAGCAGCTGAAGCAGCTTACCGTGCAAAACAAAAAGAACAACAAGTGGCTGTAAAAGCTTCTGCTAATACAACTCTTCAAGCACAAGTTCAGGCAGCGGCTCAAACACCTGCTGCAACACCAGCGGCGGCACAAACTCAAGCAGCAGCTCAACCTGCTGTTCAAACTCAAGCAGCGGCAGCACCAGTAGCAACTACTTCTCGTCCAACTTATAGTACATCTGCATCATCTTATCCAGTTGGTGAATGTACATGGGGTGCGAAGACATTGGCTCCATGGGCTGGTGATTACTGGGGTAATGGTGGACAATGGGCAGCAAGTGCAGCAGCAGCAGGATTCCGTACAGGATCTCAACCACAAGTTGGTGCCATTGCATGTTGGAATGATGGTGGATATGGACACGTAGCAGTTGTTACAGCCGTTCAATCTACAACAAGTATCCAAGTCTCTGAGTCTAATTATTTAGGTAATCGTAGTATTGGTAACTACCGTGGATGGTTTAATCCAGTTAATGCTCAAGGTACTGTTACTTATATTTATCCAAACTAAGAATAACATCGAAGTAGAACATTGGTTCTGCTTCTTTTTTTGAGAGAATTTAGGTAGTGATTGATTTTATAATTTCCATAAATTAATATTTGAATATTTGCTTAAAAAGCGATAAAATGATTACAGGAGAAATTTGTGCTGACTGTACAATTTGGTTTTAGATTTTACTGGAGGAAATCATGTCATTTTCTGATTTAATGCTCTTTGCTTTGTCGTCAAATCAAGAATTGGCTCAACGTGTGTCTCGAGAAATGGGACTACCGCTTGGAAAGTCAACGGTTCGTCAATTTTCTGATGGAGAAATTCAGGTTAATATTGAAGAATCAATTCGTGGGAAAGATGTTTATATTTTGCAATCCACTAGTTCACCGGTTAACGATAATCTAATGGAAATTTTGATTATGGTAGATGCGTTGAAACGTGCTAGTGCGCAATCCATTAATGTGGTGATGCCATATTACGGCTATGCTCGTCAAGACCGGAAAGCTCGGGCTCGTGAACCAATCACTTCTAAGTTGGTAGCCAATATGCTTGAGGTTGCAGGAGTTGATCGTCTGTTGACAATTGATTTGCATGCTGCTCAGATTCAAGGTTTCTTTGATATTCCTGTTGACCACTTGATGGGTGCACCTTTGATCGCCGACTATTTCGAACGTCGCGGGATGATTGGAAAAGACTATGTTGTTGTCAGTCCAGACCATGGTGGTGTGACTCGTGCTCGAAAATTAGCTGAATTTTTGAAGACACCGATTGCGATTATTGATAAACGTCGAAGTGTCGATAAGATGAATACGAGCGAAGTTATGAATATCATTGGGAGTGTTGAAGGCAAGACTTGTATTTTGATTGATGATATGATTGATACAGCTGGTACAATCTGTCATGCGGCGGATGCCCTTGCAGAAGCAGGTGCTGTTGAAGTTTATGCGAGCTGTACTCACCCTGTTTTATCAGGCCCAGCGATGGACAACATCCAAAAATCAGCCATTAAGAAGTTGGTGGTGTTGGATACGATTTATCTACCGGAAGATCGATTAATTGAGAAGATTGAGCAAATTTCGATTGCGAAACTCCTTGCAGAGGCTATTGTTCGTATTCACGAAAATCGTCCTCTTTCCCCTCTATTTGAAATCGGAAATGCCAAAAAATGTTAATAATAAGGAGGCTGGAGACCAGCCTCTTTTGTTTAGGAGGAAATACAAATGGAAATCAGAAAATGGTGGAAAGATCTAAAAAAAGAAAAGAAACGGAAAAAACTGGTTCAAGCAGCTAAAGAACTAGAAGCAAAGGCGGATCCTAGTTTGCCCAAGAAAACTCTGCCCAAAAATCGTGCGGTAAAATAGGAAATAATTGAAGTGGAACTGAAGTGGGGATTGGTGAAATTAGAAAGTTCGGTGTATCTAATAGAGGAACGACTCAGTAAAAGTGTCCAAAAACCGAATGATTCTAATAGATGAGTATAATATATCTCTAATTCGTGATTTTAGGGATCAAATAGGAAGAAATCTTAAACTTTTTTTAAAAAATTGAAGAAAAGCTCTTGACATAGGGAGAATATCCTAGTATACTTATCATAGTTACGAAGTAACGAATATTTTTAAAAATAAAAAGGAGATAAAACAATGAAAAAAGTTTTATTATCATCAGTAGCAGCACTTGCTGTATTTGCAGCAGCAGCACCAGTATTTGCAGAAGGTGAACTTGGAGCAAATCGTTGGTCAAATGAATCAGGTATCTACGCAGACACTTCTAAAGACGCAACTGTACCTGAAATCAAAGAAGCTAACGACAAAGACCTTGGCACTAAGTCTGAACAATGGACTCGCGATGCTAACAAACTTAAAAAAGATGAAAATCTTAAAGTTGACAAAGGTGAAGTAGAAGCTCCTAAAGCTGATGAAAATAAAGAAGTTGCTAAAACTCCAGCTCCAGTAGCAGGTCAAAAAGCTCTTCCAAAAACAAGCGCAGTTAAATAATTTGATTATTAATTAGCTCATAAAAATATCACTGGGTCCTTGGGCTCAGTGTTATTTTTTAGAGAAAATACCTAATAGGAGAATTTATTTTATGAAACGTTCTGCAAAAAAAACATCTTCTGGAGGGAAGATTTTTGGAATTTTATTTGCTCTTTTAGCGGTCATTGTGATCGTAGTTGGATTCCTTTTCTTTAATCCATTTGGTGGAAAGGCCTCTAATACGGCTAAGAAAACAAATGGTTCTTCAACCAGTGCTTCATCACAGACTATAAAGTATGAACCTAGCCAAGAAGAAAAAGATTACCTAAAGAATCGTTTTGATCAATTGATTGCTGTTAACCCTGAAGCGATTGCTTATGTCTACGCACCTGGTACGGAATTGGATGAACCTGTTGTGCAAACAACAGATAATGAAACCTACTTGAATAAGACTTTTGATGGTGGGAATGTACCATATTTAGGGACTGTTTTCATGGATATGGATAATAAGAAAGATTTTAGCGATCGTTTGACTTGGTTGTTTGGTCATGCTCGTGGTAGTAAGGTTGGTGATCATCGTATGTTTAACGATGTTAACTTCTATGATAAACAGGATTACTTTGATCAACATCCATATGTTGTCATTGAAACACCAGAGCGCAAGTATTATTATGAAGCTATGTGTTTGGTCATTGTTCCTGAAACAACTGCTTTTTACCGTACTAGCTTTAAGGACGATAAAGACTTTACGACTCAGTTGAAGAAGGTCTATGAAGATGGTCAAACCAAGAATCCTAATATCAAGATCAAAGCATCTGATAAGTATTTAGTATTATCAACTTGTCGTGAAGAGGATGAAACCATTCGTTCTAACCTCTACCTTCGTCAAATTCCTGATTCAGAAATGAAGGATTTTGTGGCGAAACATGCTGATCAATTGAACTATGTGGCAACACGTGGTCAACAATAATGACTTGAAAGACTTAGCATTGCTAAGTCTTTTTTGTATGGAAGGATTTTTGAAATGTCCTTTGGTGGTAAGCAAAAGGTGGGGATCTGGCTTGTTCTTTTGCGATGGAGTCCTATTTATAGTATAATGAACATAAGTGTTTTTGGAGGTGTTCTATGGATTTAACGAAACGTTTTAATAAAAATCTGAATCGGATTGAAGTATCTTTGATTCGTCAGTTTGACCAATCAATTTCTTCCATTCCTGGTGTCTTGCGTTTGACTTTAGGGGAACCAGATTTTACAACTCCTGAACATGTAAAAGAAGCAGGAAAGGCTGCCATTGATGCGAATTTTAGCCATTACACTGGGATGAGTGGTTTGCTGGCTTTGCGTGAGGCTGCGAGTCAGTTTGTGGCGGATAAATATGGTATTCACTACCGTCCTGAGGAAGAGATATTGGTGACGATCGGTGCGACTGAAGCCCTGTCTGCAACCTTGACAGCAATCTTGGAACCTGGAGATGTAGTATTACTCCCAGCGCCGGCCTACCCTGGTTATGAACCGATTATAAATTTGGTGGGAGCAGATGTTGTCGAAATTGATACGACAGCAGATCGTTTTGTCTTGACTCCTGAAAAGTTGGAAAAGGCGATTCTAGAGCAGGGTGAAAAATTGAAGGCTGTTATTCTCAATTATCCAGCTAACCCAACGGGAGTTACTTATTCGCGCGAACAGATGGTGGAATTGGCTGCTGTCTTAAAAAAATATGAAGTCTTTGTGATTTGTGATGAAGTCTATTCAGAGTTGACTTATACTGGAGAAGCGCATGTCTCTATGGCATCCTTCATTCCTGAGCAGACCATTGTCATTAATGGCTTATCTAAGTCTCATGCCATGACAGGCTGGCGGCTTGGCTTTATCTTTGCGCCTGCTGCATTGACGGCCCAACTCATCAAGAGTCATCAGTATTTGGTAACGGCTGCCGGCACCATGAATCAGTATGCTGCGATCGAAGCTTTGACGGAAGGTCGAGATGATGCGGAGCCAATGAAGAAGGAATATGTGAAGCGTCGCGATTATATTATTGAACAGATGTCCGCGCTTGGGTTTGAGATTATTAAGCCAGATGGAGCCTTTTATATTTTTGCTAAAATCCCAGCTGGTTATAATCAGGATTCCTTTGCTTTCTTACAGGATTTTGCGCGTGAAAAAGCAGTTGCTTTCATTCCTGGTGCTGCTTTTGGTCAATATGGTGAAGGCTATGTGCGTTTGTCGTATGCAGCCAGCATGGAGGTTATCAAGGAAGCTATGAAACGCTTGAAGGAGTATATGGAAGAACATGCTGGAGTCAATTGAGACCCGGGGAATTGTCCTGTATAATCGGGAGTTTCGTGAGGATGACAAGCTGGTCAAAATCTTCACGGAGAAGTCAGGTAAGCGGATGTTCTTTGTGAAACATGTGGGAAAATCACGGTTGAATCCCATGTTGCAACCATTGGTAACGGCAGATATGTTGCTGAAAATCAATGATGATGGGTTGAGTTATATTGATGATTTTCAAGATGTGCAGGTTTATAAGAAAATCAACGCAGATCTTTTTGCCCTTTCTTATGCGACCTATGTTCTGGCGCTTGCAGATGCCAGTATTCAGGATAACCAAGTGGATCCGGCCTTGTTTGCTTTTTTGGAGAAGACCTTGTCTTTGATGGAAGAAGGACTGGATTATGAGGTTTTGACCAATATTTTTGAGATTCAGCTTCTATCTCGATTTGGTGTTGTCTTGAATCTGCATGAATGCTGTTTCTGCCATCGGGTTGGTCTTCCTTTTGACTATTCCTTCCGGTATAGTGGGGTCCTTTGTCCGGATCATTATGATCGGGATGAGAGACGTGCCCACTGGCATCCAAATGTTCTCTATTTATTGGATCAGTTTCAAGCAGTGCGATTCAGTGAGTTAGAGACGATTTCCCTACAAGCGGAGATGAAAGCAGCTCTACGTCAGGCAATCGATCAGTTGTATGAGGAGTATGTAGGGATCCATTTAAAAGCTAAAAAGTTTATCGATTCCTTGAGTGACTGGGGAGCGATTATGAAAGATTCATCTGGAGGTGAAACATGAAAAAAATTGCAGTAGATGCAATGGGGGGCGATAATGCACCTCAAGCCTTGGTAGAAGGCGTGAATCAAGCCATTCGTGATTTTGATGATATTGAGATTGTCTTGTATGGTGATGAAGCAAAAATTAAAGACTATTTAACCGCAACAGAACGTGTATCGATTGTGCATACGGAAGAAAAAATTGATTCAGATGATGAGCCAACACGGGCTATTCGTCGGAAGAAACAGGCTTCGATGGTCTTAGCTGCCAAGGATGTGAAGGATGGTGAGGTCGATGCCATGCTATCTGCGGGGAATACAGGTGCCTTGTTGGCGGCAGGTTTCTTTATTGTTGGCCGCATCAAGGGCGTGGAACGTCCAGGTTTGATGTCGACACTTCCGACGGTTGATGGTCGTGGGTATGATATGCTGGACTTAGGGGCCAATGCGGAAAATACACCAGAGCACTTGCATCAGTATGCTGTGATGGGATCCTACTATGCTGAAAATGTTCGTGGGATTCAAAAACCTCGCGTGGGTTTATTGAACAATGGGACAGAAGCTAGTAAGGGGGATCCTTTGCGCAAGGAAACCTACCAATTGTTATCTGAGGATGAGTCGATTCATTTTGTTGGAAACGTGGAAGCGCGTGACTTGATGGATGGCATTGCTGATGTCGTTGTGGCGGATGGTTTCACGGGAAACGCTGTCTTGAAAACGATGGAAGGAACGGCTTTTGGGATCTTGAAGCAATTGAAACAAGCGATTGCCACTGGAAACTGGAAGGCGAAATTGGGAGCTTTTCTGCTCAAGGATCGTTTGAAATCATTGAAGCAAACCTTGGATTTCTCAGATGTTGGAGGAGCGGTCTTGTTTGGCCTTCAAGCACCTGTTGTTAAAACGCATGGTTCGAGTGATGCCAAAGCTGTCTATAGCACGATTCGTCAGATTCGGACCATGTTAGAGACAGATGTTGTTGGAAAATCAGTGAAGGAATTATCGAAGGAAGGGTAATGTATGAGTAAACAAAACGAAATTTTAGCTACAATTGAGGAATTTCTCAAAGACCGCAAGGGATCAGATTTTCAAGTATCTTTGGAATCTGACTTACGTAAGGATTTACAAGCAGATTCTGTTGAATTAATGGAATTTATTATCAATCTTGAGGATGAATACCAAATTGAGATTCCAGACAAGGCTATCGATGAATTTAACACAGTAGGGGATGTTGTCGGCTATATCGAAAAACGAACTGCTGCTCACTAATGAAAAAGGGATCGTTCAGAGATTATTCTGGAGGGTCTTTTTTTCTGTCCTTTTTATTCGGATTTTGCTTATATTGTACGGGATTTTATTGAAAATAGACTTTTTATGTGATAGAATGAAGGTGATAAAATACGAAAGGCGAACAAAGTCATGACCAATCAACTGATTTATACTGGAAAAGCTAAGGATATCTATACTACTGAGGACGAACATGTGATTAAGTCGGTCTATAAGGACCAAGCCACTATGCTGAATGGGGCTCGTAAAGAGACTATTAAAGGAAAAGGTGTGCTAAATAATCAGATTTCGTCTCTTATTTTTGAAAAATTGAATGCTGCGGGAGTAGCTACTCACTTTATCGAACGTATTTCTGACACAGAACAACTCAACAAGAAAGTAAAAATTATTCCTTTGGAAGTTGTTCTTCGTAACGTGACGGCGGGTTCTTTCTCTAAACGTTTTGGCGTGGAAGAAGGTTTGGACTTGAAAACTCCAATCGTTGAATTTTACTACAAAAACGATGAGTTGGATGACCCATTCATCAATGATGAGCATGTGAAGTTTTTGGATATTGCCAATGATGAACAAATTGCTTATATTAAGGAAGAAACGCGTCGTATCAATGAATTGCTGAAAGATTGGTTTGCACAAATTGGTCTTCGCTTGATTGACTTCAAATTGGAATTTGGTTTTGATAAGGATGGTAAGATCATCTTGGCAGATGAATTTTCTCCAGATAATTGCCGCCTTTGGGATGCGGAAGGGCACCATATGGACAAGGATGTTTTCCGTAGAGATTTGGGCAGTTTAACGGATGTATATCAGGTTGTGTTGGAGAAATTACAGGGCTTGAAGTAACCTTTTACTTGGTCTTCACTATGATCTTTAAGAAGAAATAGATAAAGGAAATAAAATGGATAAACGTATTTTCGTTGAGAAAAAAGCTGATTTTCGTGTAAAATCAGACTCTTTAGTAAAAGAATTACAACATAATCTTCAGTTGAAAACCTTGAATGATCTTCGTATTGTTCAGGTTTACGATGTCTTTAATTTGGCAGAAGACTTGTTTGCGCGTGCGGAAAAACATATCTTCTCTGAACAAGTGACCGATACTGTTTTGGACGAGGCTGCGGTTAAGGATGATCTTGAGAAGTATGCTTTCTTTGCGATTGAAAGTTTGCCTGGTCAATTTGACCAACGGGCGGCATCTTCACAAGAAGCTTTGCTTTTGCTTGGTAGTTCAAATGACGTAACAGTGAATACAGCGCAATTGTACTTGGTTAACAAGGATATTGATGCGAATGAGTTGGAAGCTGTCAAAAACTACCTCTTGAACCCAGTGGATTCTCGTTTCAAAGATATCACTGTTGGTATTGCGAAACAGGATTTCTCTGAGTCTGACAAGACCATTCCAAGCTTGGATTTCTTTGAAAGCTATACGGCAGAAGATTTTGCACAGTATAAGGCTGAGCAAGGATTGGCAATGGAAGTGGATGACCTTCTCTTCATTCAAGATTACTTCAAGTCTATTGGACGTGTACCAACGGAGACTGAGTTGAAGGTCTTGGATACCTACTGGTCTGACCACTGCCGTCATACAACTTTCGAGACTGAGTTGAAAAACATCGACTTCTCAGCTTCTAAATTTGAAAAACAATTGCAAGCGACTTATGACAAGTATATTGCCATGCGTGATGAGTTGGGACGTACAGAAAAACCTCAAACTTTGATGGATATGGCAACTATTTTTGGTCGCTATGAGCGTGCTAATGGTCGTTTGGATGACATGGAAGTGTCTGATGAAATCAATGCCTGCTCTGTTGAAATTGAAGTGGATGTTAATGGCGTGAAAGAACCATGGCTTCTCATGTTCAAGAACGAAACTCACAACCACCCAACTGAAATCGAACCATTTGGTGGAGCGGCTACTTGTATCGGTGGTGCTATTCGTGACCCATTGTCAGGTCGTTCCTACGTTTACCAAGCCATGCGTATCTCAGGTGCTGGTGATATTACAGCACCAATTGCTGAAACTCGTGCTGGTAAATTGCCACAACAAGTGATTTCTAAAACAGCAGCTCACGGATATTCTTCATATGGGAATCAAATTGGTCTTGCCACAACTTATGTTCGTGAATACTTCCACCCAGGCTTCGTTGCTAAACGTATGGAGCTAGGTGCAGTTGTCGGTGCGGCTCCTAAGGAAAATGTTGTCCGTGAAAAACCTGAAGCTGGTGACGTGATTATCTTGCTCGGTGGGAAGACTGGACGTGACGGTGTCGGTGGTGCGACAGGTTCATCTAAAGTTCAAACAGTTGAGTCTGTTGAAACAGCTGGTGCTGAGGTTCAAAAAGGGAATGCCATCGAAGAACGGAAGATCCAACGTCTTTTCCGTAATGGTGAAGTAACACGTCTTATCAAGAAATCAAATGACTTTGGTGCTGGTGGTGTCTGTGTGGCTATCGGTGAATTGGCAGATGGTCTTGAAATTGACCTAGACAAGGTGCCATTGAAATACCAAGGCTTGAACGGTACAGAAATTGCCATTTCTGAATCTCAAGAACGGATGGCTGTAGTGGTTCGTCCAGAAGATGTAGACGCCTTCGTTGCTGAATGTAACAAAGAAAATATTGATGCTGTTGTCGTTGCAACAGTGACGGAGAAACCAAATCTTGTCATGCACTGGAATGGTGAAACAATCGTTGATTTGGAACGTCGTTTCCTTGATACAAACGGTGTACGTGTGGTTGTAGATGCTAAGGTGGTTGACAAGGATGTCAAGCTTCCAGAAGAACGTCAAACATCTGCTGAAACCCTTGAAGCGGATACTCTTGAAGTCTTGGCTGACCTGAACCATGCCAGTCAAAAAGGTTTACAAACCATCTTTGATAGCTCGGTTGGTCGTTCAACAGTCAATCACCCACTTGGTGGTCGCTACCAAATCACACCAACGGAAGCTTCTGTACAGAAATTGCCAGTCCAACATGGCGTGACAACAACTGCATCTGTTATGGCGCAAGGGTTCAACCCTTACATCGCAGAATGGTCTCCATATCATGGTGCTGCTTATGCGGTCATCGAAGCAACTGCTCGTTTAGTTGCTGCTGGTGCAAACTGGTCTAAGGCTCGTTTCTCTTATCAAGAATACTTCGAGCGGATGGATAAACAAGCAGAGCGTTTTGGTCAACCAGTATCAGCTCTCCTTGGATCCATCGAAGCTCAGATTCAACTTGGTTTGCCATCTATCGGTGGTAAAGACTCGATGTCTGGTACCTTCGAAGAATTGACAGTACCACCAACCTTGGTTGCTTTTGGGGTGACGACTGCAGATAGCCGTAAGGTTCTTTCTCCAGAATTCAAAGCAGTTGGTGAAAATATTTACTACATCCCAGGTCAAACTTTGGCACAAGAAATTGACTTTGATCTTATCAAGTCTAACTTTGCTCAATTTGAAGCCATCCAAGCTGACCACAAAGTGACAGCCGCATCAGCTGTTAAATATGGTGGTGTGGTTGAAGCTCTTGCACTTGCAACATTTGGTAACCATATTGGAGCTAACGTCGAATTAGCTGACCTTGACACTAGCTTGACAGCTCAATTGGGTGGATTCGTCTTCACATCTCCTGAAGAAATTGCAGGTGTTGCCAAGATCGGACAAACAGTGACTGACTTTACACTCACTGTCAACGGTGTAACGCTTGATGGACACAAACTTGACAGTGCCTTCCAAGGTAAATTGGAAGAGGTTTACCCAACGGAATTTGCACAGGCAACTGAGTTGGAAGAAGTACCTGCTGTAGCATCAGATGCTGTGATCAAAGCTAAAGAAACAATTGAGACACCCGTAGTTTACATCCCAGTATTCCCAGGGACTAACTCAGAATATGACTCCGCTAAGGCCTTTGAAAAAGAAGGTGCCAAAGTTAACCTGGTACCATTTGTTACACTCAACGAAGAAGCGATTGTCAAGTCTGTTGACACTATGGTTGACAACATTGAAAAAGCTAATATTATCTTCTTTGCAGGTGGCTTCTCAGCAGCGGATGAACCAGATGGATCAGCTAAATTCATCGTAAACATCTTGCTCAATGAAAAAGTACGTGCAGCCATTGATCACTTCATCGAACGTGGTGGTTTGATCATCGGTATCTGTAACGGATTCCAAGCCCTTGTCAAATCAGGTCTTCTTCCATACGGTAACTTTGAAGATGCAAGTAGCACGAGTCCAACCCTCTTCTACAATGATGCTAACCAACACGTGGCTAAGATGGTGGAAACACGGATTGCCAACACCAACTCACCATGGCTTGCCGGCGTGAAAGTTGGTGACATTCATGCCATCCCAGTATCACACGGTGAAGGTAAATTTGTCGTGACAGCTGAGGAATTCGCAGAGCTTCGTGATAATGGTCAAATCTTTACCCAATATGTTGACTTCGAAGGGAAACCAAGCATGGATTCAAAATACAATCCAAATGGTTCTGTCAATGCGATCGAAGGTATTACCAGCAAGAACGGTCAAATCATTGGGAAGATGGGTCACTCAGAACGTTTCGAAGACGGTCTCTTCCAAAATATTCCAGGAAATAAAGACCAACACCTCTTTGCGTCAGCGGTTAAATACTTTACTGGAAAATAAAAGGTATACAAAATGACATACGAAGTTAAATCTCTTAATGAAGAATGTGGTATTTTTGGGATCTGGGGACACCCAGATGCTGCAAAACTGACTTATTTCGGATTACACAGTCTTCAACACCGTGGTCAAGAAGGGGCGGGGATCCTTTCGAATGATGCGGGTCAATTAAAACGGTATCGTGACACGGGTCTTCTCTCAGAAGTGTTTCGGAATCCTACTAACTTGGATAAGTTGACGGGGACGGGAGCGATTGGCCATGTTCGCTATGCGACAGCTGGGGAAGCTTCGGTGGATAACATCCAGCCCTTCCTCTTTCGCTTTCATGATACCCAGTTTGGACTGGCCCACAACGGGAATTTGACCAATGCCAAGTCCCTCAAACGGGAGTTGGAAAATAACGGGGCGATCTTTAGCTCAACTTCTGATTCAGAAATCTTGGCCCACTTGATTCGTCGGAGCCACAATCCATCCTTCATGGGTAAGGTGAAAGAAGCCTTGAATACGGTGAAAGGTGGATTTGCTTACCTTCTCATGCTGGAAGATAAGCTGATTGCAGCCTTGGATCCAAATGGTTTCCGTCCTCTTTCAATTGGGAAAATGGCCAATGGCGCTATCGTGGTTTCATCTGAAACCTGTGCCTTTGAAGTGGTTGGAGCAGAGTGGATTCGGGATGTAAATCCGGGTGAAGTCGTGATCATCGATGATGACGGCATCACTTACGATAACTATACAACGGACACCCAATTGGCTGTTTGCTCAATGGAGTATATCTACTTTGCCCGCCCAGACTCCAATATCCAAGGGGTCAATGTCCATACAGCCCGTAAACGTATGGGGGCTCAATTGGCACGTGAATTCAAACATGAAGCAGATATTGTGGTCGGTGTACCTAATTCATCACTTAGCGCAGCCATGGGATTTGCGGAAGAATCTGGCCTACCAAATGAAATGGGCTTGATTAAAAACCAATATACCCAACGGACCTTTATTCAACCAACACAAGAACTACGGGAGCAAGGGGTTCGGATGAAGCTCTCTGCCGTATCCGGTGTCGTGAAAGGCAAACGGGTTGTCATGATTGATGATTCTATCGTACGTGGGACAACATCACGTCGAATTGTGAAGTTATTGAAAGAAGCAGGAGCTACAGAGGTCCACGTAGCAATCGGTAGCCCAGCCCTTGCCTACCCATGTTTCTACGGGATCGATATTCAAACACGTAAGGAATTGATTGCTGCCAAT
Organism: Streptococcus parasanguinis; assembly: GCF_001073155.1. GTDB lineage: Bacteria > Bacillota > Bacilli > Lactobacillales > Streptococcaceae > Streptococcus > Streptococcus parasanguinis_D. Next base: position 15,149 of record NZ_JVEE01000051.1, read on the forward strand.
CACACAGTAGAGGAAACACGCGATATTATTGGTGCAGATAGCTTGACGTATTTGTCAATCGATGGCTTGATTGATTCTATTGGAATTGATACAGATGCCCCCAATGGCGGTCTTTGTGTGGCTTACTTTGATGGAAAATATCCAACGCCTTTGTATGACTACGAAGAACGCTATGTGGAAAGTTTGAAAGAACATACTTCTTTCTATTAAGAGCAGTGCAAAAGAAAAGGAATGAAACAAATGACAAATAAAAATGCGTATGCACAGTCTGGTGTGGATGTTGAAGCGGGTTATGAAGTTGTTGAACGAATCAAAAAACACGTTGCTCGTACGGAACGTGCTGGTGTCATGGGAGCTCTTGGTGGTTTCGGTGGCATGTTTGATCTTTCAAAAACAGGTGTCAAAGAGCCTGTTTTGATCTCAGGTACAGATGGTGTTGGAACCAAGCTGATGCTGGCTATCAAGTACGACAAACACGATACGATTGGCCAAGACTGTGTGGCCATGTGTGTCAATGATATCATCGCTGCAGGTGCGGAGCCTCTTTACTTCCTTGACTATATCGCAACTGGTAAAAATGAACCAGCTAAATTGGAACAGGTCGTTGCTGGTGTGGCTGAAGGTTGTGTACAAGCAGGTGCAGCCCTCATCGGTGGGGAAACGGCTGAAATGCCTGGTGTGTATGGTGAAGATGACTATGATTTGGCTGGGTTTGCTGTCGGTGTGGCTGAAAAATCTCAAATCATTGACGGTTCAAAAGTAGCTGAAGGCGATGTGATTCTTGGACTTGCTTCAAGCGGTATCCACTCAAATGGTTACTCACTCGTTCGTCGTGTCTTTGCTGATTACACAGGTGAAGAAGTTCTTCCAGAATTGGAAGGCAAAAAACTTAAAGACGTTCTTTTGGAACCAACTCGTATCTACGTCAAAGCAGCTTTGCCACTCATCAAAGAAGAATTGGTTAACGGTATTGCCCACATCACAGGTGGTGGTTTCATCGAAAATGTACCACGTATGTTCTCAGATGACTTGGCTGCTGAAATTGACGAAAGTAAAGTCCCAGTTCTTCCAATTTTTAAAGCCCTTGAAAAATATGGCCAAATCAAACATGAAGAAATGTTTGAAATCTTCAACATGGGTATTGGTCTCATGCTTGCGGTTAAACCAGAAAATGTGGAACGTGTCAAAGAACTTCTTGACGAACCTGTTTATGAAATTGGTCGTATTGTGAAGAAAGATGGCGCAAGTGTGGTGATTAAATAATGGCTAAAAGTATTGCTGTATTTGCCTCTGGCAACGGCTCAAACTTCCAGGTGATTGCAGAACAATTTCCAGTAGAATTTGTTTTTTCAGATCATCGTGATGCCTATGTCTTAGAACGTGCCAAAAACCTTGGTGTGGTGAGCCATGCCTTTGAACTCAAAGAATTTGACAATAAAGTGGATTATGAAGAAGCTATCGTCAAACTCTTGGATGAACACCAGATAGATTTGGTTTGCTTGGCCGGCTATATGAAAATCGTCGGACCAACCTTGCTAGCAGCTTATGAAGGTCGTATCATCAATATTCACCCAGCCTATCTTCCAGAATTTCCAGGTGCTCATGGCATTGAGGATGCTTGGAATGCGGGTGTTGCTGAGAGCGGTGTGACCATTCACTGGGTGGATTCGGGCGTTGATACCGGTAAGGTCATCAAGCAAATCCGTGTACCGCGCCTAGCAGGGGATACCCTTAATACTTTCGAAACTCGCATCCACGAAACAGAGTATAAGCTCTATCCAGAAGTGTTGGATGTTTTGGGAGTGGAGAGAAGGTAAGAAGGAAATCGAGTTTTGATAGTGTAATCTTGGTAGGAGAAAAATGATTAATCTGAAATTGGTAGATGAGAGCAGTTTTCAGGCAGTGCTGGATTTGAAAATATCTGAAGCTGATGAACGAGCACGTTTTGTAGCTCCCAATGTGCGTTCTTTAGCTGACGCATGGCTCTACCGAGAGAATGGGGATGTGTTTCCAATGGCAATCCATTGGAATGAGCTAGTAGTTGGTTTTCTACTGTTGGAAATAGATAAGGATGAGGCAGAATACTTTATCTGGCGGATAATGATTGGCCAGCAGTACCAAGGAAAAGGTTATGGACGAAAAGCCTTGGAAGCTCTGATCAAAGAGGCTCAGATGGATAGAGCTTGCAATCATATTATCGCAGATTATGTAGTTGGAAATGAAAAAATGAAGTACCTGCTGACTAGTTTGGGTTTTCAGGAAACAGGATTTATAGAAGAAAATAACGAAGTCGCTATGCGCTTGGATCTAAAGAAAGAGGAATAGAATGACTAAACGCGCACTAATTAGTGTTTCAGACAAAGCGGGCATTGTTGAATTTGCTCAAGAACTAAAAAAACTCGGTTGGGACATCATCTCGACAGGTGGAACTAAAGTTGCCCTTGACAATGCTGGGGTGGATACCATTGCTATCGACGATGTGACTGGTTTCCCAGAAATGATGGACGGTCGTGTGAAGACCCTTCACCCAAATATTCACGGTGGTCTTCTTGCTCGACGTGATCTCGATAGCCACCTGGAGGCTGCTAAGGACAACAAGATTGAGTTGATCGACCTTGTGGTGGTCAACCTTTATCCATTCAAGGAAACGATTCTTAAACCAGATGTAACTTACGCGGACGCAGTTGAAAACATCGATATTGGTGGGCCATCTATGCTTCGTTCAGCAGCGAAAAACCACGCTAGCGTAACAGTTGTGGTAGACCCTGCTGACTATGCTGTGGTTTTGGACGAATTGGCAGCCAACGGCGAAACAAGTTACGAAACTCGCCAACGTTTGGCAGCGAAAGTCTTCCGTCACACAGCAGCCTATGATGCTTTGATCGCAGAATACTTCACTGCTCAAGTGGGTGAAGAAAAACCTGAAAAATTCACTTTGACTTATGATCTTAAGCAACCAATGCGTTACGGGGAAAACCCTCAACAAGATGCAGACTTCTACCAAAAGGCCTTGCCAACGGATTACTCCATTGCATCAGCGAAACAGCTGAACGGTAAAGAATTGTCCTTCAACAATATCCGTGACGCTGATGCCGCTATTCGGATCATCCGTGATTTCAAAGACCGTCCAACCGTTGTGGCTCTTAAACACATGAACCCATGTGGGATTGGTCAAGCTGACGATATCGAAACTGCTTGGGATTATGCTTATGAATCTGATCCAGTATCGATTTTCGGTGGAATAGTAGTCCTCAACCGTGAAGTTGACGCTGCGACAGCTAAAAAGATGCACGGTGTTTTCCTTGAAATCATCATTGCACCAAGCTACACAGACGAAGCGCTTGAAATATTGACTACCAAGAAGAAAAACTTGCGTATCCTTGCCTTGCCATTTGACGCTCAAGATGCTAGCGAAGTGGAAGCAGAATACACAGGTGTTGTTGGTGGTCTCCTGGTTCAAAACCAAGACGTGGTGAAAGAAAGCCCAGCTGACTGGCAAGTGGTGACGAAACGCCAACCAACTGAGACAGAAGCGACGGCTCTTGAGTTTGCTTGGAAGGCTATCAAGTACGTCAAATCAAACGGGATCATCGTGACCAACGACCACATGACACTTGGTGTTGGCCCAGGTCAAACCAACCGTGTGGCTTCCGTCCGCATCGCTATTGACCAAGCTAAAGACCGTCTGGATGGCGCTGTTCTTGCTTCCGATGCCTTCTTCCCATTTGCGGATAACGTGGAAGAAATCGCTAAAGCAGGGATTAAAGCGATCATCCAACCAGGTGGATCCGTTCGTGACCAAGAGTCAATCGAAGCGGCTGACAAATATGGCTTGACCATGATCTTTACAGGCGTGAGACATTTTAGACATTAATCAAAAAAGGCACCATCCATTGATGCGTGCCTTTTTTGTTGGTTAGGAAGACCTTAATCTGGGTATATGTAGGTGACGGTTCCCCAGATGGGGTTGGTTGGATCGAACCAACCGCGGAAGTTGTCGATATAGCGATGGCCATTGTAATTAGCTTCCTGAATTTGAATTTTTTGGTCATGTTCGACGTCTGTAACCAAGGCGACATGGCCATATCCCCCATCATCCCAACAGGCGATAGCACCGACCTCTGGAGTGTCTCCTGTCCGGAATCCAGCAGCGCGTGCACTAGCTGCCCACATGCCGCCGTTTCCCCACCAGTTGTGGGCCCAAGGGGCTAATTCTTTGGCTCCCCAGGTGCACTCACCAATGGGGTAGGTATTTCCCGGGTGTGTCGCGAGTGGAGTGAGCTTTGGCTTTGCCTTTTCTACTTGAAAGGTAGTGGGGAATAGCCCTTTTAGTTGTCCCTGGCTTTTCTGGTAGACGTGGAGATGAAATAGACCACTTCCCTTGTGTTTTTGAGCCTGAAAGCGCAGTTGGAAATGTCCAGGTGCAATCTTCTTTGCAGGATACCAGACCAGATCATCCTGCCCATTTTCTTCAGACCAGATGGGGAAGACAATCTCGTCAACGTCTTCGAATAACTTTAGGTCTACCTCAAATTCTTGTGAGGAGATGGGTGTGATCGTAATCTTGGGCTGGGAAGAAGCCAGGTCTTTTTGCTGGACGCTGGTCGTGAGAGGGTAAAGGCCGGTTAGCTGTTCATTTGCCTCCACTCCATAGACATGGACATGATAAAGTCCGGCTTGATCAGAATGGTTGATCAATGGTACTTGTAGGTCAAATCCCTTGTCACTGCGTTCCACAGGATACCAAATAAGGTCATCTTGACCATTTTGGTCAGACCAGATGGGAACTTGGATCTTTTGATACTTATCCGGGACGTTTCCAAGATGAATTACCAGCTGCCCTTTTTCGGCATAGATGGCATTGGTCGCTTGATCTGCATGGGCAATAGAGGTTTGTATCCCCCATGTCACACAAGTCAGTACAACAAATTTTTTGATCGTTTGCATAATACTCCTTTTCGTCAATTAGTAGGTCTCACCTATACTATTCGGAAAAAAATGAGAAATAGGAGAAAATAGCAAAAAATGTTTGGATTCTACTGGAAATAGGAGACTTTTGCTGAAATCATTAGAATAAAACGAACGATTATGATATAATTTAATAAAATAATTCGCAAAAGAGGTTCGATATGAAACTTTTGGTTGTTGGATCTGGCGGTCGTGAGCATGCGATTGCTAAGAAATTGTTGGAGTCTACAGACGTTGAGCAGGTTTTTGTGGCTCCTGGTAATGACGGGATGCGATTAGATGGTCTGGATTTGATCAATATCGGAATTTCCGAACATTCTAAGCTGATTGACTTTGCAAAAGCGAATGATGTTGCTTGGACCTTTATCGGTCCAGATGATGCCCTTGCGGCTGGTATCGTGGATGATTTCAATGCAGCGGGTCTCAAGGCTTTTGGTCCGACCAAGGCTGCGGCTGAGCTGGAGTGGTCTAAGGATTTTGCTAAGGAAATCATGGTCAAATACGACGTTCCGACAGCAGCCTATGGAACCTTTTCAGATTTCGAGGAAGCCAAGGCCTACATCGAAGAAAAAGGCGCTCCAATCGTCGTCAAGGCAGACGGATTGGCCCTTGGGAAAGGTGTCGTCGTTGCGGAGACAGTTGAGCAAGCCATCGAAGCTGCTCATGAGATGCTTTTGGACAATAAATTCGGTGATTCAGGTGCGCGTGTGGTCATCGAGGAATTCCTTGATGGGGAAGAGTTTTCTCTCTTTGCCTTTGTCAATGGGGACAAGTTCTACATCATGCCAACAGCGCAGGACCACAAACGTGCCTACGATGGTGACAAGGGTCCTAACACTGGTGGGATGGGTGCCTATGCGCCAGTTCCTCACTTGCCACAGAGCGTGGTTGACACAGCGGTTGACACTATTGTCAAGCCAGTTCTCGAAGTCATGATTAAAGAAGGACGTCCCTACCTTGGTGTCCTTTACGCGGGGCTAATTTTGACAGCTGATGGACCGAAAGTCATCGAGTTCAACTCACGCTTTGGAGACCCTGAAACGCAAATCATCTTGCCTCGTTTGACATCTGACTTTGCGCAAAATATCACTGACATTTTGGATGGCAAAGAGCCAGCCATCACTTGGACGGACAAGGGTGTGACATTGGGCGTGGTTGTAGCATCAAACGGCTATCCCCTCGCTTATGAAAAGGGTGTCAAACTTCCAGCCAAGACAGAGGGCGACATCATCACTTACTATGCTGGTGCCAAATTTGCTGAAAATGGCCAAGACCTTCTCTCAAACGGCGGACGTGTTTACATGCTTGTCACAACAGCTGACACCGTCAAAGACGGCCAAAACATTATCTACAACCAACTCAAAAAACAAAACACAGAAGGCCTCTTCTATCGAAACGACATTGGTAGTAAGGCGATAAAAGATTAACAGATACTAACTTTGTCATGGCGAGCGAAAGCGAGTCAAGCTAAGATAATGGTCGCTTAATTTGCGAGCGTTAGCGAGCTAGTTTAGGATAATCGTCGCAGTAATGGAACGCCTTAGGCGGTCGCTTACGTCCGCACTACATTAGACGATTATTAAAAAAGGAGAATAAATGAAACCAGTAATTTCCATCATCATGGGCTCAAAATCTGACTGGGCAACCATGCAAAAAGCTGCTGAAGTCCTCGATAACTTCGGCGTCGCTTACGAAAAGAAAGTTGTTTCCGCACACCGTACACCGGACCTCATGTTCAAACATGCCGAAGAAGCACGTAGCCGTGGCATCAAGGTCATCATCGCGGGTGCAGGTGGCGCAGCTCACTTGCCAGGGATGGTTGCTGCTAAAACGACCCTTCCAGTCATCGGGGTACCTGTCAAGTCTCGTGCTCTTAGCGGTGTGGATTCACTCTATTCTATCGTTCAGATGCCAGGTGGTGTACCAGTCGCAACTATGGCGATCGGTGAAGCAGGTGCGACTAACGCGGCCCTCTTTGCCCTCCGCCTTCTTTCAGTAGAGGACCAGGCTATTGCGACAGCGTTAGCGGATTTCGCAGAAGAACAAGGAAAAATCGCAGAGGGGTCTACAAATGAGCTCAACTAAAACCATTGGGATCATCGGTGGTGGCCAGCTCGGTCAGATGATGGCGATCTCAGCTATCTACATGGGACACAAGGTTATCGCCTTGGATCCAGCAGCTGATTGCCCAGCCTCTCGTGTGGCGGAAATCATCGTGGCCCCTTACGACGACGTGGATGCCCTTCGTCAGTTGGCAGAGCGCTGTGATGCTCTTACTTATGAATTTGAAAATGTGGATGCTGACGGTTTGGACGCCGTTATCAAGGATGGTCAGCTTCCACAAGGAACAGATCTGCTTCGCATTTCTCAAAATCGGATTTTTGAGAAGGACTTTCTTTCCAACAAGGCCCAAGTCACTGTAGCACCATATAAGGTCGTAACTTCTAGCAAAGACTTGTCAGATATCGACCTCTCGAAAAACTATGTTCTTAAGACTGCGACCGGTGGTTACGATGGCCATGGGCAAAAGGTTATTCGTTCAGAAGCAGATTTGGAAGAAGCCTATGTGCTAGCTGATTCAGCAGACTGCGTTTTAGAAGAATTCGTCAACTTTGACCTTGAGATTTCAGTCATTGTATCTGGTAATGGCAAGGACGTGACGGTTTTCCCCGTTCAGGAAAATATCCACCGCAACAACATCCTTTCAAAAACCATTGTGCCCGCTCGCATTTCAGAAAGTCTAGCTGAAAAAGCCAGAGCCATGGCAGTGCGAATCGCTGAACAACTCAACCTTTCTGGAACGCTATGTGTAGAAATGTTTGCGACAGCTGATGATATCATCGTCAACGAAATCGCGCCACGTCCCCACAATTCAGGGCACTATTCGATTGAAGCTTGCGACTTCTCCCAGTTTGATACGCATATCTTGGGCGTTCTCGGAGCCCCACTTCCTGCTATTCACCTTCATGCGCCTGCTGTCATGCTCAATGTTCTTGGCCAACACGTCGAGGCTGCTGAAACATATGTGACAGAAAATCCAAGCGCTCACCTCCACTTATATGGTAAACTAGAAGCAAAACACAACCGCAAAATGGGACATGTGACTTTGTTTAGTGATGTGCCGGATAAGGTTGAGGAATTTGGGAAAGGGATTGATTTTTAAGTGAAAATAGCGATTTTAGGACTTGGAGTCATCGGGACCACTTATGCCTACGCCTTTCAAAAAGCTGGCCATCAAGTAGAGCACGTACTGAGAGATAGTAAGAAAAGCACTGCTCCGAAGGAGTTGTCGGTTGATCTGCTAGATGGTCGCTATCATTCCAAAGGTGAAAACAAACATGACAGCTATGAGGTTCATGTCGCGGAAGCTGATTCGGAATATGATTTTATTTTTCTCAGTGTGCGTCATGGTTTTGTCAAAGAAGCTGTTGAGACCTTGCGAAAAAATAATATCAAAGGTACCCTTGTTTTCTTCTGCAATTTCTGGGATACTCGAAAAGAGGTCCAAGAGTGGGCAGGGGATTACGACTATATTCTGGCCTTTCCGACAGCGGGTGGTCACATGCAGGAGGACCATTTGGATGGTGTCTTGTTCGATCATTTAATGCTAGAAGGTGAGCCAAAAGCACAGATTTCTAACTATGCTAATCTGACGGCTTTACTAGTTTCTGCAGATTTGAAGTGGGAAGTGCCTCATGATATGGTCGAGTGGATTTGGATTCATATGGCGATTAACGCAGGTGTCACTTCGACAGCTGCATGTTCAGGGAATCTGGAAAACCCAGAAGAATTGGCTTTGAACTTGATGAATAGTTCTTCGGAATTGTCATTAGCCATCAAGGCCATTCGAGAGGCTTTGAAAGTCGTAGAAGTGCGTGGTGTGAATTTGAAGCTTTACAAAGCTGAACTCTTACCTTACAAAATTCCCGCTTGGATAGCCGGCAAGGCCATGAAAGTCATGTTTGCGAAAAATGAGCTGACCCGAAAAATTATGACGTTGCACAATGATAAACAGGACATCTTCTATTGTTGTCAAAGTGTTTATCAGACTGGTCAAGAGTTAGGTGTGAAGATGCCTATTCTGGAAGCAAATATGAAAGGCATTTCGCTTTAGGAGGTTTTATGATTCAACTCATTGTTAATGCTTTTGTTGAGAAGGACAAGACAGGAGCAGTCGTCGAAGTCTTGTATGCTAGTAGCGATCATGAAAAAGTGAAAGCTAAGTATGAAGAGCTGACTGCTCAATACCCTGAAAACTATTTAGCCATCTATGATCTGCCTCTGGATACGGATTTGAATACATTGGGTCATTATCCATCTGTGTGGATTGGAAAAGAAGAGTTTGAATAAAAGACTGTTGGTTGCTAACTGATGTGAAACATCAAAAGAAAGGAAAATAAAAACATGATCGAACGTTACTCTCGCCCTGAGATGGCGAACATTTGGACTGAAGAAAATAAATACCGTGCCTGGCTTGAGGTGGAAATCTTGGCAGACGAAGCCTGGGCTGAATTGGGAGAAATTCCTAAGGAAGATGTGGCTTTGATTCGTGAAAAAGCGGACTTTGACATCGACCGTATTTTGGAAATCGAGCAGCAAACTCGTCATGATGTAGTGGCCTTCACACGTGCGGTTTCTGAGACTCTTGGTGAAGAGCGCAAGTGGGTTCACTATGGGTTGACTTCTACTGACGTGGTAGATACGGCCTATGGTTACCTCTACAAACAAGCCAACGACATCATCCGCAAGGACCTTGAAAACTTCCTCAACATCATTGCTGACAAGGCGAAAGAGCACAAGTTCACTATCATGATGGGTCGTACGCACGGTGTGCACGCTGAACCGACAACTTTTGGTCTTAAATTGGCAACTTGGTACAGTGAAATGAAACGGAACATCGAGCGTTTCGAGCATGCGGCTGCTGGTGTGGAAGCTGGTAAGATTTCTGGTGCGGTTGGTAACTTTGCCAACATCCCACCATTCGTTGAAAAATACGTCTGCGACAAATTGGGTATCCGTGCTCAAGAAATCTCTACACAGGTGCTTCCTCGTGACCTTCACGCTGAGTACTTTGCAGTTCTTGCGAGCATCGCAACTTCGATCGAGCGTATGGCTACAGAAATCCGTGGTCTTCAAAAATCTGAACAACGTGAAGTGGAAGAGTTCTTTGCCAAAGGTCAAAAAGGTTCTTCAGCCATGCCTCACAAGCGCAACCCGATCGGTTCTGAAAACATGACAGGTCTTGCGCGTGTGATCCGTGGTCACATGGTCACAGCTTACGAAAATGTGTCACTCTGGCATGAGCGTGATATCTCTCACTCATCAGCTGAGCGTATCATCGCACCAGACACAACCATCTTGATTGACTACATGCTCAACCGTTTCGGAAACATCGTTAAGAACTTGACAGTCTTCCCAGAAAACATGATTCGCAACATGAACTCTACATTTGGTTTGATCTTCAGCCAACGTGCCATGTTGACTTTGATTGAAAAAGGGATGACACGTGAGCAAGCTTACGACCTTGTTCAACCGAAGACTGCCCAATCATGGGATAACCAAGTAGACTTCAAACCACTTCTTGAGGCAGACCCAGAAGTGACATCACGCCTCACTCAAGAAGAAATCGATGAAATCTTTAACCCAACTTACTACACCAAACGGGTGGATGAAATCTTCGAACGCATCGGTTTGGGTGACTAATCGCAACGAAAAAGGGAATTTGAAAAATAGACGAAAAGAAGCAGAGAAATCTGCTTCTTTTTAAACTTTTTATAGCTAAATTATCACTAATTATATATATTTTTAAAGAGGTCTTTAGAAATCGTTTTCAACATGCTATAATGGAGTTATAAAAAAGACCGAGATGTCTCAGTCTTTTTGGTTCTTAGTGATCGCGGTCACAGGAGATGAACTTGATCTTGTAGTAATCACCGCGTTTATAAGTTTCCGTGTATTCAAGGATTTGGCCAGTCGCTTCTAGCTTGGTCATCTTCACTTGTTTGACCGTTGGGAAATTTTCGTCGATCTTCAATACCTTAGCAATCTTGCTTGGTGTAGGAAAGACGATTTCGTTGACTTCTTCGAAGTGCTCGTCATTCATATGAATGTGGTAGTCTTCTTTGAAGCGATCATAGATAGAGCTGTAGTATTCCAAATTTGGATAGTTTGGATTGATGTATTGTTCGGGAACATAGGTTTGGTGGAAGATATAGGTATCATCCCCTGTATGGCGAGTCCGTTCGATTTTATAATAGAATTGCGTTGGGTTGAGGCCTAGTTTGTCTAGGATGCTCAAGGTATTTCCACGTTTAATAGAGAGAACTTTGACTTTGGCCTTTTGGATTGGGAAGGTTTCAACATCTGAAAATTCTACCAGTTTGTGTTTTCGAGCACGAGAAACAAAGGTTCCTTTTCCTTGCTGACGGACAATGTAGCCATCAGCAGCGAGGTCGTTCAAAGCACGGACAACGGTGATAGAGCTGACATCATAAATTTTGATGAGTTCAGCTTCAGTATAAAATTTATCTCCATTTTCAAATTTTCCGGAGATAATTTGCTGCTTCAATTCATCTTTGATGTGTTGGTACTTTGGAATTGCCATAGTGCTACCTCTCTTTAGATTTCTCTTATTTAACCCTATTTTAACATATTTTTTATAAAAGTGTTGACATTTTTTAAATAATTTATTATATTAATAAATGAAAAGGGTTACATATAAGAAAGGGGGCGTTTATGGGAGTTTTTGAGATTCGCGATGCTTTCTATTTAAAAGATCAACCCTTCAAGATTTTATCCGGAGCGATCCATTATTTCCGAATTGACCCAGCAGACTGGTATCATTCCTTGTATAATCTAAAGGCTTTGGGTTTTAACACGGTTGAGACCTATGTCCCTTGGAATGCGCATGAACCCCGCAAAGGGCAGTTTGACTTTAGTGGTCGATTGGATCTAGAGCGTTTCATTCAAACAGCCCAGTCCCTAGGACTTTACATGATTGTAAGGCCGTCGCCCTTTATCTGTGCAGAGTGGGAATTTGGTGGATTACCAGCCTGGCTCTTGGAAGAAGACCTGCGAATCCGCTCATCAGACCCAGCCTTTATCGAAGCGGTGGATCGTTATTATGATCGCTTGCTTGGCTTGTTGACACCCTACCAAGTGGATCAAGGTGGTCCAATCCTCATGATGCAGGTGGAAAATGAGTACGGCTCTTATGGAGAAGATAAGGATTATCTGCGTGCCATTCGGGATTTGATGAAGGAAAAAGGCGTGACCTGTCCTCTCTTTACATCGGATGGGCCATGGCGAGCAACGCTAAGAACAGGAACCCTGATTGAAGAAGACCTCTTTGTGACGGGAAACTTCGGTTCCAAAGCAGCCTATAACTTTGGTCAGATGAAAGAATTCTTTGACGAATACGGCAAGAAATGGCCCTTGATGTGTATGGAATTCTGGGATGGCTGGTTTACCCGCTGGAAGGAACCCGTGATTCGAAGGGACCCAGAGGAGTTGGCAGAAGCTGTACATGAGGTCTTGGAGCTCGGCTCCATCAATCTCTATATGTTTCATGGCGGAACCAATTTCGGCTTCATGAATGGTTGCTCAGCTCGGGGTACGCTTGATTTGCCACAGGTGACATCCTATGACTATGGGGCTTTGCTCAATGAGCAGGGCAATCCGACGGAAAAGTATTATGCTATTCAAAAAATGATGGCGACCTACTATCCAGAGTATCCACAGATGGATCCGCTTGTGAAGTCGAGTTTATCTGAACGAACATTGGAGTTGACCAAAAAGACTAGTTTGTTCGGCAATTTAAACGAGATTGCTCAAGTCACAGAAAGTCTTTACCCACAGACCATGGAAGAAATCGACCACCCATTAGGCTATCTGCTCTATGAGACAGAAGTGGAAATGGATGCGGAAGAAGAGCGCTTGCGTATCATTGATGCGCGTGATCGGGTACAGGTGTATGCCAATGATCAGTTGATTGCCACTCAATACCAAGAAGAAATCGGTCAAGATCTTTTTTTAAACGGAAAAAAGAAAACGATTACAAACTTAAAACTCTTGATCGAAAACATGGGAAGAGTCAATTATGGGCACAAACTCTTAGCGGATACCCAACGAAAAGGAATCCGAACTGGGGTTTGTATCGATCTTCATTTCAAGCTTTATTGGAAACAATATGCGCTTGATTTTAGCCAACTGGACCGCTTGGATTTTTCGAAAGAATGGCAAGAAGGTCAACCAGCTTTTTATCAATTTGCTTTTCATCTAGATCAGGTTGAGGATACCTTCCTTGATATGACTGGATTTGGAAAAGGGATCGTTCTTGTAAATGGCCACCATATCGGTCGTTTCTGGGAAGTCGGACCGACCACTTCACTTTACGTGCCTCATGGTTTCCTCAAAGAAGGAGCTAATAGCCTGATCGTCTTTGAGACAGAAGGGCGTTACCAAGAGACACTTGAACTTGTTCAACAACCTACATTCAAAGAAGTAAAGGGGGAAAACTTATGACTATTGTAGGATGCCGTATTGATGGACGTTTGATCCACGGGCAGGTAGCCAATCTTTGGACTACCAAACTAAATGTTTCACGTATCATGGTGATCGATGATGAAGTCGCTCAAAATGATATCGAAAAAAGTGGCTTGAAACTAGCGACACCGCCGGGTGTTAAGCTCAGTATCTTGCCAGTCGCAAAGGCTGCGGAAAATATCTTGGCTGGAAAATATGATAGCCAACGACTCTTTATCGTAGCTCGCAAACCTGATCGTTTCCTTCGTTTGATCGAAGCAGGCGTTCAGCTTGAAACGCTGAATGTCGGCAATATGTCTCAATCCGATGAGACACGCGCGATTACCCGCTCGATCAATGTGGTGGATGCGGATGTGGAAGACTTCAACAAGATCCACGAAAAAGGTGTAAAGATTACGTCTCAAATGGTGCCAAACGACACTGCAGAAGACTTTATGAAGTTATTAAAGTAAAAGAAAATTTTTAGGAGGAAATTGTCATGATACAATGGTGGCAAATTTTACTACTTACTTTGTACTCAGCTTATCAAATCTGTGATGAGTTGACGATTGTTTCATCAGCAGGCTCACCAGTCTTTGCTGGTTTCATTACAGGACTTGTTATGGGGGATTTAGGAACAGGTCTCTTTATCGGAGCGTCTCTCCAATTGACAGTGCTCGGTGTAGGTACTTTCGGTGGAGCTTCTCGTATTGACGCCACTTCTGGTGCCGTTCTTGCAACTGCCTTTTCAGTAGCGCAAGGTATTAAACCAGAAATTGCGATTTCAACTATTGCCGTTCCCGTAGCTGCTCTCTTGACCTATGCAGATATCCTTGGCCGTATGAGTACTACTGCCTTTGCACACCGTATTGATGCGGCGATCGAACGCTTTGATTATAAAGGAATTGAACGCAACTACCTTCTTGGTGCTGTTCCTTGGGCTCTCTCTCGTGCCCTTCCAGTCTTCTTGGCTCTTGCCTTTGGTGGTGCTTTTGTCCAATCTGTTGTTGACTTTGTTGCAAAATATCAATGGTTCGCAAACGGCTTGACTCTTGCAGGACGTATGCTTCCTGGTCTTGGATTTGCGATCTTGCTTCACTACTTGCCTGTGAAACGTCACCTTCACTATCTTGCCCTTGGTTTTGGCTTGACAGCGATGTTGACAGTGCTTTACAGCAATGTTCAAAGTGTTGGTGCTGCAATTTCTGCTATGCTTGGAACAGATGCGTTTGCAAAACTTCCAAAAGAACAAATGGTTGCCTTCACAAACAACTTCAAATCTGTATCTATGATCGGGGTTGCCATCATCGGTATCTTCCTTGCAGTGCAACACTTTAAAAACAGCCAACGTACAGTTGTAGCTGCTCCAGCAAGCAATGTAGAAAGCGGGGAAATTGAAGATGACGAATTCTAATAACTACAAACTCACTAAAGAGGATTTTAAACAAATCAACAAACGTAGCCTCTTCACCTTCCAATTAGGTTGGAACTACGAACGGATGCAGGCTTCTGGTTACCTTTACATGCTTCTTCCACAATTGCGGAAAATGTATGGAGATGGCACACCTGAATTGAAAGAAATGATGAAATTGCATACGCAATTCTTCAATACTTCTCCATTCTTCCACACCATTATCACTGGTTTTGATTTGGCTTTGGAAGAAAAAGATGGTGTCAACTCTAAAGATGCGGTTAACGGGATCAAGACAGGTCTCATGGGACCATTTGCCCCTCTTGGAGACTCTATCTTTGGATCTTTGGTTCCAGCTATTATGGGATCTATTGCAGCAACCATCGCGTCACAAGGTCAACCATGGGGTATCTTCCTTTGGATTGCTGTGGCAGTTGCTTATGATATCTTCCGTTGGAAACAGTTGGAATTCGCTTATAAAGAAGGTACCAACTTAATCAACAACATGCAAAGTACCTTGACAGCTTTGATCGAAGCAGCTTCTGTACTTGGTATCTTCATGGTCGGTGCCTTGATTGCAACGATGATCAATGTGGATGTAACCTGGATGCCACACATCGGGGACAAAGCCATCGATATCCAAGACATGCTCAATTTGATCTTCCCACGCTTGGTTCCAGCTATTATCACAGGTGTGATTTACTGGTTGCTTGGACGTAAAGGAATGAACTCAACTAAAGCTATCTTGTTGATTATCGTCGCAGCGATTGCCTTCTCTGCCTTTGGTCATTTCTGCTTCGGCATGCAGTAATGGAGTAGGGTATGGCAAAAGAGTTAGTACTGGTCAGCCATGGTCGCTTTTGTGAAGAGCTTAAAGCTAGCACAGAGATGATTATGGGGCCACAAGAATCCATCCATACGGTTGCACTCTTACCAGAAGAAGGGCCAGAAGACTTTACCGCTAAATTTGAAGCAACAGTCCAAGGTCTAGAAGACTATATTGTATTTGCCGATCTCTTGGGAGGAACTCCTTGCAACACTGTGAGTCGCTTGATCCTTGAAGGACGTGCGATTGACTTATACGCAGGGATGAATCTTCCGATGGTCATCGAATTCATCAATAGTAGCCTGACTGGTAATGAAGGGGACTACCCTGAACGTGCAAAAGAAAGTATTGTCAAGGTAAATGACCTCTTGTCAAACCTTGATGATGATGAAGATGAGTAGGTTGGTAGGGGAGTCTGGGAGCATCATCTCAGACTCCTTTCCCATTTATCAACGTTAGATTGTAGAAAGGAACAACAGGTTCTATGTTAGACTATACAAAAGAAGACTTGCAGGAGCTAGGAGCAGAGATCACAACACGTGAGATTTACCAACAACCAAGGGTTTGGAAAGAAACGGCTCGCTTGTACCAAGAAAGAAAAGCGGAAATAAAAGCTTTCTTAGAAAAGATTGGACAAGAGCATGACTATATCAAGGTCATCTTGACAGGGGCAGGGACCTCAGCCTATGTGGGTGATACCTTGGTTCCTTACTTGCAGGAAGTGCATGATGAACGCCACTGGAATTTCCAATCCATTGCGACGACGGATATCGTAGCTCATCCTCAAACCTATTTGAAAAAAGAGGTTCCGACGGTTTTAGTATCCTTTGCCCGGAGTGGTAATTCGCCAGAAAGTGTCGCCACCGTGCAGTTGGCCCAAGACCTGGTCGATGAGCTCTATCAGATCACCATTACCTGTGCTGAAGAAGGAAAACTGGCTTTGCAGGCGCATGGGGATGAGCGCAATCTCTTGCTTCTCCAACCTAAAGAAACCAATGATGCCGGCTTTGCCATGACATCCAGCTTCACCTCCATGCTCTTGACAGCTCTCTTGGTCTTTGATCCAAGCGAGGAAGAGATCAAGGAAAAACGAGTAGAAGAGCTGGTTCATCTATCTGAGCAAATCTTGGAGAAGGACCGTGCGGTCAAAGAAGTGGTCGATCTAGACTTTGAGCGCGTGATCTATCTGGGGGCAGGACCTTTCTTTGGTCTAGCTCATGAAGCCCAGCTCAAGATTTTGGAATTAACAGCAGGCAAAATCGCAACCATGTATGAGAGTCCTGTCGGTTTCCGTCACGGTCCAAAATCCCTCATTAATGACCAAACTCTCGTCTTGGTCTTTGGATCCATTGATCCTTATACCCGTCAGTATGATCTGGACTTAGTTCGCGAAGTTGCAGGAGATCAGATTGCCCGTCAAGTCGTCCTCTTGACCGATCAAGCTGCAGGGATCGAGCATGTACGGGAAGTGTTAGTGGAAGCTTCTGCAGACTCACTAGATATCTACCGTGCCTTCCCTTACATTATCTACGGTCAATTGATTTCTCTCTTGACTTCGCTCAAGGTGCAAAATCGCCCAGACACACCTTCACCGACTGGTACCGTCAATCGGGTTGTTCAAGGGGTGATCATTCATCCATTTCATAAAGAATAGCCACTAATTTTCTATAAAAAGTGGAGTGTTTCTTCTTGTGAAACTGATACAATGGAGAAAAACAGTGAGAGGAGAAGGTTTGTGAAACAGTATCAAGAAAGCGTGTTTGGAGAATGGCAGAATCAAGAGGTTCGGGCTTATCGCCTCGAAAATGACAAGGGCTACCAATTATCTGTCATGACCTATGGGGCGACGATCTTAGAATATGTGACACCGGATAAAGAAGACCAGTTTACGAATATTATTCTAGGCTTTGATCGCTTTGAGGACTATGTGGGCAATAGCCCTAAATATGGGGCTAGTATTGGCCCGGTAGCAGGCCGGATTGCAGGGGCAAGTTTTGAACTCAATGGAGAGACCTATCATTTGGAAGCTAATAACGGTGCTAACTGCAACCACAGTGGATCAACAGGCTGGGACAGCGCTTTGTTTAGCGTGGAGTCGGTAACGGATCAGGAAATTACCCTATACACAGAACGTGCAGATGGAACCGGTGGTTTCCCTGGAAATCTCAAGGTCTGGGTAACCTATGGTTTGACGGAAGATGGTGAACTTGAGATTGCCTATCGGGTAGAAACGGATCAAGATACCTTGGTCAACCCGACCAACCACAGCTATTTCAACCTATCAGGCAACTTCACCCAGCCGATCAATGACCATGTCTTTCAGATCAACCATCAAGGGCTTTACCCTATCCATCCAGACGGTGTTCCTCTTCAGACCGTGGATAGAGAAAGTCCTGTTGTCCAGCATCTCTACCAAGCAATGCTCTTGGAGGATCTTTTTAAGGACTCTGATCCGCAAATCCGTCTGGTAGAAGGATTAGACCATCCATTTGCTCTTCCAGAAGGGCATGAAAATGCCGGCTTTCTTTACCATCAGCCATCTGGACGTTTTTTGACCTTTAAGTCAGAAGCCCCAGCCTTGGTAGTTTATTCAGCCAATTTCGTAGACGAAACTGTTCATCTGCAAGGCCAACCAATGGTTCAGCACAATGGCTTGGCTCTAGAATTCCAAACAGTGCCAGACGCCATTCACAGTGACCAAGCTGAAAAGGTCATCTTGAGAGCAGGTCAAGTCTTCACCAGCAAGACTAGCTACCATGCCATCGCTAAGAAATAAGGAGGAAAGGGGAGTGGCCAAACAAGGATGTGAAATCCTTGCTTGAGACCTCCTCTTTTTCTCGAAAAAAATTTTTTAGAAAAACTATAAGGAAAGTTTAAGCTTCCTATCGTATACTAATACCATCATCAAAGACCTCCTAACTTTGAATGATAAAACTCCTAAAACTTTTTCATAATAATCTCCCTATAAGAGCCACCAAAACCGGTGGCTTTTTTCTATGTACCTTAGCGAACGTTAGTGAGCTTAGGTACATTGATGCAGTTTGAGCGGAGTGAAAACTACGTTCCTTATTTCTTAGCAAACGTTAGTGAGTTTAGGTATGTTGACGCAGTTCGAACGCTAGTGAGAACCAGGATCTTTAAAAAACACATTCTATTTATGGTACCGAAGGTATCATTTTTTGCTATAATAGACTGTATGAGTAGAATTTTAGACAATGAAATCATGGGCGATGAAGAGGCCGTTGAACGGACGTTGCGCCCGCAATATTTACATGAATATATTGGTCAAGATAAGGTCAAGGACCAGCTGAAAATCTTTATTGAGGCGGCTAAGCTTCGGGATGAAGCACTGGATCATGTCCTTCTTTTTGGTCCTCCGGGACTGGGGAAAACCACCATGGCCTTTGTCATTGCCAATGAACTGGGTGTCAATCTCAAGCAGACTTCTGGTCCTGTCATTGAAAAGGCTGGTGACTTGGTAGCCATCCTCAATGATCTAGAGCCGGGCGATGTCCTCTTTATCGATGAGATCCACCGTCTTCCTATGTCAGTCGAAGAAGTGCTTTACAGCGCCATGGAAGATTTTTACAT
>NZ_JVEE01000052.1 GCF_001073155.1 Streptococcus parasanguinis
TTTACCGACTCCAACATTTGCAGATCGTAAAGGATTTCTTGAATTGGTTCTGAGAAGGCTGTAATATAACCAAAACTTGCAACCACCTCAGGGATACCAATTTGATGATGATATAGAGAGTAAGCTAGATAGGAAAAGAGAATAAGGCTAATGAATTCAAAAGAAATACCCGTCAAGAGAATACCTGTAATTTTAGTCAAACCATACCCAAGATACTTATCCTGCAAGTTTTTGAGAGAACTTCTTTGTTGCTCTATAAAATGAGGTAGAGTGAGTTTGTTAACTAGGTGATGTCCTCGGAATAGATCCTCCAAGGTCCGATAATAATCACCTTGCTTTTCAAGATAGGTCTGTCTACGCTTCGCAGTCAATTGACCAACGATCTTTGGAATTTGAATACTGATAGCCGTTGAAATCAGTAGGATCAGCGCCACTATAGGATTGATCGTTCTGGTAATAATGATGGTATAAATCAAAATTCGTAGAATCTGCTTAAAAAAACTCATCAATGGAGGTAGATAATCTTTTTCCAGTGAATCAAGATCATTAGATTGATAAGAAATGTATTCTGCGACTGTTTTCTGCTTGAAATCATGGTGGGCAAGTCCTAAAAGAGATTGAAACCAATCGTTCTTTAGATTTGTCGAAAAGAGAATGGCCTGTTTCCAGTCAAGTCGCATTTGGATGTAGTTGCAAGTTAGGTAACCTATAACTGCGATGCAATAACCTGCCAAAGCTATTTGAAAGCGGCCACGAATTAACTCTTGTGTAAAGTATGGAAGAAGAGCAGTACAAATATTGGACAGTCCGCTAAAGAGAAAATTAAAGAAAAGATACCAGCGCAGAGGCTTAAGGTATTGAAGCATAGACGAAACTCCTTGATAAAGCTATAACATAAAACTGATAATGAAATAATGGCACTGTTGCATCAATGAGCAAATAGGGGCATAATTTAGAAACTTTTATTTTTGTAAAATATAACTAAATTATAGCATATGATGAAGTCAGTTTATTAATTTGAAAGAAGTTTTTCCATGTGTTTCTCAAAAAAATTTGATATTAGGATGATTCTGTAGGCGTGTTCATTTAAACAAAAGAATTGCTAGCAACAGGAGATGCCATCCTCATCGAACATACACGAAATGACGACTACTGGGCTGATGGGGGAGATGGCTCTGGAAAGAACAAACTAGGCCTTCTCTTAATGCAAGTACGGGAAGAGTTGAAAAACTCTATCCTGTAAGATCTCTCTTCTAGCTATTCCATTTAACAGTCTGGGTTTGGTATAACAGTCAACTAGATAGTTACAATGATCAACAGGAGATATTCCTGAAGGTGTAATGGAAGATATTAGTGAAAAGATCGGAGAACATACATGAAATATAGTAAACTAGGCTGGGAAGAAGTTAGTAAGTTTGAGGAAATAAAAGGTTATGGACAACCTATTTGGCGACATCATGAGAAATATTTTTTTGTTACAGATGAAGGGGGAATAGCTGAACAGAGGGTAGTCTATGAATTACCATTAGAACTATTTCAATCACCCTACCAAGTTTTTCTGAGTTACTTGAAAAGTCTAACTTAATTTGACAATTTAGGCAATAAAGAAATCCTAGACAAGCTTTTGAGCTATTCAGAAGACTTGAAATACCACTATAATCTCTATCAGCTCTTGCTTTTTCACCTTCAGAATAAGGAACCAGAGAAATTTTTTGGACTCATTGAAGACAATATAAAGAAGGTTCATTCTCTTTTTCAGACTGTCTTTAAAACATTTCTAAAGGACAAAGGGAAAATCATCAATGCCCTTCAGTTATCCTATTCCAACGCAAAATTGGAAGCGACTAATAATCTCATCAAACTTATCAAACGCAACGCCTTTGGTTTTCGGAACTTTGAAAACTTCAAGAAGCGAATTTTCATCGCTCTGAATATCAAAAAAGAAAGGACGAAATTTGTCCTTTCTCGAGCTTAGCTTTTCTTCAACCCACTACAGTTGACAAAGAGTCGTAGATTTTAGGTATTTACCTTGTCTACTTAAGAGGTATCATATCATCGAGATAAAGGTGATTTGTTTGTTCCTAAGAATGAGGTTTTAGGTTTGACTTGTGGCAACTTCTGGAAAAAGCTTGTCTAGGATTTTTGGAGTGATAGCTTGTCCAGGACCTTCAGCACAATAGGTGTGAATATACATAGCGGGATTGAAGTTGAGCTCGATACAAGTGCAATGAGGTTTTTCCTTGCTAGCAGGCTGAGTTTTATCTGGAATGATGAGGTCAACCCCGCAAGCCCAGGCCCCCATGCTAGTTGCCATAGCTGCTGCCAATTCTTGGTAAGAGGAATCTATTGTCTCAGTGACATCAATAGAGTCACCACCCGTAGAGATGTTGGAGTTACGGCGGAGATTGACCTTTTTCCCTTCTGGGAGAATATCATCAGGTGCATAACCTTGCTGAGTCAACATCAATTGTTCGATGTCTCCTAGCTTAATGATTTCCAGAGGTGAGCGGTGGTCACGGCCTCGCAATGGATTGGCATTTTTCTGAGCGACTAATTCACGAATGGTGTGTTTGCCATCACCGACAACATTAGCAGCGACACGAAGGAGGACAGACTCACAACGCCCGTCCAGAATGAAGAAACGGTATTCGGTTCCTGGGATAAATTCTTCAACAAGAACAGCTGTATCTTCTGCAAAGGCAATCTCGAGAGCTTTCTTATAGTTATCAAGGCTGGCAGGCTCTTGGAAAATGGAAATGCCCAGCCCGAAGTTGGTTGATTTTGGTTTAACCACAATTTGCTTGCCCTTGATAAGAGGATAGTAGGCTAGACCTTGTTCTAGACTGGTAAATTCGTCGCCGGCAGGGACAGGGAAGCCAGCATCAGCCAGGATTTTTTTGGTCACGGTTTTATTAGCCATGGCAAGAGGAACTACATAGTTGTCTTTTGAGGTCATGTTACCATTTTTGACGTACTCAACATGATCTTTATGCCAGAGTTTAAGGAATTGATCCTGCTCATCTAGGATTTCAAAATGAAGCCCTTTTTGAATGGCATCAAAGAGCAGCATCTGGGTAGAAAGTTCCATCTCCTCATAACCCTTAAGGGCATAGTGGGCAGTCCAGTCGTAATCATGATAGGCAAGCGCCTTGTCAAGGGCAAAGTCAGAAAGGGACTTGTCTTTGATATGAGGAAGAAGTTGAGCAGCTAGTGTCTGACTGGAATCTGCAAAGGCATCTTTAACTTGTTTGACCAGACCTTGATGATAGTCACCAAGCCCAAAATGTTGCACCAGTTGGTATAGAGCTGTCGTAATGTTCTGAGTTTCAGCTTCAGAAGGTAGAGGTTCTAAAGGATGAGAGAGGGCAATTTTTTCATTCAGCGCGTGACCTTGAGCCAGAGCCTGATCAACATTTTCAGGGGCATCCAGCCAGAGGAAGGCTAGAAGGAGTAGGTGTACGGTATCCATGGTAGTTTGGCTAATACCGATACGCTCAAAGGGGTTGAGGTCGAAGTTACGGAATTCTAGGTAGGTGATTCCCTTGTCAAGGAAGGAGCGATTAACCTTTTGTCCACGGAAACGAACAGCCGAGTAAAATTCCTTTTCCGCAATCAAATCACCTTGTTCGATATAGTTTTCGATGGCAGAGACATAGTCTTCTAGGCTTGCAAAAGATACTTGTATTTCTTCCTTATTGACATAACCATGGTCGCTGTTTCGGAAGGAACGAACGAGTTCTGGCACTTCTTGGTCGAAGAAGCCTTGCTCAGCAACAGGTGCAGCACCAAAGAGATAGGTAATCACCCAACGATAGCGCAAATAGTTCTGAGCCAGCTTAAGATAGAGGGCGTTTTTGAAAGCAATTATATCAATCTGGTCACTTTCTTGGAATAGGGCTTCAACCAAATCTTTCCCTAGTTCCATATTATAGTGGATACCTGAGATAGCTTGTAGTTTAGTTCCGTATTTTTCGGCCAGGTAGTTACGATAATGGCGTTCAAATTCATTTTCCAGTTGGGCAACTTGGATTTCTTGGGCGTTGATACGAGGAGGCATGGACAAGGGCCAGAGAAGTTCATCTTTACTGATGGAACGTCCAGCTACATCGGTAATGGCTCCAAGAAATCGACGAGCCTCAGTGGTAGATTTAGCAACTGGTGTGATGAGTTCCATCTGAAACTCACAAAAATCTGTTTGAATATAAGGGTGGAAACTTCGAGCTCCTAGGCAGGAAGGGTGAGGCGTATGTGCTAATTTTCCCTGTCTATCGACACGAAGACTTTCTCGTTCAATTCCAAAGTTAGCTTGAAGGATAGGGCTAGTAGGCTCCAGCTTTTGAAGCAGTTGATTTATAGTCATAGAGTCACCTTTTCATCTAATGTTAGTGATAGTCTATTATAAATAGGAGAAGAAAACAACTTTCCGCTACGGTTAAGGGGAATTTCCGAATGTTTTAGATAAGAATTCTTAAAACTAGTTGCTTTTTAGCTCTATTATATGCAAAAATTGTAAAATATCCACCGATTTTTATGTAAAATGTTATTTCTCTTGCAATTTAAATCAAATTAGCCTATACTAATGACGTATATATGAGAACGAAAGAATCCCTAGGGTCGGCACTGCACTCATAAAATGAGACACAAGAAAACACTCTGTTGAAATCTGGTAAACCAGAAACAGGAGTGTTTTGTTATGGTCAAAAAAGCATATTCGGTAGAAACTAAGCTAGCCTGTATCGAAATGAAGAAGGCAGGCAAATCAAATAAAGTTATCATGGATACCCTCAGCATCAAAAATGCTAGTCAGGTCAAGAACTGGTTGCGATGGTATCAGAATGATGAATTGTACCGTTTCTACCAACCCGTGGGGAAACAATATACTTATGGTAAAGGGATGAAACAGTTATCTGAAGTGGAACAGTTACGTTTGCAGGTAGAATTACTAAAAAAGTATCAGAGCTTGATAAAAGAATCGACAAAGTAAGTCTTATCAAGCTAGTAGAAGAGTATAAGAAAACGTGCCCTGTATCTATTATTTTAGAATGTTTCGGCGTCAAACGCTCCACCTTTATCGCTGGAAACAGGAGTGTAAGAATTCTCAGAAAAGAGGCGAATAGCAGATAATGGCTGTATCGAATGGTTTCACTCTGTTCTCAAGTCTGAAACCTTCTATCTCCATAAGTGGAGAAACATAACTGAGGTAGTATAACAGATATTGTCAAAAATTACATCATATTTTATAATGAAACTAGAATTCAACAAAAATTGAATGACCAGTCCCCTGTAGAGTACAGAGAATTGGTCGTAGAAGGGGTCCAGCAACCGAAGGGCGCTAGCCTTCAAATTTTCCTCCCAAAATGTGTCCAAAATATTGACAGAATTCCAACACAGAAGATTTGGCACAGAATGGATTATTTGGTTTTACGTCTTTCTTTATCCTCTTTAACCTTGCTTTGCTTGTCTTGGCAGGCTGGGTAGGGTATAAGTGGAAGATAAGATGAAAAAAATGGAGAAAACTCTAATGGTTCTTCTCCATTTTTTTATCTAATTGGTAATGTTGAAAATCGGAAGTGAAATGATACTTTCAAAGAATTCATTTTGGACACTAGCAAATGAAATAGAGCCCTGATGCAAATCAACAATTTGTTTTGAAATTTTTAGCCCAATTCCAGTCGTTCTAATTTTAGAAATATCAATGCTTTTAAAAGATAATTCATTAAGTTCAGCAATTTTTTCTGGTGAAGCTCCCTGTCCATTATCTTTGATTTCGACAATTACATTTGTATCTTTTTTGAATAAGTGGATTCTTATTGTGCAACCCTTTTCGTTATGTAAAACAGAGTTGTAGATGATATTATGGATAACTCTTGTGATTAAAAACTGCTCAATCATGATAGATTGATTAACAAGTGAATCATCGTAATCAAATTCAAATTCAAAATCATTCCAGATTTCTTGATTTAAAATATGGATGAGAATGTCTTTGAAGAAGGGGATAATTTTTGTTTCAGTCTGATTTAATTGAAGATGACCGGATGAAAGGCGAGCTACTATATTTAGATCATTTAAAATATTTTGGATGTAATAGGATTCCGTCAATATTGGGGGAATATGTTTTTTAGACTGTGCATCTAGTTCAGAATCATTTAACAAGGACGCGTTAGAAATGATGACAGAAAGAGGTGTTTTGATATCGTGTGCAATACCTGAAATCCATTGCTCTTTAAAGACTTCATTCTCTTTGAGTAGAGTATCGGTTTGATTAATTGCAGTTGTAAGATATTCTAGTTCTGATATAGAATTTATTGGATTTTTCAGACCATCCGGGAGATTCTGAATAGCAGTTACAAGAGGCGCAATTTTACGATTGATATGCGTCACACCATAGTAGTAAAGAAAAGCGAAATAAAGGCAGTTGAAAAGCAATACTCCAAATGCTACTAGTGGAATCAAGCGAATACTATCTATATCTAAGTAATTATAACTATAACGAGCGATTTTATCTTTTGGAAAACCAACAACAATGATGTAGTCACCTTTTATCTGACTAAAAACAGGATAATCTGAAAGATAATAGCGAGAAAACTGTAAAATGTCCCCATAGTCAAATTGCGAAGGAACTTCTGTAGGTTTATACTGTTCGTACACTTGTTTTCCAGTCTGCTTATCCAATACCATGAGCCATAACTTTTGTTCTTTTAGACTAGAAATATCATTTCTAGGTATGTGGACGTTATTTTTTGTGATGGTAATGTGTTCAGAAATTATTTTCACAGTCTCAGTAGCAGTTTGCTTTTCCTTAATGTAGAAAACAAAACTGGCAATTAGAAGAATATTGGTAATAAAGATAATGATGGAAAAAAAGATAAATTTCTTTAGTGAATACCTTAAAATTTTGGTTTGGTTCATAATCATGATAACAATTTATATCCCAGCCCTTTAGCTGTCTTTAAATATTGAGGTTTTGAAGGATTTTCTTCTATTTTTTCTCGAATTTTCCGAATATGTACAGTCAAAGTGTTTTCATAACCAAAGCTATCCACTCCCCAAATCGTATCACAGAGAGATTCGGTTGAAACGATGTAATTTTTATTATCGTAAAGTTTTTTCAAAATCTGAATTTCAATTGGCGTAATAGAAATTTCTGCTCCATTTTTTTGTACTGTTGCATTCCGAAAACTCACCAAAGTCTGTCCAATCTGTATTGCTTCCTGTTCTGATTTATAGCTTCTTCGGAGCAGAGCCATAATACGATAGATAAGATTTTTTGGAATGAAGGGTTTCATGACATAATCATCACCACCAGCATTGAAACCAGCTACCTCATCTTCAGGATTATTTTTGGCAGTCAGAAAGAGGATAGGTGTATCGCCTTTTTTTCGGATATGTTTTGCTAATGTGTAGCCATCACCATCGGGGAGCATAATGTCCAAAAGGAAAAGGTCGAACTGCTCTGTTTCAATCATGTCCAAACTAGATTCTATATCATAGGCTGATGTTAGATTGGAAAATCCGTAGGCAGTGAGAATATCTCTTATGGAAGAGTTTAAAATTTTATCGTCATCAATGATAAGGATGTGCTTATTCAGGAGCTGTTGTTCGAAATTCATAATCTTACCTCGCTTATCTATATTATACCATTTAAAAGAGTGAAAAAAGAAAGATACT
Source organism: Streptococcus parasanguinis (assembly GCF_001073155.1). GTDB lineage: Bacteria > Bacillota > Bacilli > Lactobacillales > Streptococcaceae > Streptococcus > Streptococcus parasanguinis_D. The sequence continues at coordinate 7,669 of NZ_JVEE01000052.1, forward strand.
TTAATCTTAATGTAAAATTAAGGTTAGCTTAGTTTAAAATTAATCTAGCATGTCTATAATAAAGACATAACCTAGATAGAGATACTTCTCAAATAAATTTTAATCAGTGAGGTATTTCCAAATGGCTAAACAACAAATGAATCTCGTTGAGGAGGAAGTTCATAATGATTAGTAATGTTTTACAGATAAAAAACTTACAAAAGGGATTTAAGGACACTCAGGTAGTTAACCTCAGTTCCTTATCAGTTCAACAAGGTGAGATTTATGGTTTTCTAGGTCCAAATGGAGCTGGGAAAACAACCACCATGAAGATGATTTTGTCTTTGATTTCTCGTACAGCTGGGGAGATTGAAGTGTTCGGTCAACCCATAGATACGGACAAGCAGTATCTTAATCAGATTGGCTCTATGATTGAAGAACCGTCTTATTATCCTAATTTGACAGGCTATGAAAATCTCTTGGTCTTCCAAAAGATCCTTGGATTTGATAAGAAAAATATTCAGGAAACCTTGAAAATTGTGGGGTTAGATCAACCTAAAAACAAGAAAAAATTGGTTAAAGATTATTCTCTGGGTATGAAACAGCGTTTGGCTTTAGCCTTTGCCTTAGTCAAGAAACCACGTTTGTTGATACTGGATGAGCCAACCAACGGGCTAGACCCAGCAGGGATTCATGAAATTCGGGAACTGATTATCAAGTTGGCAAAAGAACAGGGCATTACTGTCTTCATCTCTACCCATATCCTTTCTGAAGTAGAGCATATCGCTGACCGTGTAGGGATTATCAATCATGGTCAACTCGTTTACGAGGGAGAAATTCGTAAAATTCAGTCCAATAAATGGCTGGAAGTGCGTGGGGATTTTAGAGATCGACGTGAAGTCATTAGCCAAGTGTTATTTGGTTATCCGTGCAAGATGTTAGAGATACAAGAGGATAAACTCAAGCTGACTAACCTTGCCGATCAGCAGATTTCTAGTTTGTTACGAGATTTAATAGTCGAGAAAGTTCCAATTTATGAAGTGAAGCAAGAACAAGAAACCTTGGAATCTATCTTCCTTAACTTAACCAAGGAGTGAGTCTTATGTTGAATAATTTGTCTATTGAATTGCTCAAGGCAAAACGAACCAAATCCTTCCTCATTAGCATACTAGTTATGGGAGTCGGATTTGCTTGGGCAATTGCAGCCGCTACACGTTACCTAAGTAATCCAGACATGCACCAGATTAACCTAATTTTCTATATGATAAAAGAAGTAAATGGCTTGATTCTCCCTATCGTGATTGCTCTCTTTGTATCCCGGATTGTCAAGAACGAGAAGGAGGGCAACACTTTCAAACTGCTTTTGGCAAATGGTGAAAATGTACGGCATATCTTTCTGAGTAAGCTTGGCCTGACTATGTTCGTTTTGACCTTTCTCGCTATTTTGGAGGGAGTAGTAGTCCAGTTGATTGCAAACTTTTCTGGTCTAGAAATGCCTGTTAGCCTAATCCTCTGGCAAATCGTCATTTTCTTGCTAGCATCTTTTGTCTTAACCTGTCTGTTTTTGACTTTGCAGTTTTTACTGAAAAAGCAGGCATTGATAATGGCATTAGGGATTTTCGGAGGATTTCTTGGATTTGGATTTGGTCATGCAACAGCTTTTCTACAGCTGATTTTCCCATTTGGTGGTATAGCATATCTGTCTCTGGTGGATTACCAGAAAGTCGCCAGTCAAGTGAGTTATGTTTTTGCGACAAATCTAGGATTTAAACTCTTTACATATTTGCCAATAGCCCTAATCTATCTCTTCTTATCTCTCTATCTAGTTGAAAAGAAAGGAGGCAAGCTATGATGTCTTATCTATCAGTAGAATGGCGGAAAACCCAAAAATTTTCCATGTTGATGATTGGTATTTGCTTCTTAGCTTTTTGTAGCCTGATTGGTCTTGGGATTTACTTTGGTTCAGCTTATTCTATGGTTGCAGAAAGTGAAAAAGTGCCTGTTTTATGGGGACAATTGACCTTCTATTATAGCCAGCTTTTCTTTCCGATTTTGGTTAGCCTTTATGTAGCCATGATGTTAGGAAAAGAGTTTGATAGAAAAAATATTGAATTTCTCAGAGCTAATAATGTCAGTCTTGGGAAATTATTGTTGGCAAAAGAAATAGTAATTATCTTGTTTATTGCTGTTTTACAGTTGTTCTTGTTTGGTATTTTTTATGTCAGTGCTCACTTAGCTCATTTAGAAATTTCTAATTTGTTCACCTACCTCAAGTGGGATTTATTGGGGATTTTTGGAACAATTAGTATGATGGCAGTGCAGTTTTTTGTGACAGCTAAAACTCGTGTTTTCAGTAAATCTGTGGGAATTGGTGCTATTGGTACTTTCATAGGATTTATGATGATTTTTGTATCAGATAAATTATCTTTAATCTATCCCTACTCCCAAGCTATGGTGGCAATGAGGTCACGGAATTTGATTGACTTTAATTTAGTGGAAATATTGCTGTTTATCATTGTAAATATTCTTCTGTGGGGGATTTTTCATACATTGAGTAATAAAGAATTGCATAAGTAATGCGAAGACTCTTCGGAGTCTTTTTCTTGTGATAAAAGCTCCAAGCTTTATCTGGTATGCTTGACCTACTTTTTAATTGGGCACTATAAAAATTTTTCTCGAAAATAAGAAACTTGCACGATTTACTCATTACTTAGCCAATACTAGAGTTTATACTAGTTACTGTAATGATGATCATCTAAAAGAAGGAAGGAGGCAACCTTATGTCTAAAAATACAAGTCGTCCAGAGATTGATTCTCTAAGTTTCGAGGTTGAAAACCAAGAACTTTCCGGGAAATCAGGAGCTAGTGGTGCATAGCTTTTAAAATGACACTAGCAGGTCGCTGTGGATTGTGTTTCACCTGTTCCTATGAGTATACGAGAAATAATGTTTGTTGTTAGATAAAACAAAAGGAAAATTCTTGAGTTTTATTACAAAACATTGACAACACTTTGATTTGGTGTTATATTTACGAGGAGAAATACAAATGAAACAAGACCATTTTGAGATTGATTCTTTGGATTATGAAATTAATAGCCAAGAGTTAAATATTAAATATACTGCTGGGTGACGTACGACTGTTAGATTAACAGTACAAGGTCGCTGTGGTTAGTGGTTTACACATTCTTATGAATTTACTTCGCCAAACGTGCGCTGTGGATAAAACTCTCTATTTTTTGACAGGAGGATAAAATGGAAGGAATTATTGGAACACTAGAATTCTATGCACCTGTACTGGTCTTAGGAGTTATTGTCATAGGGATTGTTTACTTTATGAAAAAAAGAAACGATCGCAAATAATCAACATCGACCGATACCTGAAAAAGGCATCGGTTTTTTATAACTTGAATATATTGCACAAAATACTCATGGAAAACCTTGAAAGAAACCGTATTATGAGAGAGTAATAAAGAAACGGAGGAATGAAATGATGAAACAGCTTATTGTGACAGGATTAACGAAAACATTTGGTCAAGGAGATAATATCGTTCATGCTTTATTAGATGTGAACTTGTCCGTTGAAAAAGGTGAATTTCTGGCAATTATGGGGGCTAGCGGTAGTGGAAAAACAACACTCCTCAACTGTATTTCAACGATTGATAAACCAACATCAGGTGAGATTCGATTTGAAGATTTTGATATCATCCATGCCAAGGAAAATGAACTAGCTGACTATCGTGCTAAAAACATTTCCTATATTTTCCAAGCCTACAACTTGGTGGAAACCTTGACGGTCTATGAAAATATCGTTCTACCTCTTCAAATTCAGGGGAAAAATATCAAAAAACATCAGGATAAGATTGTGGAAATTATGGATAAGTTGGCCATCCAAAACTTAAAAGATAAGTTTCCTAATCAGTTATCAGGTGGTCAGCGACAACGTGTGGCAACTGCTAGAGCCTTGATTGATGATTCTAAACTGATTATCGCAGATGAGCCGACAGGAGCCTTGGACTCTGCCAATTCTGAAAAACTGATGGCGCTTTTGCAGGAAATCAATAAAAGTTTTGGTATTACCATTTTACTGGTTACGCATGACCCTGCTGCAGCAAAGTATTCCTCACGGATGGTGCTACTTAGCGATGGAAAGATTATGGATGATTTGGAACGTAACAGCTTATCTAATGAACAGTATTTGCAAGAGATTTACAGCCGTACCAGATAGGAGGATGAGAGTATGTATCTAAAATTGATTTTACGAAATGTATTTCGAAATTTACAGACCTATACCATCTATTTTTTCAGTCTGACCTTGATTTATAGCTTGCTCTACGCTTTTAATGCTTTACCAAGCCATCCGGTGATGCAAAGTTTATCAGGAGCAAAGGAAATGTTGACGACGGTGATGAGTCAGTACATGGGCTTGCTTTCCTATCTGATTCTATCGGCGATTGCCTTTCTCGTCGTTTATTCCACAAACTTCGTCCTGGGACGGCGCAAGAAAGAGCTGGGACTTTATGCAACGCTGGGAATGAAGAAGAAGCAGATTATCCGTACCCTGTTCTTTGAAACCATGCTGGTCAATATCTTTTCCTTGATTCTAGGTTTCTTGCTTGGCTTGATTTTACTGGTCATTCTATCTAAGGTTGCATCTGAGTTTTTTATGGCCAATTACTTTGGTAGTCTGCTTTTTTTTGATAGCAAGTCTGTCATCTTACTAGTTTATTCCTATTTGGTAACCAGTTTTATTGTTGGTGTCATGGACATTCTTACCTTTAGAAAGCAAAATATCATTGCACTCATTCAAGAAAATGGGGTCAAGAAATCTGTCTTGGCAAAAGGCAAGCCAGTTCTTCAAGCACTTCTCTTTATTCTTTCGACAGCTGTTATCGGTTTTGGTGCTCTCTATTTTTCAGACTATCACCATCTATCACTCTTGAAAAGTTGGGGTATCTTGCTGGTATCTGTCTTCGTGATTTTTGTGATTTTATTTTACAATACCTTGAGCCATTTTATCTTGGTTTCCCTTAGAAAACTGCCTCAAACCTACTATAACAAACTAAACAGTTTTAAAATTCGTCAATTTTCAAAACAAGCTGATAGTAATTCGGTCACGTTGGCTGTCTTATCCTTGACCTTGACCCTGGCTCTCAGCTTACTAGTTTTTAGTGGTAGTGCCTATACGACTATGAACCGAGAGCTGAACAAATACTCACCTTATGATGTAACTGTCAATCTCTATCGTGGTCAGGAGTTCCAGTTTTCTCAGGAATCTGTCAAAGACAGATTAAAAGCAGATGGATTTGACTTTAACCTCATCAAAGAGGAGTACAGCTATCCTATCTATTCTAGTGATTTAATCTATAAAGATTTGATTGATACTAGCAATCTCTGGGCGCATGATAAGGAACTTCCTGAATCAAAAGTACCGATTTTAGGAATTTCTGCCTACAATCATCTCCGCAAACTGCAAGGGGAAAAAGCGGTTGACTTGGCAGATAACCAATTTCTGGTCAATGCTAACTATAAAGGAACTGCCAAGCAGATTCAGGACTTTCTATTAACGACAAAAACTCTCATGATTAACGGTTATTCTCTTAATCTTGCGTCTTCAAAGCCGCTTGAAACAGTTTACTTTTTATCGTCAGTGGGTACAAATGACACAGGAACCTTAATTGTACCAGATAAGGTAGTAGTTGGATTGACGGAAGACCACACGACCTATGTTGCCAATTTCAAAGAAAATATCGACAAACGGAAAGTAGAAACATTCTTAAGTCAGTGGATAGAAAAATACTACTTCACTCGTGATGGAGCAGAGTTGAATCCGTTCACCTATCAAACCAAAGGAAGAATTTTTGAGATTTATCTTGGATTTATGGGCGTCATTGTCTTTGTCATGATTTTTGTCAGTGTTATTTTTATCATTATTTCCCTCAGTATATTGTCCCTTCAAACTTCTACAAGTGCTTTGGATAGTGTCAATGATTATCAAATCTTATATCTTCTCGGGAATAAGAGGAAGCAAAATCGCTCTATTCTTTTGCAACAGATTCTAAGTTATTTCTTGGTTCCGCTGGTCATCGCAGGTCCGCTAGCATTTGCCTTGAGTACCGCTCTTTTGGGCTATTTTGAGAATTTCGCTAATACCAGCATTTCTATTGATATCACCTATCTGGGAGTAGCGGTTTTACTCTTTGTCCTTTACTTGCTAGTGACTTACAGAGTAAGTTGGCAAATTATTGAAAATTAAGTCAAATACCAGAGTTGCCTATCCTGCAATTCTGGTATTGTGTTATAATAATATTAAAGTAGTTCAGGAAGTAGATACATATGAAACAGTTTGTCAAATTGTTCTCGAAAAACTCACTTTTATTGTGGTGGTTGACGATTTTGAATCATCTAGCTTTAATGATTTATATTTATCATAGGATCCCTCTGGACTTTTCGACAGATTTTTCCTTGCAGATGGTTTTATTGCTGATTATTGCTTTAATTGTATTTAGCTATATTTGTAATATTGTGACCTTTCGGTATAGTGAGTTGAAACTTTGGTTGCTCCTGATGATGTTTCTCATTAGCTGGCAATCCATATTTAATCAAGGAGTTGCGAGCACCCTGTTGCACTTTTTTGATATTCTTCATCCGCTCAACTCTTTTTTATTGGTGTATAGTTCTCTGTCTATTATCTTTCTGGGAGAGAAAATAGGAGAAGAACTGTTGAGTGTGTCCTTTGTGTTGACACTAATCACCATTAGTTCATATCTGTTAAGTCCTTCAATTTTTCTATTTCTATCCTTGTTTGCGTCTTTCTTTTTAAACCTTGTTCCCTTGATTTTACTGATTTTATATCATAAAGAGTTGAAAAGTAAACTCAAGTATCAGAGACGAAATTTGTGGATATTAGCTTTGATATTGCCTCTTTCTTATTTCTTTTTGTATATCAATACGAGGGGCTCAGGAGTGATGAACCTAGTCTGGTATCTGGAAATTGTTGGCATTTTAGCTTTTTTACACTTCAAAACAATTATCAGCTCTCTTCAAAAAAAGGTATCAGAGTTAAAATTGTCCTATATAAAAGCTTTTTCACGCTTGTTTTTACTGGTTATGTTTTTGTTAGTAGGCATTTTCATCATCTTTCGTCTAGATTTAAACACGAGCTTTTTGGTCTTGAATATCATGTTACTATTGTTCGGGATTTGTTCGGAAGAATTGATTCGCCTCTTTCGTTCTGCTGAAATGCTAGATTCTGGGGATTATGTAAAAGTTCTCTTTTTAAAGCGTAACCGTATGGTGAAAAATCTGCTGGCAAATGAAGATACAGAACAACAGTTCTCCGAATTTCTTCACAATGAAATCCTGCAAAATGTTATGGCAATAAAAAATTTCAATAAATATAGTAGCAATCAAGTTTTTGGTGAACAGATCAATCTGGTAACAGAGGAGTTGGTTCAGCGGATTCGTGAGCGGATGGATTATTATCAGCCAATGGTAGAAACAGACGAGCAGTTAGACATCCAGTATCAAGGGCTGATTAATCGGATTGTCAAACGCTATCACGCAGAAAATGAAGTAGTCACACAGTTTCCTGCCCACTTTAGGCTTTTATCTCCTTACGATAAAATTGCCTATCGTCTGGTTGAGGAGTTGGCGACCAATGCCGTTAAGTACGCTAGTGGTGGAAGGATTTCTTTGAAGATTGATGTGCATGATGACGCTATTTTTATCATTTCTGAAAATGACTGCCTTCAAACAGAAAAATCCTTAGGTTATGGCTTGAAAAATATGTCTAATAAAATTAGTGTTTTAGGTGGTCAAATGCAGCTTTTTGAAAATAATAAGAGATTTCGTGTAGAAATTACTCTCCCGATTGATAAGGAGTTGTGTTATGAAAATTTTATTAATTGATGATCATAAATTATTTAGCCAAAGTATCAAGATGATTTTAGAGTTATCGGAAAACATTAAAAAGGTCCAGTTAGTAGATAATTTTTCGACTATTTCGGAGATTACTTTTAATGACTACGACATTATTTTGATTGATATCAACCTGACGAGTCTGTATCAAGATGATGGGCTGACCTTGGCACAAGAGATTATCGACAATGGTTATTCTAGTAAGGTTGTGATTTTGACAGGTTACAGTAAAAAAATGTATGAACACCGAGCTAAAGTTATGGGGGCTTATGGCTTTCTGGACAAAAGTATGGACCCAGATGAGTTGGTGAAAAAACTGGAAAAGATTTATCTAGGTGGTAAGGTCTTTTCAGATGAAGTGATGGTAGAGGTGTTAACACCACGAGAAATCGAGATACTAGAACTGGTTAGAAATGGCTTGACCATTGATGATGTCTGTGACAAGGTCTATGTGAGTAAACGTACAGTTTCCAATCACTTGGCCAATATCTTTTCAAAATTGGGAGTGACTAACAGGCAGGAGGCGATTCACATCGCTGAGCAGTTGGGCTATTTTCCACCAGATTAAAAAGTTGCAGAAGATGCAGCTTTTTTAATTTATTTACAAAAATTGCACATATTACTCATTCTAATAAACAGTAAATTTGATAATCTATTAGTAATTAAGGAGGAAATCATTATGTCTATGATATCTGAAAAATGGTTTGTATAAAAAAATTTATCAGACGGATTACTAATTTTGTAAGTTATATTGGCCACCTTCGGGTGGCATTTTTACTTCTGTGATACTTTTTTCAAGCTTTATCTGGTATTCTTGACTTAGTTTTTATAGAAAGAAGGTCTAAGATGTTAAATAAAGTCAAAACTAAAGCCTTAATTAGTGTTGGAACAGTAGCTGCAACTAGCTTTATTCTCATGATGGGATATACTGCTGGTCAACATTCTACTGCTAAACAAAGTCGCAAAGAGATTGAATTGGCTGCAGCTAAACTTGTAGAGGATAAACAAGCAGAAGATAAAGCCAGCATTTTGTCATCAGATACTGTATTAGTACCCCAAATTAAAGAGGAAATTCGACAGATAGCATCTCCAATGGATGCTGCTTTAGAGGGACGCAATCGACAAAATCCCTTGAGACCAGATTGGGAAGAGGTCAAAGATGAGGTGATGCTTCAGGCCCTTCGAATGAAATTTAGTCAGAATCCAGACATTGCTAAAGAATTGATGGCGACAGGAGATGCCATCCTCATCGAACATACGCGAAACGACGCTTACTGGTCTGATGGGGGAGATGGCTCTGGGAAAAACAAGCTAGGCCTTCTCCTAATGCAAGTGCGGGAAGAGTTGAAAAACGCTAACCTGTAATCTCTCCTCTAGCTATTCCACCTATTTCATGCTAGAATAAAGAAAAACACATTTGGAGGCATTATGAATCAGACAGTGACTTATTTGCAGGAATTGACAGCCATTCCTTCACCGACCGGTTTTACACGGGAGATCGCAGACTATTTGGTCAAAACCATTGAAGGCTTTGGGTATGAGGTAACTCGGACTGCTAAGGGAGGCGTGAATGTGACCGTGCCTGGTGTAATCACAGACAAGCAACGCTATGTCACAGCCCATGTGGATACCTTGGGGGCTATTGTCCGCGCTGTGAAAGCAGATGGCCGCCTCAAGCTAGACCGTATCGGTGGTTTCCCTTGGAATATGATTGAAGGGGAAAATTGTACAGTCCATGTAGCCAATACAGGAAAGACCCATTCGGGGACAATTTTGGTCCATCAGACTTCTTGCCACGTCTACAAGGATGCGGGAACTGTCGAGCGGACTCAGGACAATATGGAAGTCCGTCTGGATGAAAAAGTGACCAATGAAAAAGAAACCCGTGCCCTTGGCATTGAAGTGGGTGACTTTGTCAGCTTTGATCCCCGGACCATTGTGACAGATACTGGCTTTATCAAATCTCGCCACTTAGATGACAAGGTGAGTGCGGCGATTCTCTTGAATCTTCTGCGCGTGTACAAGGAAGAGAAGATCCAATTGCCAGTAACGACCACCTTTGCCTTTTCAGTCTTTGAAGAAGTGGGGCATGGGGCTAATTCAAGTATTCCGGCTGAAGTAGTCGAATACTTGGCAGTGGACATGGGAGCTATGGGAGACGACCAAGCGACGGATGAATACACGGTATCCATCTGTGTCAAAGACGCTTCAGGACCGTATCACTACGAGTTCCGTCAGCATTTGGTAGCCTTGGCAAAAGCCCAAGAAATCCCTTATAAGTTGGACATCTATCCTTTCTATGGATCAGATGCCTCTGCAGCCATGAGCGCAGGAGCAGAAGTGAAACACGCTCTTCTCGGGGCAGGGATCGAATCTAGCCACTCATATGAGCGGACCCACTTGGATTCTGTAGTCGCAACAGAGCGCATGGTCGATGCCTACCTCAAGAGCGAATTAGTAGATTAAAAATAACAACTATATTACGTAGTGGTTTAGACTGAAGAGAGAGTTGTTTTAGAAACTTTCCTTAGGTGAGTACGGACGTCAGCGAACTTCTACGAAGTTCCATGACTTAGTTTTGAACCTAAAGTTTCAAAACTCCCGAGTGCCTGAAACAAATGTGTTTCAGGCACCTATCTCACAGCGGAAAGTTTCGTTATACTTTTGTTTGGGTCTAAAATCAATTATTTCAATTATTATAAATCGCTATGTCACTTGATTTTAAAAGGATTTGATTCTATTCAGAACTACTCTCCGGAGTAGTTTTTTAAAAGACTAAAATTTTCTGAAAATTCCTTTTCTTCTGAAAATCTTTGTGGTATAATCTTAAAATAAACTTAAAATTTCTTAAGGAGTTTTACATGAAAAAAAGAAATGTCATTGCACTTGCGGGAGTTGCCCTCCTTTCAGCAGGTATCCTAGCAGCTTGTTCTGGAGGTTCTAAATCATCTAGCTCAAGCAACGGCCAAAAATTCTCATATGTCTATGAGACTGAGCCAGAAAACCTAAACTATATCACATCTGGTAAAGCAGCAACCCACGATATCACTGGAAACTTGATTGATGGTTTGTTTGAAAATGATAAATACGGGAACTTGATTCCATCTCTTGCAAAAGATTGGACAGTTTCGCAAGATGGCTTGACTTATACTTATAAACTTCGTGATGATGCTAAATGGTATGATTCAGAAGGCGAAGAGTATGCGGATGTAACAGCTAAAGATTTCGTCACAGGGATCAAATATGCGGCTGATAACAAATCAGAAATGCTCTACATCATCCAAGATTCTATCAAAGGCTTGAATGACTACGTTAGTGGTAAAAATAAAGATTTCTCAGCTGTAGGAGTAAAAGCAGTTGATGATCATACCCTTCAAATCACTTTGAACCAACCAGAATCTTACTGGAACTCTAAATTGACTCTTGGGATCACTTTCCCTGTCAACGAAAAATTCGTGAAATCAAAAGGGGATAAATTCGCTCAAGCAAGTGATACTAGCTCTCTTCTTTACAATGGTCCTTACATCTTGAAGAGCTTTACTTCAAAATCTTCTATCGAAATGACCAAGAATGAAAACTACTGGGATAAAGACAAGGTCTACATCTCAGATGTTAAATTGGAATTCTACGATGGACAAGACCAAAGTAAATTGGCCAAATCATTCGGAGAAAATGCTCTTAGCTTGGCCAAACTCTTCCCAACTGGATCTGGTTATTCAGAGCAAGCCAAAGAATTCAAAGACGAAATCACCTACACTCCTCAAGATGCTGCTTCTTATGTCATTGGTACCAACATCGACCGTCAATCTTACAAACACACAGCTAAGAAGACCGACGAAGAAAAACAATCTACTAAGAAAGCCCTCTTGAACAAGGACTTCCGTCAATCGATCAGCTTTGCCTTCAACCGTGAAGCTTATGCTGCTCAATTGAACGGAAAAGACGGAGCAAGCAAGATCATCCGTAACCTCTACATTCCACCAACATTTGTCCAAGCTGATGGTAAGACCTTCGGTGAAATGGTGAAAACACAATTGGATACCTACGGAGATGAGTGGAAATCTACTAAACTAGATGATGGTCAAAACGGTCTCTTCGATGCGAAGAAAGCGAAGGAAGAGTTTGCAAAAGCGAAGACCGCCTTGGAAGCAGAAGGTGTGAAATTCCCAATTCACATCGATATGCCTGTAGACCAAACGACTCCATCAAGAGTTCAACGGGTGCAATCTTTCAAACAATCAGTTGAAGAAGCGCTTGGTAAAGAAAATGTCGTTATCGATATCCAAATGCTTTCGAAAGAAGACCTTCAAAATGTGACCCTCTTTGCGCCAAATGCGGCTGGCGAAGACTGGGATCTCTCTGATAATGTTGGATGGAGCCCTGACTACCAAGACCCATCAACTTACATGGATATTTTGAAAGCTTCATCTGGTGAAAATACTAAGACTTTCCTTGGATTTGACCCAAGTGAAAACAATGAAGCAGCTAAAAAAGTTGGTCTGTACGACTTTGAAAAGATGATCAAAGATGCTGGTGCTGAAACACAAGACGTCAACAAACGCTATGAAAAATATGCGGCTGCGCAAGCTTGGTTGACTGATAGCGCCCTTGTTATGCCAACTTCTTCATCAACGGGACGTCCATTCTTGACACGTATCGAACCATTCTCAGCTCCATTTGCATGGACTGGTGGTAAAGGAAAAGACCACGTGATCTACAAAGGAATGAAACTCCAAGACAAAGCTGTGACAACTGCTGACTACAACAAAGCCCTTGAAAAATGGCAAAAAGAACAAGCAGAGTCAAACAAAAAAGCACAAGAAGATCTTAAGAAACACGTTAAATAAGAATCGATAACCGAGGCTGATGCCTCGGTTTTTTTGTGGGATCATTTGAATATCTATTTGATATAAAAACGCTTACATAGTATAATAGGAGTGTTGATTACAAAAAGTGAGGAGATTGACATGAAAAAGAAAACAATGGTTTCCATTGTCGCATCGAGCTTACTGATCGCGCCGATGGTCTTGCATCAAGTAGTAGCAGCAGACGAGCAAACGGAAGAGTTAGCCCCATCGACAGAAGTGGTCCATGCTCCATCTACTGAAGCAAGACCGACAACAAGTGACGCAAGTACTGCCACTAGTGAAGAAGCTGCAAGCTCGAATGTGGCATCGCTGGATCGGACGGCAGGTGCCAATCAAGTAGCCCCTGCACCAGAAGAACACACAAGACAAAGTGAGTCCTCTGTCCCAGTAGCAAGTCCAGCAGCAACAAACAGGGAAGCTGGACCTCAATCCGCTCCTACTTCAGAAGCTCCGGCAACAAGTCAGGATTTGGCAAAGGTCACAGGTAGCACCCTTGCAGCGGATCAGGCCTCTAAAGAGTTGACAGTCCAAGATGCTGTTAATGGCTTGCTTCAATGGGCAGCAACAGATCCTAGTCAATTGGGTCAAAGCCAAGCAGATCGCGAACGCTTTGCCAAGAGTTTAGGCTTGATTGAAAAATCAGAAGATCTGACTCGTAAGGTTAGTCAGCCAGAATTGGCCAAGATGTATGAAACAGCTAAGAAACTCTACGATGCCTACCGGGCTGAAAAGAAAAGTCCGCTCTTTTTAAATGGTCGTGCCCAGCCGATTTTCCCTTATACGACGGGAGAAAAAGCAGACCAAGACTACAAATATGAAGACAGCCAAATTGTACGCTTCCCTGTCTATGTCGAAACGGACTACGACACCGACGCAGATGGCAAGCCTGACTTAGTCAAAGCCATTGTTCAACTACCAAAAGCAGTAGCGCAAGGTGATTTTAAGGCAGCCACTATTCTGGAAGCGCGCCCTTACGTAGCGGGGACGCTTGATGAAAACTACGTGACCCTCGAAAGTTTGGGGCTTCCAACGGACGGTAGCTATGACATGAAGAAACTGCACAGCCAACCTGCAAAGAGACAGCCAGTAAGCAGTGAAACAACAGTAGAAGCAGCCAAAAAAGCCAAGGCATCGGATTGGTATTACTACAGTCCCTACGAGTATATCTATGACTACGAAGATCTGAACTGGTACGACTATTTCTTGGTCAGAGGCTATGCCTTTATCTCGAGTGCGGGACTTGGTACCAAGGGATCAGAAGGATTTAACACCACAGGTTCTGATCTCGAAATCAATGCCTTCAAGAATATCATCGAGTGGGTCAATGGCAAACGCAAGGCCTACACCGATAAGACTAGCAATGTTGAAATCAAGGCAGACTGGGCAACAGGCAATGTCGCTATGACCGGTCTCTCCTGGGCTGGAACCACGACCTTTGGTGTGGCAGCGACAGGCGTAGAAGGCCTAAAGACCATCGTTCCAGCAGCAGGGATTGCCTCTTGGTATGATTATTTCAATAGCCAAGGAACCCAGTTTGGCAATGCGCCTTATAGTGATCTTTCATGGCTCTCCCTCTACGTTAGCACGCGGATGTTGGACCAAGACGACTGGGCAGGGATTTGGCAAAACTATTCCAACTACATCAACCAATTGAACAAGGACCAGTACGCCCATGATCGTAACTACAGTGATGTCTGGAAGGAGCGGGATTATACCCTTCATCCGGAAAATCTCAAGACCAGCGCCCTGATCGTCCATGGCTTGAATGATGACAATGTCAAGACCAAGCACTTTGAACTTATGTACGATGCCCTCAAGAAAGCAGGACAAGATGTCAAGCTCTATCTTCACCAAGGAGATCACGTCTACCCAGCGGCTATGTCAAGGGGATACGGCATCACCGCCAAGGGCCAAGATTTCTATGACCTGCTCAATACCTGGCTGACCCATTACCTCTATGGAGTGGACAATCATGTCGAAAGCCTGCCAGCAGTTCTAGCTCAAAACAACTATGACCCAAGCAAGTGGACCACTTACGACAACTGGAAGAGTAACCAACGTCTCTTCTTGAATGCAAGCTCGAAACGGCTAGAAGAAACTATTTCTAGTGATTATGGGGCTGCTGGTGTCGAGATCGCTAACCGTAATGAAACAGTCAGCAAAGCCTCCTCTAAGGCCAATCTGACCTTCGTTTCTGATGTTACTGAGGACACTACGATCAAGGGGCACATCCCCGTTCATTTCAAGGCAGCTCTTGCCAAAGGTCAAGGAAAGAATTTCCAAATTAACGCCCTCTTGGTAGATGTGGCAGATGAGGACTTTGACGTGGTAGGAAATGGTAGCGTCAAGCAAGATAAAACAGCAGACGCTTTCTGGATGGGAAGCAATTTAAGCAACCTATCTGTTGCCGAATACGAAACCATCAAGACCAAGTACAAAGTGATTGCTAAAGGGTGGATCAACCTTGCGAACCCTGAGTCTGGCTACGATTCAGCAAGCTCACGAGCTAGCATCGAGCCTAAAGTGGGAGAATACCACGATTACACGGTTTATCTCCAACCAAATCTCTATACGGTTAAGAAAGGTCACAAGTTAGCGCTTGTTTTCAACACCTATGACCCATCTGATTTAACGGTGGAGCATCCATATGAAGTGACCTTTAAGACAGATTCTATCCAGGCGGCGATTCCAATTGTCGAAAAGACCCGCGCTCAAAAGGCAGCCTATGTACCGAGTGCAAGAGATACTGACTATGCGAAATTGCCAGAAATAGAAGGAGCTGCTCTAGTCGCTCCAGAAGTGCACTACAAGGAAGAATATACGCTTCCAAGCCCAGAATACTTTGTCCAACCAAGCCAAACTCTTCCTGAAACAGAAGAGCAGATGCAAAGAGAATCAGCAAGACAAGAGAAACCTCATCATACACTAGCTGTATCCTATGGCCCTCAATTTGTTTCACAAGGAATTGCAGAAGATCCTCAAGTTGCGACTTCTGCAGTAGGAGGAGATCAAGCAGACCATACGCTACCTCAAACAGGGAGCAAAGACCATGCTCTGGGTCTCTTAGGGGTGATCAGCCTAACAGCTTCTAGCTTCATCTTTTGGCGCAAAAAGAAAGAAGATGCCTAAGGAGTCCCCGTAGCAAATATTTCTAAAATGGCATTATTTAGTGTAAAATAAAAGTAGAAATGCAGAATCAGTAGATGCCTACTGAAAAAGGAGGAAATATGGCACACGTAATCACAGATGCAACTTTTGAACAAGAAACTAGCCAAGGACTTGTCTTGATTGACTTTTGGGCAACTTGGTGTGGCCCATGTCGCATGCAAGCACCGATCTTGGATCAGTTGGCAGAAGAAGTACATGAATATGATTTGAAAATCTGTAAGATGGATGTCGATGAAAATCCAAATACAGCACGTCAATTCGGTATCATGTCGATCCCAACTCTTCTATTTAAAAAAGATGGACAAGTTGTCAAACAAGTGGCTGGAGTTCATACGAAAGCCCAATTGAAAG
This sequence comes from Streptococcus parasanguinis, assembly GCF_001073155.1. Lineage (GTDB taxonomy): Bacteria > Bacillota > Bacilli > Lactobacillales > Streptococcaceae > Streptococcus > Streptococcus parasanguinis_D. The sequence goes on from NZ_JVEE01000052.1 coordinate 23,951, forward strand.
AAATCATTGCAGAATTGAGCTAAAAAGAAGACTCGTTTTCCAAACTGGAAAACGAGTTTTTTTTTGCTCTTTATTTCTTTCAAATAGACGCGATACCCATTGACAGCGCTTTCTTATAGTGCTAAAATGAAGCTGTATTTCCTATAAAATTTTTACAGGAAAAAATTCTCCTAGGAAGATGTAGATCCTAGGAGAAAATTACGTATAAAGGTTATTGGCCCTCTGTATCTTGGGCTACCCAGACACTGACGGAGCGTTCTGCCACTGGGAATTCAGCAGTACCGTCTTCTTGGACTTGGACGGTTTCGCTACAATTTTCTAGTACATCGTAGTAGGTGAGGCCTGCGTAGGATGAGCCGATCTCCATGACTTTTGTAGTAGCTTGGTTATTGGAAATCAAGCAGGCGATGGGTGCTGATTCTTCTGAACCTGAACGTGTCCAACCGATGCAATTAGGATCATCGAAGTAGTCCGTTTGTTCCCCATAGGCCAGATCTTTACGAACCCATAAGAGACGATCGAGGACCTCTTGGAAACTTTCTTGCGCAAATTGGCCCTCGATACCGTAGTAGTCTCCATAGAAGACACAAGGCAAACCAGCTTCACGAAGTAAGATCAAGGCATAGGCTGCAGGCTTAAACCATTCTTGGATCGTAGATTCCAAGGCTTGCCCTCGTTGGGTGTCATGGTTGTCCACAAAGGTTACGGCCTGTTCAGGATGATTGAGCGCTAGTGTTCCATCAAAAATAGTTCGAAGGTCGAAATTTTCACCCTCTTGACTAGCTCTGAAGAGATTTTGGTGGAGGGCTACATCGATCAAGTCATACAAGTAGTCAATGCTTTCCAAGTACTCATCGTTGGTTTCTGTGTCGCCATTCCAAAATTCACCAAAGACGTAGAAATCTTCTCCATATTTTTTGGTGATATTATGAATGAAATTCTTCATAAAGAAGGAGTCAATGTGCTTGACGGCATCCAGACGGAAGCCTTCTACACCAGTCGTTTCGATAAACCATTCAGCCCATTGGTCGAGATTTTCTACAACTTCGGGATGTTTGAAATCGATATCGGCGTACATGAGGTAATCGTAGTTTCCGTTTTCCTTGTCTACCAGATCTCCATGAGCCCAACCTTTATTGTCCCCTTGGATTTGGTAGATCCCATTCTTATTGCGTGAAGCATCGTAGTCCGTACCGGTGAAGTGGTACCAATGCCAGTGGAAGTCATTATAGGCGCCATTTCGGCCATCAAAGGTGAATTTGGTCCATCCTTGAATGGTGAAGGGCTCAGTGAGGACCTTGTTTCGATCCATTGGATCCACCTCAACGACCTCGAATTCCTCTAAGCCATCGGCAGCAGCTTTATGGTTGAGAACGACATCGGCCATTGGTTGAATCCCTGCATCTTTGAGGGCTTGAATGGCTTGAAGATAATCATCTTTGAAGCCATATTTGGTGCGAACCGTTCCTTTTTGATCGAACTCGCCCAAATCAAAGAGGTCATAGACTCCGTACCCAACGTCATTGTTAGAAGTAGCTTTAAAAGCAGGCGGCATCCAGACTTTACGAATACCCAAGTCTGCTAAGTGTTGCGCATCTTCAGCAAGACGCGACCAATGGTTCCCATCAGCGGGCAAATACCACTCAAAATATTGCATTAAGGTTTGATTTTCCATTTTTATTTCTTCTTTCATGTGAATGTCCCTATTTTACCAAAAATAGTTGGATGCGACAAACGTTTGCGCTGGAAGCAAGCCCTTTCTGGAAAAGAAATCGCATACATGAAAGAAATGAAGTGAGAATATAAAAAGTAGCATTTTATTTACGTAGAAATATCAGTCTGATACATATATTTCTATTCATTTTATAGTTTGATCATATCAAAGGAGGATTGGTTTGAAAGTGAAAACCACCAATAGAGAGAGCATCGAAACGATTTTTACCGAAGCCTTGGCAATTCCAAGCTTTACCAACACCGAGACCGAGCAAGGGATCGAAGCCTACCTGGATCAACGGATTGGCCAGATCCCCTATTTCAAGAAACATCCGGACCACTTTGGGCGCTATCAGGTGCCACAGGATCACTTGCATCGGTCGGTCAATTGGGCCTTGGTCGATAAGGGCAAGAAAAAAACAGTTATCCTTTTCCACCACCATGATACAGTCGATTTAGAAGACTATGGAAGCTTGTCGGAGATCGCACTCGATTCTGATAAAGTTGCAGAAGCCTTGAAAACACTGGATAGACGCCCAGATATGCAGGAAGATTTAGCTTCTGGGGAGTGGAAATTTGGCAGAGGGTCTTGCGATATGAAAGCAGCCCTAGCCCTTCAATTGGGGGTTCTAGAAGCCTATGCAGCAGATCCTACAGAAGGTCAGGTCAATCTGCTCTATCTCTCTGTTGGAGACGAGGAATCTTATTCACGTGGGATGCGGGGAGCTTTGGGCCTCCTCACAGATTTGCAGGAAAAGTTTGATCTGAATTATGTATTAGCAGTGGATTCAGAACCCTTTGAATCAGAGGTAGGAAAAGAAAAGGTCCTTCACATCGGCACAGTTGGTAAACTCATGCCAGTCGTTGTGGCACAAGGCGTTTTGTCTCATATGAAGGAGCCCCTCAAAGGGATCAATGCCTTGTCCCTCTTAGTAGCCATCGCAAGTCAGCTAGATCTTCATCCCGATCTGGCTGATCAGGCCTTGGGAGAAACGTCTCCTCTTCCTTCTTGGTCCTATCTCAGAGATTTGAAGGAGCAGTACGATGTATCGACCGTACTTTATGCGGCTGGTTATTTCAGTGTATTGCATTTGAAGAAAACACCCCAAGAACTCTTGCAACGAATCTATGAGCTTAGTCAGGAGGCCTTGGACGCCTTTTACAAGAAGTACGAGCACTTGCAGGATCAGGCTGGCCAAGACCATATTATTGCAAGGCCAAGAGTCATCACCTATCAAGAACTAGAGGAACGTTGCCAAGCCTTAGAGGGCTACCAAGACTATAGAGAAGCTTCTAATAAAAAAGCGGAGCAAGATTTTCGTAATGGGACCAGCTACCAGAGCCTTGCGATTCAGCAAATCCAGCGACTCCTTGAGTTTCTCGGAGATAAGGATCCTATGGTGGTCATCGGTTTTGCGCCCCCATATTATCCTTCCATGAATTGTCGCTTTTTAGACAATACCGATTTCAATATTGTGTCCCTCATCACTGATTACCGCGAGTATCTGGACACAAGAGGTTACCTCTTAAAAGTCGAAGAATACTTTATGGGGATTAACGACACCAGTTATTGTGCCTTGGAAAAGGATGTGGCCTCTTATCAAGTCGTCCTAGATAGCCTAGCCACACCAACCCAGGTCTATGATCTGGATCTGGAAAAAATTGCTCACATTCAGGTTCCAGCGGTCAATCTAGGCCCTTGGGGCAAAGAATTGCATAAGCGAGGAGAGCGGGTCTACAAAGAAGACTTCTTGGAGACCATTCCAAACTATCTGCTAGAATTGCTCTACCATTTCGATGATCGCTTATCAACAGAATAAGAAAAACGGTCCCAATGAGGATCAATTAGGGAGTTAACATGATTACATTTCACGGAGTTACCAAAGATTACGATGGGCACATTGCCCTCAACCACTTGGATCTGACCATCGAAGATGGACAAATTGTCGGCTTGATTGGTCACAACGGAGCTGGAAAGTCAACGACGATTAAGAGCCTGGTCAGTGTCATCACCCCAACCACTGGATCAATTGAAGTGGATGGTCAGGACCTCTATAGCCATCGACTGGCGATCAAAAAGAAGATCGGTTATGTGGCAGATTCGCCAGATCTTTTCTTGCGTCTCACAGCCAATGAATTCTGGGAGTTGGTTGCGACCTCTTATGATATGAGTCAGAAAGACTGTGACCAACGTTTAGAGGAGCTTCTTAGGATCTTTGATTTTCAGAGCCACCGCTATGAAGTGATTGAATCCTTTTCACATGGGATGCGCCAGAAGGTCTTCGTCATTGCAGCCCTCTTGTCAGATCCAGATATCTGGGTCTTGGACGAACCGATGACCGGTTTGGATCCACAAGCTTCTTACGATTTAAAACAAATGATGCGCCAGCATGCGGATCGCGGCAAGACGGTTATTTTCTCTACTCACGTCTTAGAAGTGGCCGAACAACTCTGTGATAAAATCGCCATTCTCAAAAAGGGAAATCTCATTTTCTATGGGACGATCGAGGAATTAAAGGGCCAGCACCCCGAACAAAGTCTGGAAAGTATCTATCTCAGTCTAGCGGGTCGGAAGGAAGAAGGTGGCGATCATGCGTCTTAAGATTATCCAGCAACTGGTCAATGTCAATATCATCTATGCCAGTCAGCCCGCTCAGATCGCAAAATTACGTGCCAAACAGGCCAAAAAACCGGACGTCAAACTCAATGTTGCCCGTAAATCGGTGCTCAACTATCTCTTTTTAGGCCTGGTCTATTTCCTCATATTTGGCTTGCTCTTTAGTATCTATGATTTTGTGAACCAACCAGCCTTCTTTGTCAATATGGTCGCCCTCTTTTCCTTGATGACCATTTCTCAAGGCTTTATGAGTTTTTACAATGTCTTTTATGAAAGCAAGGACCTGCAGTTTTACCGGCCCTATGCCTTCTCAGATGCGGAAGTCATTGCTGGAAAGAGTATCTCGGTCATCCTGACCCTCCTCATGGCTATCCTTCCCTTGGTCAGCTATTTTCTGATCCTGCCTGTGCAAGCAGGCGGCTTCAATCCGTTAGGGATCCTGCTAGGCCTTTTTTGTGCCTTAATTCTCTTAGGCGTTCTCTTTTTAGCGACGATATTACTAGCTCATTTGATCACCAAGACCTTGTTTTTCAAAAAACACACGACCCTGGTCTCCAACATCATGGTCGGAATTGGTTCTCTTCTGAGTCTAGGAGCTTATCTCTATCTGAATCTAGTTCAGACCCATCGGGTAGAAGTGACGGGTGGCGCAGAGATTCCCATTCTATTTCCACCTTTTACGGCCTTTCATCAGTTCATCCTCCATCCTTTTGATGGAGAAGCGATCCTTGGCCTTCTGGGCTGGATCCTGGTCCTTCTGGTCTTGATTGGCCTGGTTCGCAAAATCGTGATCCCGCAGTTCTATGATGCAGCCCTTGCAGTTGCGACCAACCAAACCGTTAAGGAACGCGTGAGAGTGCTCCATGTGGGTCAGAAAGACTCCTTTAGACGATTTGTCATTCAGTATCATCGCAGACTCTTGAGCGATGGAACCCTTATGGTGCAAGTCCTCTTGATGATGAGCATTCTGCCTTATATTTTCCTCCTCAGTGGAGCAGCAGGAGCATCGAAAAATATAGGAGGACTCAGTCCTTACTTGACGCCCCAGTATCTGGTGCCACTGACCCTTGTTGCCATCTTGATTGGTGTTTTCAATAGTTTTGGAGGCTTGACCAGTATCGGTATTTCGCTAGAGCGCGAAAACTTTGAGTACTTGAGATCCCTCCCTATTGATTTCAAACGCTATCTCTTTATGAAGTTTTGGTTGCTCTATCTGGTGCAATCCATCCTTCCTGTCATTCTTCTAGTTGGCGTTTGTCTCTATTTTGGCGTCCATCCCTTAGCTATCCTAGCCATGTTGCTGATCTGGGTTGTAACCACTATTCCGATCTGCATTCGAGACTATGTCAAAGATTTTCAGAACTTTAGCACCAATTGGACCAATATCACAGAGTTGATGACCCGTCATCGTGGGAATGCAGTTCTTCAGTCTATTCTCTTGATTGTCTTTCTCTTTGTGATGTTTCTCTTGATCATTGTCAGCTTCATTTGGACCTATCATTCCGTCAGCACCCTGCTGGCTGTGATCCTTTATAGTATCATACTGCTAATTGGAGCAGGGATCAGCTATACCATCTACCGCAAAAAAATCCGTACCCTCTACCAAGAGATCGGAGAATAAAAAGAGAGAGTGGGACAGAAATCGGTAATTCGTTAGAATTCGATTTCGTCGTCCCACCTCCGCACAGTTGAGTAGGGCTGTAAAGCTGATGAAATCAGCGTAGTAGAGCCCACTCAACCACTGCGTCTTGCTCGACAATCCAAAAACAATTGAGAGGCTAGGACTTTTGTCCTAGCCTCTTTTTAGTGGTAACTTAAATTTCATAGCCCATGAGGAGGCCGCCTTCTTCGGCGTAGAAACTACAAAGTCCAGAAGTAGGAAGGACTTCAATCATTGCATGGGCAAATTTTTCTCGAACCAATGCAGAGAATTGCTCGATAAATTTTTCATTGTTGCGGTGGGCGATGGTGATATGACCGCCTGCATAACCCGCCTTGATCAATTCATCAAAAGCCGCCTTGATCGCTTTCTTTTGGCCCCGAGCTTTTTGAAGCAGCTCAAGAGTACCCGTCTTACTAGCTTCCCCAACCATACGGATATTGAGGAGCCCGACAACAGTCCCGATCAATTTGCTGAGACGCCCATTTTTTACCAGATTATCAACCTTGGCCAAAACAAAGAGCAACTTCGTCTTAGACTGGTAGGTCGTGATCACATCGACTACTTGATCAAAATCGAGGCCTTCAGCGACCAACTGATTGAGCTTGCGAACGATCAGGTCCACCTCACCCCCAGCTGATAAGCTGTTAATCACGTGAATATTGGTATTCGGATGCTCTTCCAGATAAATCTTCTTGGCCACCTCTGCGCTGTTGTAGCTACCTGAAAGGGTTCCAGTGATGGTCACAACGACGATATTTTCAGCCCCTTCAAAAGACTTCATGTAGTCATCCGGACTCGGACAGGCAGACTTAGAAGCTGTCGTGGTCGCATACATCTCCTCCATCATCTGGTCGATATTGAGTTGGGCATCATCTGTATAGATGGTATCACCCACTTGGATGGTCAATGGGACACTGACAAACTCCGTGTCCGGTGCCAGATTGTCCAAAGAGCGGTAGTCACAGCCTGAATCCGCAATAATTTTCCATTTCATCAGTTCATACCTCATAATTGTATAAAAATGTACATTGACAAGTAGTATGTCTTCTTTTACAATTATATCATGAAGTACAATGCTATCCAAGCAGATATCATCAGGTGAGACAGATAGAAAGTAAATGTTATGGCAGAAAGAAAAATATCCGAGAAATCCTTGGAAAATCTCAAACGATTTAACCGAGAAAACAATGCGATTACACGAGAATCCATTGAAATCTCTCTCCTGCAATTGTTGGAGAAAAAAGATCTGAAAAAGATCACTATCTCTGAGCTGGTTCAGCGTGCAGGTGTCTCTCGAGCAGCTTTTTACCGTAATTATGACTCCAAGGAAGAGATTCTAGAGTCCATCTTTCAATCTAGTATCGCAAAGATTACCAAGTCTTTAGATGGCTACAACCTCAAGACAGACCTCTACCAAGTCTGGGTCTACCTCTTTAAGGAAGTCAAGAAAGAAGCCAAAATCATTAGCCTGGCCATTGATTACAATTTCGAACGGCTCTTGACCAAGGCTGTTTATGATTTTTTAGAAAAAAGAAATGGCAGCTCCTCGAATGGCGCTGGCAGCTACCTCAATTCCTTCTGGAGCTCAGCCATTGTCTCTGTCATCTCCAAATGGATTAAGGATGGTATGAAGATCCCCGCCGAGAAGATCGCGACACTTGGTCTGCCCCTCTTTCCACAAAAGAAGAAGTAAACACCACCGAGAGGTGGTGTTTTTTCTTGCAACTATTTCCAACTAGTGAGGAAGTTGCCCCAGTCGCAAAATTTCGGTATGATGGTAGGAGTTAACTACGAGCGTGGAGGTTGAAATGAAACGAGTGAATAAGAAAGTAGTAGGAGTGCTAGTCCTTTTAGTAAGTATAGGCTCTTTCTATATGTGGAAGCAAGTTCAAAAACATGAAAAAACGAGTCAGCAAGAAACCAAGCAGAAATATATCAATGCGAAAACTCAGAAACCTACAATTCATCTTTTTGAGGATAATAAATTTGTATTTATTGCGCAAAAAGATGGGATAGGTGGGATAGCATTCGGTCAAGATTATATTTCGGTTTTGGATGTCCATCAAAAAGAGATCAATCAAAGTATGATTGATAGAGAGAAAAATGGCTCACCTAAAATTGCAAAAGATGAGTATTTTAATATTATTTCTTATGATTTGAATGCTGCTGGCTTCCCAAGTAAAAAGACAGAACTATATCAATTATTAGGGAAAAAAGAGTATCGAGGCGCATACGATATCAATCAGTATTATGCAGATAACAAGGATTATATACCGGTAACTTTGTATAAAGTTGGAAATAATGATAGTAGAAAAATCATAGTTGATATTTCGAATCAAAAAATTGAAGATCTTGAAAATTTTGAGGATTATGGGAAATCAACTTTTTCTGTCGCTGAGCAGGAATTGTCAAAGGGGAATGTATATAATAACATTCGACAAGCTATGCAAGAGAAGTACCATTTGAAATTCACAGCTGGTTATATTGATACCTTACTTTCAAAAGAAGATCGTGAAAAGATAGATATTTCCAATACAAATTTTGCACAAGACTATCCGGAAATGGCTAAGGATATAAAGAATTTAGCTCGTTTATATATGAGACCTAAACAGTACTCAACCAAAGAGTGGTTTGATACAGTTCTTCATTGGTTTGCACCAAAGGGGCAGGATGTGTTAGAGGTCTATGCGACGGATCCAAAGACTGGTGAGAAAACACAAATAAAATCCTACGATGAACTGCAGGTTTGGTCTGCTAATCATCCAGAGTAGAAAGGGTAAGAAATATTATGAAAAGAAAAAGTTACGTTGAAAATATTAAAAATAAAAATGAGTAAACAAATGGAACTAAAATTTAAAAATTCAAATATGACCTGTTTTCAGATTGTCCAGATAGATCAAGAATCGAAAAAGTATATCATGGATACGAGTACAATGAGTCCTAAGAGTTACTACTGGGGAATTAAAACAGATACGATTACAGTGGATATGGTGGAGATCGAAAAGAATAACAATCATTTCGAAATTAAGCCTACAACACCTGTCAGTACGACAATGGCAGCCATCATTGTCCAACCAATTGTCAAAGTTGGTTATGATGTTCTAAAGCGGCTTTTTATTCAAAACAATCTTAGTGAGCAAGTGTTATTAAAGTTATTGCTCTTTGCAATTTCAATGCTGATTTCTTATTTTGCCATTCTGATTTCATTAAAGGTGGCCCATAAAAAAGCTGATAAATGGATTCCTAAAAACAGCCGTAAATACACAGTTACCTTTACAACTATTAAGAAAAGTAACGGAGGAGTATATCCTTTAGTTGGAGCAATTTTCAGTTGTTTACTTTTCTTTATTGGTTTGAATAATGGAACAGAAGGAGCTTTTTTGGTAATCAATGGAATCGTATCCTTATTCTTTTTCATGTTTACTCTAGGAAGTTACCCAATTGCTTATCCCTACAAGCAAGGTCAAATTGTTCTTGAAAAAATAGAAGAACAGTAGAAGTTTTGTGATATCGTAGAAGTTACTTAATTGGCAAATACCATTAATTCAGAAAGTGATGAAATAAAATAAATGGAAGTTGATTTTAGAGCCTTGGATGTCTATTATTTTGGCATCCTTGAAATGAATGGAAAAAGGTATGTTTTAGATTCAAATTCTATGACATCTAAACGTTACTATTGGGGATTTGCTCCTAAGGAGTTCAAGTTGGATATCATAGAGTTAGAGGATTCAAATAGAAACTTTGACAAAAAGATTAAAATGGCTCCAGAAGGTAGACGTTCGATAGCGATAAGTATTAGTGTTGCACTTAGTTCGGCTCTATATAGAATAGGGGCTGGAATTTTTAGATATTATAGCATTAGTCAGAATCTCTATTTAAAAATCTTGTTATTTTTAATTTCAATTCTGGTAGCTTTTGTCATTTATAGGGGAATCCTTTGGAAATCTCGAAAGGAAATTGCCAGACGACTCACACCCAATCGTCCAAAGTATAAGATTGTCTTTCGAAATGTAAAGAAGCAGCGACAATTTCATGCTTATCTTTTTCTTATTCCAATTTTTATTGTGTTTGGATTCTATATGAATACTCATGATGGAACGGAAGCTTGTTTTCTTTATATCAATGGCATGTTGGCTTATCTTTGTATTTGGATAGAGTCAGGTAGTATTCTATTTGAATATGCCTATAGAAAGAGGCGTGTTGAATTTGAGAGACTAGAAGCAGTGGATGAGGATCAATCTGCTTACAAGGAGAATTAGAAGGAACTATGCATGCTAAAAAAAGCAAAAATAGAACAATTATCAAAAATCAATCTTCGTTACCGGATTTTACAAATGGATGGTGAGTCATATTTAGTCGATGCTGATCGTCCATTTCTCATCAGCTATTTCTTTCCATGGATTTTAAGCTTCATCCCTCATCTAGCCTATCCTTTAACTAAGGAAGAAGTGCAGTCTCTAGCTCCTTCGGATCTTTCTAAATCTCTCAATAAAAAAGATACTAAGAAGAAAGGTCTTGCTTCAGCTTTCGGTGGGGGTGCAACTGCCATGCTTTTGTCCAAAGCCTTTCCTATTGAAAAGTATCTCTATTTTTCTTCGCATGTGCTAAATCTGGGGATCTTGCTTCTAGTATATAGCCTTGTAATAGGGATTCGTATATGGATAAGCATTCGGAAACCGATGACCAACATTGTGAATAGCAACCACTCTATAAAGATATACCTCGTCACAAATGATAGAAAGCATCGATTATTATCAATGATGGCTCCAACTTTTTTTGCTGGGTTGGTTGTATTTTCATCCTGTGCAATATTTAGTAATATTGCTCCAAACTTTATCCTTCATATAGTTTTGTTGTTATTTTTATCGATCTTCATGTTTTCAGGTAATGTGCTATTTTTTTCACCAGTGGTGGATTACAAAGTGAAAATTAAATCACCTAGAAAGGATCTATTTAAATCGTGAAAAAGACAAAGAAAAAAATGATGCTAGCCTTACTGGTATTGCTTTCGCTCATGGGTGGGATTTGGCTTTATGTACGTTTTTCAACTGAGAGTTATTACAAGCAATTTCAGGATTATAGTGGAAAAGCGAAAATTGATGACTATGAGATGATTGCGGATGGTGCAGGTATTATCACTCACTGGAAATCAACTGATCCTAAGGAAGATCGGTTGATGAGGGAATATGGGTCTTATTATTATTTTGATCCTATCAGAGTCGGTTCAAAGCATATTTTGCATATGAATGTGAAATTTAGAGAAAATTTTTACTATCGTACAACTCCTCCAGAAAAGGATGAATATTGGACTGTTAGTGTCTATAAGGTTAATGGAGAACGATTGAAAGAAGAGAAAGAGATTGATTTGTTTAAAGTTGTTGAACAATTTGATCCGGATTATATTCCTACAGAATTAGGCTCAGTGTATTCATGGAATGGACGTGAGTTAGTTTCCTTACAAATTCGCAGTACCAAAGATAACTCAGTTCGAAAAATGATGTACTTGAATCTAGACACTCGTAAACTGGAAAGAAATGAGATCTTAGAGAATGATCACCAAAGAAAACCGATTCCAGATTTCAATGTACCAATTGATCGTGAGAAGAGCAGTATTGAAGAATTGAATTTTTTTAAAAATTGGTTTTCGATTGATCCCAAGGATCTCTCAAAAACGCAATTTAAGAAATCTTCCAAGGCCTATCAACTCTTAAAACAAAAAGATACTAAAGTCATAGTAATAAAGCCCCAGAATAGTGCGGATCAATATGCAAAAAGTATTGCTGTATTTGAACTCTTTATGAAGAAAGGTGTGAATCTCTATCAAGATGTCACAATTCCAGCTGAGGTATCTAAAGATGGACAAGTCCATACCACACAGACAAAAGAAGAATTTGATCAATATTACGATTTAGAAAAGGCAGGCAAAGCCTACCATGAGATTGATTGAAATAAGGAACTACAAATGACAAGAACGATGATCGAAGAACAAATCCAAGCTGCTAAGCAGTATGTTAAAACCTTATTTGCTGATCGAGCGGATGGCCATGATGTAGAGCATACCCTCCGCGTCTATACCAATGCAATGAGAATCGCACAAGCAGAAGATCCATGTGATCTGGAGATAGTGGGTTTGTCAGCTCTTCTTCACGATGCTGATGATGATAAATTGTTTCAGACAGAGAATAATGCGAATGCTCGCATGTTTCTAGAAGAGATCGGTATTCCTCAAGACCAAATCGACCAGATTTGTCGGGTTATCAATGCTGTTTCTTTCAGCAAAAATCGTGGGAAGCATCCAGAAACCTTAGAAGGCAAGATTGTCCAGGATGCAGACCGCCTGGATGCGATAGGAGCTATAGGAATTGCGCGAACATTTTCCTATGGTGGCCACAAAGGGAGGTCCCTCACTGATACCGTCCAACATTTCCATGACAAGTTGCTTCTCTTAAAAGATGAAATGAACACGGAGACTGCCAAACAAATGGCAGAAAGTCGCCATCAATTTTTAATCATCTTTCTAAATGAACTAGAAAAGGAACTCTAACAAAAGAGGCTGGGACAAAAGTCCTAGCCTCTCAATTGTTTTTGGATTGTCGAGCAAGACGCAGTGGTTGAGTGGGCTCTACTACGCTGATTTCATCAGCTTTTACAGCCCTACTCAACTGTGCGGAGGTGGGACAACGAAATCGAATTCTAACGAATTACCGATTTCTGTCCCAGCCTCTTTCTTTATTCTTGGATCATGGCTAGGAGGTCCTCTCCTGTAGTGGTTGGAAGGATCCGGACTCGTTTGAGGGAATAGAGTCCATCAGCGGAGCTGGCGAGTCCATTTTTAGTGGTGAGGCCTAATTTGTAGTCAGCTTTCTTGGCTTGGTCGATCGTGACCTGGCTGTAGCGACCGGATGGGTAGACGATAACGCTGGTATTTTGGTCCAGCACCTTATCCAGCAGGCGTTTAGAAGCGACTAGCTCATTCTTTTGGGTCTCAAGACTGGAATTGGCTAGGTCTGGATGATTGACCGTATGGCTTTCAAAGGTCAAGCCAGCACTTTTCATCTCTTTGATTTGGTCAAAGGTCAGGACATTTTCTTTTTCCTTTTGGGTAAAGTCCGTGATGATATTGTTAGTGGCGGTCATCTTGTACTTCTTAAGAAGCGGATAGACGATGGTATAGAAATCCTCGACGCCATCATCAAACGTGAGCCAGACAAATTTCTTTCCTTTTGGGACTTCATTTTTAGCGAGGATGCGATAGGCTTCCTCAGGTGTCAGGGTGTAGTAACCCGCTTTTTTCAGAGCCTTTAGTTGGCTTTCAAAGGTTTCTGGATCGACGATCAAATTAGCATTGGCAGCTTCAGACTCGGCCATATTGTGCACGGAGTGGTACATGAGGATGGGCAGTTTGACCGGCTTTTTCACACGAGTCCACTCGATAGAGGAACTGTGTTCATCTAGCGAGCGCGTCATGGCAGTGCCACTGGTATTCCCGCCACTCGCCTGAGTGATCCGCTTGATCAGAAGAAAGCTACAAATAAAGATACAGACCAAGAGGAGTGCATTGATTCCAAGTAGGACTTTGATTTTTTTAGGTACTCTTCGTTTACTCATAGTGTCACCGTTTTCATCATTTTCTCTATTGTACCACAAATTCTATGTTCTTTTCCAGAACTTGCTACAGGCAGATCCTGTCATGAAAATTCAGAATTTTTAAGGCAATTGGCTGTCAAACGCTCAAGTTTTTGTTATAATGGAGCTACTATAGAAAATTCAAGGAGTCAATAGGATGTCTGTTAAGATTGCCTTACTAGGATTTGGTACTGTTGCAAGTGGCGTACCATTTTTATTAAAAGAAAACCATGAAAAAATCACCCAGGCAGCTCAAGATGAAATCGAGATCGCTAAGGTCTTGGTTCGAGATGATGCTGAAAAGGAAAGCTTGCAAGCGGCTGGTCACAACTACAACTTTGTGACCAATGTCGATGAGATCATTGAAGACAAGGACATTGCCATCGTGGTCGAGTTGATGGGTCGTATCGAGCCAGCGAAAACCTTTATCACCCGTGCGCTGGAAGCAGGCAAGCACGTAGTTTCTGCTAACAAAGACCTTCTTGCCGTTCATGGAAGCGAGTTGCTAGAGATTGCTCAAAAACACAAAGTGGCCCTTTATTACGAAGCTGCCGTAGCTGGTGGGATCCCAATCCTTCGGACCTTGGTGAATTCTTTGGCCTCAGACAAGGTGACCAAAGTGCTCGGTGTGGTCAATGGAACCTCTAACTTCATGATGACTAAAATGGTCGAAGAAGGCTGGACTTATGAGGATGCTTTAGCAGAAGCGCAACGTCTTGGTTACGCTGAAAGTGATCCAACCAACGACGTTGAAGGAATCGATGCTGCCTACAAGATGGTGATCTTGAGCCAGTTCGCTTTTGGAATGAATATCCAATTTGACCAAGTAGGTCACAAAGGAATCAGCCAGATCACTCCTCAGGATGTATCGGTTGCTCAAAGCCTTGGCTATGTTATCAAGCTGGTCGGATCTATCGTTGAAACAGAGTCAGGGATCGCAGCAGAAGTGACACCAACCTTCCTTCCAAAACAACATCCACTCGCAGGAGTGAATGATGTCATGAATGCGGTCTATGTGGAATCCATCGGTATTGGTGAGTCTATGTACTACGGACCAGGTGCTGGTCAAAAACCAACTGCGACAAGTGTCGTAGCCGACCTCGTTCGCATTGTCCGTCGACTAAAAGAAGGAACAATCGGTAAAGCCTTCAATGAATACAGTCGCCCTCTTCAATTGGCTAAGCCAGAAGACGTGAAGAACAATTATTACTTCTCAATCAAAGCACCAGATGCGACTGGTCAAATCTTGCGTCTTGCGGAAATCTTTAATGCAGAAGGAGCTTCCTTCAAGCAAATCCTCCAAGAAGACTCAGATGGTCAATATGCAAGTGTGGTGATCATTACCCACCAAGTCAACCAAACACAATTCAAGAACCTGGTTGAAAAACTGGATTCAGAGGCGAATTTCGAACTCTTGAATACCTTTAAGGTCTTGGGAGAATAAGCATGAAAATTATTGTTCCAGCAACCAGTGCCAATGTAGGGCCAGGTTTTGATTCTGTTGGAATTGCCGTGACTCGCTATTTGACCATTGAAGTCCTTGAACCAACTGATACTTGGTTCATTGAGCATGATCTAGGAGCAGGGATTCCGACAGATGAGAAAAACCTTTTGCTCTCAACAGCCCTTTCTATCTCAACTGATATGCAGCCCCATCGAATCAAGATGACCAGTCAAGTGCCTTTGGCGCGTGGTCTTGGATCTTCAAGCTCGGTCATTGTCGCAGGGATTGAATTGGCCAACCAATTAGCCAACCTCCAGCTATCAGACGCTGAGAAATTACGCATCGCGACCGAGATCGAAGGTCATCCGGATAATGTAGCTCCAGCTATCTTTGGGAATATGGTCATCGCGAGCTACATCGGTGAAGATGTCCAATATGTCACGGCTGACTTTCCAAGCTGTGACCTTGTGGCCATTGTACCGAGCTACCAATTGAAGACCAGTGATAGTCGGAATGTCCTACCGAAAGAATGGTCTTATAAGGAAGCTGTTGCAGCTAGTAGCGTAGCCAATGTCGCTATCGCAGCTCTCCTCAAGGGAGATTTGCTGACGGCTGGTCGCTCCATCGAGTCAGATCATTTCCACGAGCGCTACCGTCAATCTCTTGTCAAAGAGTTCCCTCAGGTCAAAGAAGTCGCACATGCGCATGGGGCTTATGCTACCTATCTGTCAGGAGCAGGCCCAACGATCATGAACCTCTTAGCGCCAGAGCATACAGCAGCCTTTGTCGCAGCTCTCGAAGAACTCGGGCTAGATGGTCAGATTTTCCAACTTAAAATCGACACATTTGGCGTTCGTGTTGAGAAATAAACCTCAATGTAACACAAATGAAAGAAGGATGTATACAAATGTATATGTCCTTTTTGCTTCTCCTATGGTAGAATGGGAATTGTATGGGGAAAAGCTCAAGCTTTCCCGAAAGTTTAGGGGGAAACATGAAACCAGAATATTTATATAGTATTGCTACCGATCTTGGTCTACAATTTGATGGCGAAGCCCGTGTGATGTATGGAGAGCGTGAAGGCTTCTTGTTGGTCATTGAAGGCGCTCAAACCAAGAATGTATTTACCATTTCACTCAGTGTGAAACAAGGTTCCGAAGGAGACTTAATCGAAGATAGCGAGATTCTTTGGAATGAACTAAAAGAACAATCAAAAGCCATTAATGCTATCTCTTCTGATGGTTACTTGACCTCGATCGTTGTCAAAGGTGGAATGACCAAAGGGAAGGCTGTCGAAACCTTATGGACAGCTATCCAAGATATTGTTGATTTCTTGCTCAACCACCAATTTGTGCAAGTGAATGTGGAAACGGGTGAGGAAGGACCAATCGGTCTGTATCAAATTGGAGATGCGATCTTTTTAATCGACGATGCAACCTTTAGAGCTTACCAAGCCGAAGTGCAAGATACGGTGGAGGCTTATGAAGCGCGGGAAGAAAACTTCCTTTTAGGGATTGTAGGGGCTGTGATCGGTGTAATCATCGGTGGAGCAGTTGCCCTCTTAGTAGCGCGTCTTGGCTATGTATCTGTTTTAGCAGGGGCTGCCCTCGGTTATTGTACTATCAAAGGTTATGAGATCCTTGGTAAGAAATTGACTAAAAAAGGTGTGGTAGTTTCAGCTATTTTGATGGTCTTGACGGTCTTTTTGGTCAACCAATTAGATTATACTTTGGCGCTCATGAATGAACTGGATTTGCCATTTGGTATGACCTGGACGCTTCTCAATGAAGCGACATTCTCAGGGGATGTCCCAGATAAATTTTACTTGAATCTAGGATTGTTAGCTGTCTTCACTCTTGGTGGTGCTTGGATTTCGGTCAAATCAGCTCTAGATGGACAAAAGAATCGTGCCATTGCTCGTAAAATTGCATAATGAATGATAAAAGGAAGGCCTGAATATTATAGGTCTTCTTTTGTTTTTTAGGGTCGAAAAATAGTCAAAAATTTGGTATAATAGTTTGTATTTTTATAGAGAGAGAACAGACAGAAAGATGAATGAAAAAATGAATCAAATTCTTGAAGGGATTGATATCCGTTTTCAAGAACCTTTAAAACATTATACCTTCACAAAGGTAGGTGGGAATGCAGAATTTTTAGCCTTTCCTCGTAACCAATATGAATTAAAACGCATCGTCCAATTTGCCAACCAAGAGCAAATCCCATGGATGGTCCTGGGCAATGCGTCCAATATCATTGTCCGCGATGGGGGCATTCCGGGATTTGTCATTATGTTTGATCGCTTGCGTGACATCAGTGTGGATGGTTATGTGGTCGAAGCAGAAGCAGGGGCTAAACTCATCGACACCACCCATGTGGCCTTGCACCATAGTTTGAAAGGCTTCGAGTTTGCTAGTGGCATTCCAGGCAGTGTTGGTGGTGCTGTCTTTATGAATGCGGGAGCCTACGGAGGAGAGATTGCTCATGTCCTTGTATCCTGTAAGGTCTTGACCAAAGACGGGGAAATCGAAACTCTGTCAGCGAGTGAACTAGCTTTTGGCTACCGTCATTCTAAGATTCAAGAGACAGGTGCTGTTGTCATCTCTGCCAAATTTGCTTTGTCACCAGGCAATCACGAGGCGATCAAGCAGGAGATGGATCGGTTGACCCATCTTCGTCAGTTGAAACAACCCCTTGAATACCCTTCTTGTGGATCCGTCTTTAAGCGTCCTGTCGGCCATTTTGCAGGTCAATTGATCAGCGAAGCAGGGCTGAAAGGCTATCGAATCGGTGGTGTGGAAGTGTCTGAAAAGCATGCCGGCTTTATGGTCAATGTCGATAATGGAACAGCTAAGGACTACGAAGACCTGATCGCCCATGTCATTGAGGCAGTAGAAGCTCACTCAGGTGTCCGTTTAGAACCAGAAGTTCGCATTATCGGCCAAGCCTAAGAGCTTAAGTATTGAAGAACAATTGAAAGTGAAGCATCGATAGCATCAGTCGGAGAGGGGGTGAGTGCCTATCGATACCGTAAATAGGTGGGGCAGTCTAGTAAGTCCCCGAGAGGTATTGGTGGTCTGACAGGTCTTCCTGTCAGCCGCTGCATTTTCGTTTGAAAAGCAGTTTGCTAATCGCAGTAAAGAAGGAATTTATGTGAATTGAAAAAACCAATTATTGAGTTTAAAAATGTTTCAAAGGTCTTTGAAGATAGTGGAACCGTTGTCCTAAAGGATATCAATTTTGAGTTGGAAGAAGGGAAGTTCTATACCCTGCTCGGTGCATCTGGATCAGGAAAATCGACCATCCTTAATATCATTGCCGGTCTTTTGGATGCGACGACTGGAGATGTCTATCTTGATGGGGAACGGATCAATGATGTCCCTACCAACAAAAGGGATGTCCACACCGTCTTTCAGTCCTATGCCCTGTTTCCACATATGACGGTCTTTGAAAATGTGGCTTTTCCCCTTCGTTTGAAAAAGGTGGACAAGGCTGAGATCGAACGTCGGGTTTCAGAAGTATTGAAAATGGTCCAGTTAGCGGGATTTGAAAAACGTTCGATCCAAAAATTATCTGGTGGTCAACGCCAGCGGGTAGCGATTGCACGGGCTATTATCAATGAACCACGAGTGGTCCTTTTAGATGAGCCTTTGTCTGCACTTGACTTGAAACTTCGGACAGACATGCAGTATGAGTTGCGAGAATTGCAACAACGCTTGGGGATTACCTTTGTCTTTGTTACCCACGACCAAGAAGAAGCCCTTGCCATGAGTGACTGGATCTTTGTCATGAATGAAGGGGAGATCGTCCAATCTGGTACACCAGTAGATATCTATGATGAACCGATCAACCACTTTGTAGCTACCTTTATCGGGGAGTCCAACATTCTAGATGGTCGCATGATCGAGGACTACTTGGTTGAGTTCAATGGCAAACGCTTTGAAGCCGTCGATGGGGGAATGCGTCCAAATGAACCAGTTGAAGTCGTCATTCGTCCTGAAGACTTGCAAATCACTCTTCCTGAAGAAGGCAAGCTCCAAGTGAAGGTGGACACCCAGCTCTTCCGTGGTGTGCATTATGAGATCATCGCCTATGATGATTTGGGAAATGAGTGGATGATTCACTCCACTCGTAAGGCCATCGTGGGAGAAGTCATCGGGCTAGACTTTGAACCAGAAGATATCCACGTTATGCGTCTCAACGAAACCGAAGAAGAATTTGATGCGCGGATCGAAGAGTACGTTGAAGTGGAAGAGCAAGAAGCTGGTTTGATTAATGCCATTGAGGAGGAAAGAGATGAAGAAAACAACCTCTAATCTATTTATCCTCCCCTATTTCTTGTGGATTTTTCTCTTTGTCTTGGCTCCTGTAGTCATGATCATCTTTCAATCCTTTTTTAACGTTGAAGGGCAGTTTTCACTTGAAAACTACAAAGAGTTCTTTACTTCGCAAAATCTGACCTATTTAAAGATGAGCTTTAATTCGGTTCTTTATGCCGGAATTGTCACCCTGGTGACGCTCTTGATCTCCTATCCAACTGCTTACTTTTTGACGCTGCTTAAACACCGGCAGTTGTGGTTAATGTTGATCGTCTTGCCAACCTGGGTTAATCTCTTGCTCAAGGCCTATGCCTTTATCGGTATCTTTGGTCAAAACGGCTCCATCAATAGCTTTTTAAGCTTTCTCGGAGTCGCTCCCCAGCAGATCCTCTTTACCGATTTCTCCTTTATCTTTGTAGCTAGCTACATCGAGTTGCCTTTTATGATTTTGCCGATCTTTAATGTCTTAGATGACTTAGATCCAAACTTGATTAATGCCAGCTATGATTTGGGAGCCAATCGTTGGGATACCTTCCGTCATGTGGTCTTCCCCTTGTCCATGAATGGAGTCCGATCAGGTGTGCAGTCTGTCTTTATTCCTAGTCTCAGCCTCTTCATGTTGACACGGATGATCGGTGGAAACCGGGTCATTACTTTAGGGACTGCGATTGAACAGCACTTCTTGACAACACAAAACTGGGGAATGGGTTCTACCATCGGAGTTGTTCTGATCCTTGCTATGCTCTTTACCATGTGGGCAACGAGAGAAAGGAGAGAACGATGAAAAAAGTATCTCATTTCTATCTAGGTTTCGTCTTTCTGATTCTCTATCTTCCCATCTTCTATTTGATCTTTTATGCCTTCAATAAAGGGGGAGATATGAATGCCTTCACAGGCTTCACGCTTGAGCATTTCAATGAATTGTTCGCAGATAGTCGCCTGATGCTGATCTTATCAGAGACCTTCCTCTTGGCCTTCTTGTCAGCCTTGATTGCGACAGTGATTGGAACCTTTGGAGCCATTTATATTTATCAATCGAAGAAGAAGTTAGAAGGTCCTTTGCTCTCCATCAACAACATTCTCATGGTAGCGCCAGATGTTATGATCGGGGCCAGCTTCTTGATTCTCTTTACGACGGTGAAGTACCAGCTAGGCTTCTTATCGGTTCTGGCTAGCCACGTGGCCTTCTCGATTCCCATTGTGGTCTTGATGGTCTTGCCTCGTCTCAAGGAAATGAACCGGGATATGGTCAATGCAGCCTATGACTTGGGAGCTACCCAAGTGCAAATGCTCAAAGAGATCATGTTGCCGTATCTGACACCAGCCATTATTGCTGGCTACTTTATGGCCTTTACCTATTCGCTTGATGACTTTGCCGTGACCTTCTTTGTAACCGGAAATGGCTTTACAACCTTGTCTGTAGAGATCTACTCACGTGCGCGTCAAGGAATTTCCCTCAGTATCAATGCCTTGTCCGCCCTTGTCTTTCTCTTTAGTGTGCTCTTGGTCATCGGGTATTACTTTATTACCCGTGAAAAGGAGGAAGCAGCATGAAAAAACTTTATTCATTCCTAACTGGGATTGTCCTTGTCATTCTGGTCCTCTGGGGAATTAGCCACCAGATCGAAGCGAGCATGAATACCAAGAATAGCGACAAGTTGGTCATCTACAACTGGGGAGATTATATCGATCCAGACTTGCTCAAGGAATTCACAAAAGAAACCGGAATTCAGGTGCAATATGATACCTTTGATTCCAACGAAGCCATGTACACCAAGATCAAGCAAGGGGGAACCACCTACGATATTGCGATTCCTAGTGAATATATGATTGCCAAGATGATGGATGAGCATCTGGTTGAAAAGTTGGACCAATCTAAGATCAAAGGGATGGAAAATATTGATCCAAAACTTTTGAACCAATCGTTTGATCCGGGTAACCAATATTCAGTACCTTATTTCTGGGGTACCTTGGGGATTGTCTACAATACCAAGATGGTCAAAAATGCTCCTGAACATTGGTCAGATCTCTGGCGTGAAGAGTACAGAAATGACATCATGATGTATGATGGTGCGCGTGAGGTCATGGGAATTGGTCTCAATACCTTGGGCTATAGCCTCAATGAAAAGGATCCAAAGAAATTGCAAGAGGCAGTAGATAAACTCTACACCTTGACACCAAACATCAAAGCTTTGGTGGCCGATGAGATGAAAGGCTATATGATCCAAAACAATGCGGCTATTGGGGTTACTTTCTCAGGAGAGGCTAGCCAAATGCTCGAAGCCAATAAGGATCTTCGCTATGTCGTCCCAACTGAAGCCAGCAACCTTTGGTTTGATAACATTGTCATTCCAAAAACCGTGAAAAATAAAGAAGCAGCATATGCCTTTATTAACTTCATGCTTCGTCCTAAAAATGCTTTAAAAAATGCTCTTTATGTCGGCTACTCAACGCCAAATAAAAAAGCCAAAGCCATGTTGCCAAAAGAAATCCAAGATGACCAATCCTTCTATCCAAGCGATGAAACGCTGGACCATTTGGAAGTCTATCAACAATTAGGCAAGAAATTGCTTGGAGTCTACAACGATCTTTACCTTCAGGTCAAGATGTATCGAAAATAACACAAAAGGAACCTCAGGGTTCCTTTTTGATTGCTGCATATAGTCTCTAACTAGTGAGTTAGATTGAGATTCAAATGAAAGATGCTATAATAGTAAGGAAAGTGACTGGCCCATTCAGTCATGAAAGGAAGGATTGGAGAAGAAAAAATGAAAAGACGACTGGAACTTTTTTTGATTATTCTGTTACCGATCCTAGGACTGGTTTTTCTAGGAGGAAAAATCATGAATCTGACCAAAAGACCCGAACAGAAGGTAACGGCTTCATCCTCAAAGAAAGTCGTACAAAAATCAGAAGAAGAAATAAAAAAAGAGCAAATCGCATTTCTCAAGGAACACGAGCAAGAAATCGTTGATTATGTGAGGGCTCAAAATTCAAAAATTGAGTCAGTTCAGATTGATTGGACTGATGTGAGATGGAGTGATGGAGGTTTCTTGTTTCCTGATTATTCTATTGAAGTTTATGGAACAGTGAATCATATTGAAGATTCAGGATGGAGTGCCTCTATGCCGATTAATGATGATGATTCAATCGATTTGAAAAAAATTTCCATATTTAACCATATAACCATCGGTGAAGAAATATTGGAGTAGTAGTTCTTTTGATCTATGTTGAAATTTAAGGATAAATTATGAAGAAACATACTAAAATTATTTTGCTAACAGTAACATCGATAATTGCTTTATTTAGTATCGAAGGATGCACTATAAAATCAAAAGAGCAAACGAAACAAGCGCAAACTGTCACCTCTTCAACTACAAAAGAGGACAAAGAAACCATTAAACAAAAACAGCTAGCCTATTTGAAAGAACATGAAAAAGAAATTGTTGATTTTGTGAAAGCTCAAAGTCCGAAAATCGAATCCGTCCAGATTGATTGGAATAGTATGGTAATTGAAGAGTCTGGGAATGGAACGCCTCAGGGTGGTGGATACAATTTATCTATTTCTGGTAAAATTAATCAATTAAAAAACACAAAATTCTCCGTTGATTTTTACTTAGAAGATCAAAATAGCATACCAACTATCAAAAAAATGGGCATGCTTAATGATATCTATATCGAGGAAAATGGTGGCTGGAAAATTTTTTCCTAAGTAAATAGAAGTATTAGTGTTAGGAGGAAAATGAAAAATAAAATGAAATGTACACTTAAGTTATTAGCTTTAATGCTTATTTTCACAAGTATTGGAGGTTGTACTGTAAAGCAAAAAGCGCATAAGAAACAAGCACAAACTGTCACCACTTCCTCCTCCAAAGAAGATATAGAAGTGATCAAACAAAAACGGCTCGCTTATCTCAAAGAGCACGAGCAAGAAATAGTCAATTTTGTGAAATCGAAGAGTTCAAAGATTGAATCTGTTCAAATTTATTGGGACGAAACGCAATGGATTGAGGGTGGAAATGGGACACCACAAGGTGGAGATGAGGTCATAGAAATTTTTGGTACAGTCAATCAGCTAGAAGATTCAGGATGGAGGGTGGATGTTGTATTTGATTCTGATCAAAAGATGACTTTCAGTATGGGCTATAATATTAGTATTAAGGGTGATTATATTGAGTAAGAACTGGAAGATTCAAAGCCTGTAAGGAGGATTTATGAAGAGACAAATGGAACTACTTTTGATCATTTTGTTACCGATCCTAGGACTGGTTTTTCTTGGAGGAAAAATCATGACCCTGACCAAAAGCCCCGAACAGAAGATAACGACCTCATCTTCAAAGAAAGTCGTACAAAAACCAGATGAAGACATAAAAAAAGAACAACTGGACTATCTAAAAGAACACGAACAGAAGGTTATTGATTTAGTCAAAGCACAAAATTCAAAAGTTGAATCCGTTCAGATTGATTGGGATCAGACGCAGTGGGGTGATGGTGGACTGACAACTCCTGAATATTACATGAGTGTTTATGGAGGTATAAATCATATTGAAGAATCGAGTTGGGGAGTAGATATCCCAATTAATGAGGACAATACATTAAATTTAGATGAGATGTATATAGGATCCGACATTAGAATTGGGGGGAGATTATTTGACTAATTGGAATTTAAAAAGTTTTGATAATCTATATGCTTCATTAGCAGAATCAGCTTACAGATATAGACCCAAAAAGTTTCCATATGAATGATTGGATCAATTCCAGGAAGAGCGTTCAAAGCTCAAATGGGAGTATGACAACGAGATAGATGCTTTCTATAAAAATCAGAAAAAGCTGGAATCGAAAGATAAAAAAATCAGTAAGGTTGTCCTTACTGATTTTTTAGTTGGTTCCAGATGATGCTGTATCTGCGCCACTGTCTGTTGCTGTGGAGCCTTGGTCTTGTGCGGCAGACGAGCTAGATTCAGTAGCAGATGAGCTATCGGTTTCTTTTTGTGAACTTGTTTCTGTATTGCTTGAATTGGTTTGTGTATTGGTGTTAGCATCTGTATTAGTAGCGCTTGAGTCAGATCCCTTATCGTGGACCACGACGACGCTGGTGCTACTAGATGGTTTGTCTTCTGTTTTTTGATTGTCTTTATTGAGCAGACTCATGATGGTAAAGGAAGTGACGATAATCCCTAGGAGACTGGCAATCGTAGCTACAACCGTTTGAAATACGGACAAACCTTGTTTGACTTTCTCACCGCGAGATGGTCTTGTATCAACTTTTTCCTCAGGTTTTTGGTTTTTGTTACTTCTTGAATATTGTGACATGTTCATTCTCTTTCTATCAAAAATTGTTTTTTAACACTTTCCTATTATAAGTCATTTTCTGAAAAATGTCTAAAAAGAACTGAATTTTATAGAGTGATTTTGCCGCATCTCTCTTTATCAAATCCTTGTCCCAAGCGGTTAGAAATGATAAAATAGAAGTTACGTAAAAAGAAAGTGATGGATGCGTAGGACATGATCTATTTTGACAATTCAGCAACGACTAAACCCTATCCAGAAGCCCTTGCGACTTATACAGAAGTAGCGACTCGGATCTGGGGCAACCCTTCTAGTTTGCACAATCTAGGTAGTCAAGCTACTCGTATTTTGGAAGCTTCTCGGAAACAAATTGCGGAGCTAATTGGCAAGAAAGCTGAGGAAATTTACTTCACGTCTGGTGGGACAGAAGGGGACAACTGGATCCTAAAGGGTGTCGCCTTTGAGAAAGCTCCTTATGGCAAGCATATCATTGTCTCTGACATCGAGCATCCCGCTATCAAGGAGTCAGCTGCTTGGCTAAAGACGCAGGGATTCGAAGTGGATTACGCTCCAGTGGATGCGCGTGGCTTTGTCAAGGTGGATGCCTTGGCTAGTCTTCTCCGTCCGGATACGACCTTGGTCTCTGTCATGGCCGTCAACAATGAGATTGGTTCCATCCAGCCCATCCATGAAATCGCAGCTCTCCTGGAAGATCGTCCAACGATTAGTTTCCATGTCGATGCTGTGCAATCCTTGGCAAAGGTAGCAACAGAAGTTTATCTACCAGAGCGCGTGGACTTTGCGACCTTCTCTAGTCACAAATTCCATGGACTTCGCGGAGTCGGATTTGTCTACATTAAAGAAGGCAAAAAGATCACCCCTCTCTTAACCGGAGGTGGTCAAGAAAAAGAAATGCGCTCGACAACTGAGAACGTGGCAGGAATCGCAGCAACAGCAAAAGCCCTACGCTTAGCCATGGAAAACCAAGAAGCTTTTGCCAGCAAAACCCAGCAGATGAAAGAAGTCATCCGCAAAGAATTGGTCAACTATCCAGATGTCACTATCTTTTCTGGTGAGGATCACTTTGCGCCTCACATCTTGACTTTCGGGATCAAGGGAGTTCGTGGAGAAGTAGTGGTCCATGCCTTTGAAGAGTTTGATATTTACATCTCGACCACTAGTGCCTGTTCGTCCAAAGCAGGTAAGCCAGCTGGAACCTTGATTGCCATGGGAGTGGACAAGAGTATCGCACAGACTGCTGTTCGCTTGAGTCTTGACCTTGAGAATGACATGAGCCAAGTCGAGCAATTCTTGACCAAGTTCAAACTGATTTACGAGCAAACACGAAAAGTACGTTAATTTTAGAAGGAAATCAACATGACCTTAACCTATTCAGAAATTATGATTCGCTATGGAGAGCTTTCTACTAAAGGAAAGAACCGCATGCGTTTCATCAATAAACTTCGCAATAATATCCAAGATGTTTTATCTATCTATCCAGCTGTCAAAGTGACAGCAGACCGTGATCGAGCGCATGCTTATCTACATGGGACGGATTATGAACCAGTAGCAGAATCCCTCAAACAGGTTTTTGGAATCCAAAATTTTTCACCCGTTTACAAGATTGAAAAATCTGTTCCGGCCTTAAAAGCGGCAGTGCAAGAGATCATGAAGGAGATTTACAAGGAAGGCTTGACCTTTAAAATCTCAAGTAAACGCAGTGACCATACCTTTGAACTCGATAGTCGCGAGCTTAATCAAACCTTGGGAGGTGCGGTCTTTGAAGCGATCCCAACGATTCAAGCTCAGATGAAAAAACCAGATATCAACTTGCAAGTTGAAATTCGAGAAGAAGCAGCCTATATCTCTTATGAAACCATTAAAGGAGCAGGAGGCCTTCCTGTTGGTACGTCTGGCAAGGGCATGCTCATGCTTTCTGGTGGGATCGACTCTCCAGTAGCTGGTTACCTAGCCTTGAAGCGTGGAGTAGATATCGAGGCCGTCCATTTTGCTAGCCCACCTTATACCAGCCCAGGAGCTCTTAAAAAAGCCCATGATTTAACACGGAAGTTGACCAAGTTTGGGGGCAATATCCAATTTATCGAGGTGCCATTCACAGAGATCCAAGAGGAAATCAAGGCAAAAGCGCCAGAAGCTTACCTCATGACTTTGACCCGTCGCTTTATGATGCGTATTACAGACCGTATTCGCGAGGTTCGCGGTGGTTTGGTCATTATTAATGGTGAAAGCTTGGGACAAGTGGCTAGCCAAACCTTAGAGAGTATGCAGGCCATCAATGCCGTGACCAATACGCCGGTTATCCGTCCGGTGGTGACCATGGACAAGTTGGAAATCATCGATATTGCCCAAGAGATTGATACCTTTGAAATCTCTATCCAGCCATTCGAAGATTGTTGTACCATCTTTGCACCGGATCGTCCAAAGACGAATCCGAAACTCAAAAATGCGGAGCAATATGAGCAACGCATGGATGTGGAAGCTTTGGTGGAGCGTGCGGTAGCAGGCATCATCGTAACAGAGATCACACCAAAAGCAGAAAAAGATGAGGTCGATGACCTGATCGAGGATTTGCTATAGGAGAGACTGGGAGTATCCAGCCTCTTTTTCTAACCAACTTAAAGGAGACAAGATGAAAAAAATTATCGTTTTAATGACAAGTTTGCTTCTGTTGACAGGCTGCGTCAAAGTATCATTTACTGGTCCGAAAAAAGAAGAAAAGACCAGCCAGTCAACCAGCAGTAAAAAAGAACCGCTCACATTTGTCAGAGCCGACCAGTATAAAGACCAGGACAACGAAGTCCTGGAAGCGTCTGAGAAATTTATCAAGGAACATCCAACGCTTGGAGAACCTGGAAAATTATTTGTCTTTTTCCCAGGCTATACCTTTGGAAATGAGGAAAGCCGCTTCGCCTTGTTCTTTATTGTGAATCGTACCACCACAACCATCGATCGTGATGGATCCTTTGTCCTGAATTTGGAATATGATAGGGAGCCACTTTTCAAAGATGTCACAGTTGACTATGAAATCAATGAATCAGGTGTATTGAAACCGAATACGGCTGCAGCTATTCCTATCAAAATCACCAAGGAACAAGAAGAAAAAATGAAGAGCATGAACGATTCTTCAAAAGCAAAAATGAGTTTTAATGACTTTAAATTTAAAGATAAGTAGAAGAAGTCGGACCGACAAGCGATCTTAAAATAAAAGATACAAAATCATCCATTTTATAAAAGAAATTCGTTTTCAAAGCGAAAAAATACTTGTCTTTGTCTGATAGAAGTGATATACTAAGAGAGTTGACTATGCACATGCCTGTGCAACCGCTCGAACATCGTCGCTCATTTCCATGAGAGTAAGTGGTTCGTCCCACGATGCTAGGCGAGTCTTCACAAAAATACGGGGAAACCCAAAAATACATAGGAGGTGCATAATGAGCACATACGCAATCATTAAAACTGGCGGAAAACAAGTTAAAGTTGAAGTTGGTCAAGCTATCTACGTTGAAAAATTGAACGTTGAAGCTGGTCAAGAAGTTACATTTAACGAAGTTGTTCTTGTTGGTGGTGAAAACACTGTTGTCGGAACTCCACTTGTTTCAGGAGCTACTGTTGTTGGAACTGTTGAAAAACAAGGAAAACAAAAGAAAGTTGTTACTTACAAGTACAAACCTAAAAAAGGTAGCCACCGTAAACAAGGTCACCGTCAACCTTACACTAAAGTTGTCATCAACGCTATCAACGCTTAATTTTTAGGAGAACACATGATACAAGCAGTCTTTGAACGAGCCGAAGATGGCGAGCTGAGGAGTGCAGAAATCACTGGGCACGCTGGAAGCGGTGAATACGGCTTTGATGTCGTGTGTGCATCGGTTTCGACTCTAGCCATTAACTTTGTCAACTCTGTTGAGAAATTTGCAGGCTACGAACCGGATCTAGAATTAAACGAAGAAGAAGGTGGCTTCCTGCGGGTGACGATCCCGACGGATATTCCACCACATCAAAGAGAAATGACCCAACTATTCTTTGAATCATTTTTCTTAGGGATGGCAAACTTATCGAAGAACTCATCGGAGTTCGTCCAAACAAGAGTTATCACAGAAAACTAACATGGAGGAAAACAATTATGTTGAAATTGAATCTTGCTAACTTGCAACTTTTCGCCCACAAAAAAGGTGGAGGTTCTACATCAAACGGACGTGATTCACAAGCAAAACGTCTTGGAGCTAAAGCAGCTGATGGACAAACTGTAACAGGTGGATCTATCCTTTACCGTCAACGCGGTACTCACATCTACCCAGGTGTGAACGTTGGACGTGGTGGAGACGATACTTTGTTCGCAAAAGTTGAAGGCGTAGTACGCTTCGAACGTAAAGGTCGCGATAAAAAACAAGTTTCTGTTTACCCAATCGCAAAATAAAAAGGTTCAGTGAACCTTTTTATCCCGAGCCTTGAAATATTAAGGTGAGGAAGCTAGAAATAGCATAAATCAAAGCTTTCCGGATTGACGGAAGGCTTTTTTCTTTTATTTATTTAAAAATATCGTGTTTACTCTTGTTAATATAATGTTTGAATTTGTGTTTTTTGAAAAATGTAGTATAATAGAGACAAATATAGTAGGAATGGAAGTAGTACCATGAAAGATAGCAGACATGTTGAAATTCTTCAGGAACTGGATCGAAAAAGTGTGGTATCGGTCAAAGAGCTCAAGGAACTTTTTGGGGTGACAGATATGACCATTCGTCGCGATCTGATTGATCTTGAAAAACAAGGTCTTTTAGTTCGTGTACATGGTGGGGCCCACAAAAAAGTCAAAGATAGCTTATTAGAAGCTTCTCACAGTGAAAAAAATCTGATCAATATTGATGAGAAACGAAGCATTGCCAAAAAATGTGCAGACTTGATCGAAAATGGGGATACCGTCTTTATTGGCTCTGGTACAACAACAGACTTTATCGGAGATTATTTGGAAGGGAAAGAAATTAGCATCGTCACCAACTCCCTGCCTATTTTTGAGAAGCTCAAGGATTTCCCGAATTATGACTTGATATTAGTTGGTGGTCGCTACCGGGTAAAGACACAAACCTTTGTCGGTCAATTTGCCAATAAACTCTTGAAAGAAATCAAGGTTTCTAAAGCCTTTATCGGGGTGAATGGAATCGATGGCCATAGTGTCTCCACAGCTAATGAAGAAGAAGGAAATGGCAATGCCATTATTCTGAACAATGCGATAGAGAAATATGTGGTAGCTGATAACAGCAAGTTTGATAGTTATTCCTTCTACAGTTTCTATCGTGTGGAAGATCTAAATGCCATTATTACCGATGATAGTATTCCAAAGAAGATCAAAGACAAATACGGCTTGTATACGAAAATCATATAAAACAAAGTGGTCTCAAAAAAGAGACCACTTTTTACTGATTTAAGGATGTTGGAAAATGACGGATAGAAAGCGCTTTAGAGAGATATACAAACAAAATTAAACAAATTTAGACAAAAAATGATTGACAATCAATCAATATAGTGATATACTGAAGCTATAAATAAATAGTTAGATAAGGAGGTGGCAACAATGGGATTAAATCAACTCTTTAACAAAGATCTTGTATTTTGCCTACATGCCAAGGATCAAACAGATCTCTTTGAGCAGGTAGCAAGCTTATTGGAAGAGCGACAGATTGTGACACCAACCTATCGTTCCGCTTTGATTGAGCGTGAAAAGTCTTTCCCGACTGGATTAGACATGGAATTTCTTGGTAAGGACTTACCAAATGTGGCGATCCCGCACACAGACATTGTCCATAATCTCACTGAGAATGTGGTTGTGGTTCGTTTGGATCAACCCGTAACTTTCCATAATATGATTGCTCCAGATAAGGAAGTTCAAGTTTCACTTTTATTCTTCATTATCAATAATACGAGCTCAAGCCAAACCAATATTTTGGCCCAACTGATGGATTTCTTTACATCCAATGGAAATCTCGAAGCTCTATCAAAATTAGATAGTGAAGATAAGCTTTATCAATACATTACGGAAACTATTTCCTAAAACATTCGTAAATATTTATAATGGAGGACATCCAAATGATTAAAATTTTAGCTGCCTGTGGTGCAGGTGTTAACTCTAGCCACCAAATTAAGAATGCTTTGGAAGAAGAGTTGTCAAACCGTGGTTATGATGTGCGTTGTGACGCTGTCATGGTCAAAGACGTCAATGAAGATTTGATTTCTGGTTATGACATCTTTACTCCAATTGCTGCTACTGATTTGGGATTCGATCCTGGTATTCCAGTGGTAGAAGCAGGACCAATCTTGTTCCGTATTCCAGCGATGAGTGCGCCAGTCTTTGATAACATCGAAGCTGCCATTAAAGAACATGGATTAAGTTAATATTTTTTTAAACATGATTGTAAGCGTTATCCAATTATAAAATTGGGAACACTTTATGCTGTAAATTACAAAAAAATTCATAAATCGGGAGGATTTATTATGAATGGCATTATTGATTTTGCCAATAAATTTTTCAAACCCATCCTAGACATGGGTGCTCCGATCATCATGTTGATCGTCCTAACTCTATTGGCACTTTTGTTTGGAGTGAAATTCTCCAAAGCGCTTGAAGGTGGTATTAAACTTGCCATCGCCCTTACTGGTATCGGTGCTATCATCGGTATGTTGAATGGAGCTTTCTCAGCATCTCTTGCAAAATTCGTTGAGAATACTGGTATTCAATTGAATATCACAGACGTTGGTTGGGCGCCTCTTGCGACCATTACTTGGGGGTCTGCCTGGACACTTTACTTCTTGTTGATTATGTTGATCGTCAACGTTATCATGCTTGCGATCAAGAAAACGGATACGCTTGACGTCGATATCTTCGATATCTGGCACTTGTCTATCACTGGTCTTTTGATCAAATGGTATGCTGACAATAACGGTGTCAGCCAAGGAGTTTCACTTTTCGTTGCAACTCTTGCCGTTGTCCTTGTAGGGGTTATGAAAATCATCAACTCAGACTTGATGAAACCAACATTTGATGATTTGTTGAATGCACCAAGTTCATCACCTATGACATCTACTCACATGAACTACATGATGAACCCAATCATCATGGTCTTGGATAAAATCTTTGACAAATTCTTCCCAGGTCTTGATAAATACGACTTCGACGCTGCTAAATTGAACAAGAAGATCGGTTTCTGGGGATCTAAATTCTTTATCGGTTTCCTTCTTGGAATCGTCATCGGTATCATGGGTACTCCACATCCAGTTGCTGGTGTACAAGATGCTGACAAATGGGAATTGGTTATTAAAGGTTGGTTGAGCCTTGGTTTGACTGCCGGTGTCTGCTTGGAATTGTTCTCATTGATCGGTTCTTGGTTCATCGCAGCAGTAGAACCATTGTCACAAGGTATTACAAACGTTGCTACTAAACGTCTTCAAGGACGTAAATTCAACATCGGTTTGGACTGGCCATTTATCGCTGGTCGTGCTGAAATCTGGGCTTGTGCCAACGTACTTGCGCCAATCATGTTGATCGAAGCAGTGCTTCTTTCTAAAGTCGGAAATGGTATCTTGCCACTTGCAGGTATCATCGCTATGGGTGTAACTCCAGCCTTGTTGGTTGTAACACGCGGTAAATTGATCCGTATGATCATCTTTGGAAGCCTTCTCTTGCCACTCTTCCTTCTTTCAGGTACATTGATTGCACCATTTGCAACTCAATTGGCTAAGAGTGTTGATGCCTTCCCTAAAGGGGTAGCTTCTACTCAATTGATCACTCACTCAACTCTTGAAGGACCAGTTGAAAAATTGCTCGGTTGGACAATCGGTAACGCAACAACTGGTGATATCAAGGCTATCCTTGGTGTAGTTGTCTTCTTAGCATTCTATATCGGAATCTTCGCTTGGTACAGAAAACAAATGATCAAACGTAACGAAGAATATGCTGCAAATGCAAAATAATCGTTCCATGTAGTTTGAAAACTGACACCATATCTTTTCTAGATATGGTGTTTTTATTTTTAAAAAATGTTCGAAAATAAACAATTTAATGTTGACTTTCGTTCAAAATAGGTGTAATATAATATCAAAAGTAAGAAAATGTTTCTTTGTGAAAAATTAACAACAGGAATATTTGCTGAAACAAACAAAAGGAGGACAGGACATGTCTATTGTAATTGGTGCAGATGCTGCAGGATTAAGATTAAAAGATCTCGTGAAAGAGTTTCTTGTAAAAGAAAACTTCGATGTTGTAGATGTAACCGCTGAAGGTCAAGATTTTGTAGATGTGACACTTGCAGTTGCGAGCGAAGTGAACAAAAATGATCAAAATCTTGGAATCGTGATTGATGCTTATGGAGCTGGTCCATTTATGGTTGCGACTAAAATCAAAGGAATGGTGGCAGCAGAAGTTTCAGATGAACGTTCTGCTTATATGACACGTGGCCACAACAATTCTCGAATGATTACCATGGGAGCTGAAATTGTTGGAGATGAATTGGCGAAAAACATTGCCAAAGGCTTCGTCAATGGTAAATACGACGGCGGCCGTCACCAAATTCGTGTTGATATGTTGAATAAGATGTGCTAATGAGAGGAGAATTCAAATGAGAATTGCAATTGGTTGTGATCACATTGTGACAAATGAAAAAATGGCTGTTTCTGATTTTTTGAAATCAAAAGGATACGAAGTGCTCGACTTTGGGACTTATGACCATACACGTACCCACTATCCAATCTTTGGTAAGAAAGTCGGTGAAGCCGTAGCAAGTGGCCAAGCAGATCTTGGTGTTTGTATCTGTGGTACTGGTGTTGGGATTAACAATGCTGTTAACAAAGTACCTGGTATCCGTTCTGCCTTGGTACGCGATATGACAACTGCTCTCTATGCAAAAGAAGAATTGAACGCGAATGTCATCGGATTTGGTGGTAAAATTACTGGTGAATTGCTCATGTGCGATATCATTGAAGCATTTATCCACGCTGAATACAAACCAACTGAAGAAAATAAAAAATTGATCGCTAAGATCCAACATGTGGAAACACATAATGCTCATCAAGCGGATGCTGATTTCTTTACAGAATTCCTTGAAAAATGGGACCGTGGTGAATACCACGACTAAGAGGTGACGTATGATATTAACGGTCACGATGAACCCTTCGATTGATATTTCTTATCCTTTGGATGTACTCCAGTTGGATACAGTCAATCGTGTGGCTGAGGTGAGTAAGACAGCTGGTGGGAAAGGTCTTAACGTTACTCGTGTACTTTCTGAGATAAAGGATCCAGTGGCAGCGACTGGCCTACTTGGTGGTCGAACAGGGCAATTCATTCTCGATCATTTAGGAGAAGGGATAGAGGAACGTTTCTTTGAAATTGCTGGAGATACACGTAATTGTATCGCCATCCTTCACGAAGGCAAGCAAACAGAAATCTTAGAAAAAGGTCCAACCATTTCTGAGAAAGAAGGGAAAGACTTTCTAGACCATTATCGTCACTTGGTTGAACAAGTAGAGGTTGTTGCCATCTCTGGAAGTCTTCCTGCTGGTTTACCAGTGGACTACTATGCTAGCCTTGTCAAGATTGCAAGGGAAGCTGGGAAACCAGTCGTACTCGATTGCTCGGGAGCTTCTTTAGAAGCTGCCATTCAAGCAGCTGTCAAGCCTACGGTCATTAAACCAAACAATGAAGAATTATCACAGTTGTTAGGAAAAGAAGTGAGTAAGAATGTGGAAGACTTAAAAGAAGTTCTTCAGGATTCTCTCTTTGATGGCATCGAATGGGTGATTGTCTCCCTTGGTGCAAATGGCGCTTTCGCTAAGCATGGGGATGTCTTCTATAAGGTAGATATTCCTAAGATCGATGTCGTCAATCCAGTCGGATCTGGTGATTCGACTGTTGCAGGGATTGCATCTGGTCTCTATCATCATGAGAGTGACGCAGACTTGCTTAAGAAAGCAAATGTTCTTGGAATGTTAAATGCGCAAGAAGCGCAAACAGGACATGTCAACATGGGGCACTATGATGCCTTGTATCAACAATTAATCGTAAAAGAGGTATAAAATGGTATTAACAGAACAAAAACGCAACTATTTGGAACGTCTTAGTACAAAAGACGGTGTCATTTCAGCTTTGGCCTTCGACCAACGTGGAGCTTTGAAACGCTTGATGGCCAAATACCAAGACACTGAGCCAACTGTAGCACAAATGGAAGAATTAAAAGTCCTTGTAGCTGATGAATTGACAAAATATGCTTCATCTATGTTATTGGACCCAGAATATGGTCTACCTGCTACAAAAGCCTTGGACAAAGATGCAGGACTCTTGCTCGCATACGAAAAGACAGGCTACGATACTTCTAGCACCAAACGCTTGCCTGACTGCTTGAACCTTTGGTCAGCAAAACGCATCAAAGAACAAGGCGCAGATGCTGTGAAGTTCTTGCTCTACTATGATGTAGACAGTGCAGATGAACTCAACCAAGAAAAACAAGCTTATATCGAACGCATCGGTTCAGAATGTGTGGCAGAAGACATTCCATTCTTCCTTGAAATCTTGGCTTATGATGAAGGAATTGCAGATGCAACCTCTGCTGAATATGCAAAAGTGAAACCTCGTAAAGTCATTGAAGCTATGAAAGTCTTCTCAGATCCTCGTTTCAATATCGATGTATTGAAAGTAGAAGTTCCTGTCAATGTCAACTACGTGGAAGGTTTTGGAGAAGGTGAAGTTGTCTATAGTCGTGAAGAAGCTGCTGCCTTCTTTAAAGAACAAGAAGAAGCAACCAACCTTCCATACATCTACCTCAGTGCGGGTGTATCCGCAAAACTCTTCCAAGAAACTTTGGAATTTGCTCATGCATCAGGTGCTAACTTCAACGGTGTTCTTTGTGGACGTGCGACATGGGCAGGTTCAGTAGAAGCTTACATCAAAGATGGAGAAGCAGCTGCTCGTGAATGGCTTCGTACAGAAGGTCGTCAAAATATTGAAGAATTGAACGCAGTCTTGGCTAAAGTGGCAACACCTTGGACAGAACGCGTGTAAGAAACAAATTGTTATTGCCTCCTAAAGCAACATTTAGAACATTGGAAGGAAGAAATTCCTTCCAATGTTCTTCATTATTTTTAGGCTTTGTTTATTTTTTATAAAAAATGTTTAAAAATTTTCGCTGTAAGGGTTTACAAAATAAAAAACTTATGATAGAATAAGTTCATAAGTTAAATAGCAGTGAGCGTTACTAAGTTAGATTAGGCGTGACCACAAGTAGATTGAATGATTAGCATAGGCTAGTTTTTTCAGTTGCTTCGTGGTCATTTTTATTTGCTTTTAACAAATTTCACAAAGGAGAGCCTCATGTATCGTATTATCCATCCAATGAACAATAATGTTGCTTTGGTTCAAAATGAACTACAACAAGAGTTAATTGTTATTGGGAGTGGGATTGCTTTTGGGAAAAAGAAAAATGATCTAGTGGCTGATGATAAGGTCGAAAAAGTATTTCGTTTAAACACGGATGAGTCAAGAGAAAACTTTATGGCCCTTCTAAAGGATGTTCCTCTTGATTTCATTACAACCACTTATGAAGTGATTGATACCTTGTCTAAGAAATATGCTTATCCTGTTCAAGAATATATCTATGTGACACTAACAGATCACATCTTTTGTTCTTACCAGGCAGTTCAACAGGGAAGATATAAACACAGTGATCTTCCTGATGCGTCTGCTATGCATCCGATCCCCTATAAAATTGCAAAAGAAGCGATTGAAATCTTTCGAGAGCGGCTCTTGGATCAATTTCCTGATGACGAAGTGAATCGTATCGCCTATCACTTCATCAATGCACAAGGGGAAGTCATTCATGAGCAGGATCCTGATGTCCAAGATCGCCAAGCGATTTTGAAAGCTGTAGAGGAAAAATTAGCTCAAAATGGATTGAAACGAAAAGAAGAGAACAGTCATTTCTACGATCGCTTTATGATCCATCTTAATTATTTCCTTGACTCCCTAGATAAGGGAAGAGAGGATCCTGAAGGCTTGAGCGAGATGGAACAACTGATCCAGCTAAGTTATCCAAAGGCTTATGAGATTAGTCATCAGATCTACCAAACCATCGCTGAACAGACTGGAGCTAAGATATCTCCTAATGAAAAAGTCTATTTAGCCTTGCATATTCAACGTCTATTATAAAAATTTTCAAAAGGTATCATAAGGAGGAACCAACATGAATAAAGAAGAAGTCCAATTACTTGGGTTTGAAATTGTCGCTTATGCCGGTGACGCTCGATCAAAATTAATAGAAGCATTAAAAGCTGCTGAAAATGGTGATTTTGCGAAAGCAGAATCCTTAGTAGAAGAAGCAGGGTCCTGTATCGCTGAGGCTCACAAATCTCAAACGACCATGCTAGCGCAAGAAGCTGCAGGAGAAGAAATCCCCTATAGCATCACCATGATGCATGGTCAAGACCATCTCATGACAACGATCTTATTAAAAGACGTGATTCACCATCTGATTGAACTATATAAAAGAGGAGCAAAATAATGAATAAACTGATTGAACTAATTGAAAAAGGGAAACCTTTCTTTGAAAAGATTTCTCGTAATAAATATTTGCGAGCGATTCGGGATGGTTTCATTGCAGGGATGCCTGTGATCCTCTTCTCATCTATCTTCATCCTAATTGCGTATGTACCAAACGCTTGGGGGTTCCATTGGTCTAAAGATATTGAAACTTTATTGATGACTCCATATAGCTATTCTATGGGCATCTTGGCCTTCTTCGTTGGTGGGACAACGGCTAAGGCTTTGACAGATTCAATGAACCGTGACCTCCCAGCAACCAACCAAATAAACTTCATTTCAACAATGTTGGCTTCTATGGTTGGCTTCTTGCTCATGGCTGCTGAACCTGCTAAAGAAGGTGGATTCTTAACAGCATTCATGGGGACTAAAGGGTTGTTAACAGCCTTTATTGCTGCATTCATTACTGTTAATGTTTACAAAGTCTGTGTGAAAAACAATGTGACCATCCGCATGCCGGACGAGGTTCCACCAAATATTTCACAAGTATTTAAAGACTTGATTCCATTTACATTATCAGTTGTACTCTTGTACGCACTTGAATTAGTTGTTAAAGCAAGCCTTCATGTAACGGTTGCTGAATCAATCGGTACCCTTCTTGCTCCACTATTCTCAGCTGCTGACGGTTACCTTGGAATTACAATTATCTTTGGTGCTTATGCCTTCTTCTGGTTTGTAGGTATCCATGGTCCTTCAATTGTTGAGCCAGCTATCGCAGCGATTACTTATGCAAATGCTGAAGTAAACTTGAAATTGATTCAACAAGGAATGCACGCAGATAAGATTCTTACTTCAGGTACTCAAATGTTTATTGTTACTTTGGGTGGTACTGGTGCGACTCTTGTTGTTCCATTTATGTTCATGTGGTTAACGAAATCAAAACGTAACCGTGCAATTGGACGTGCATCTGTAGTCCCAACATTCTTTGGTGTTAACGAACCAATCTTGTTCGGTGCTCCATTGGTATTGAACCCAATCTTCTTCATTCCATTTATCTTTGCTCCAATTGCAAACGTTTGGATTTTCAAATTCTTTATCGATACACTTGGAATGAACTCATTTACTGCTAACCTACCATGGACAACTCCAGCCCCACTTGGTCTAGTTCTTGGTACTAACTTCCAAGTTCTTTCCTTCATCCTTGCTGTACTTCTTGTTGTAGTAGACGTGATCATTTACTACCCATTCGTAAAAGTTTACGATGAACAAATTCTTGAAGAAGAACGTTCTGGTAAAGCTAACGACAGCTTGAAAGAAAAAGTAGCTGCAAACTTCAATACAGCGAAAGCTGATGCTGTTCTTGAAAAAGCTGGTGTTGAAAATGAACCAGCTCAAAACAATATCACAAAAGAAACAAACGTATTGGTTCTTTGTGCAGGTGGTGGTACAAGTGGTCTTCTTGCAAATGCTTTGAATAAAGCTGCTAAAGAATACAATGTTCCTGTAAAGGCCGCTGCTGGTGGTTACGGTGCTCACCGTGAAATGTTGCCAGAATTTGACCTTGTTATCCTTGCCCCTCAAGTAGCTTCTAACTATGAAGACATGAGGGCAGAAACAGATAAACTAGGCATTAAATTGGCTAAGACAGAAGGTGCTCAATACATCAAATTGACACGTGATGGTAAAGGCGCTCTTGCATTCGTTCAAGCGCAATTCGATTAACGATAGGGACTGTGAAACAGTCTCCTATCGTAACGGAAATCGCTATGGCGATTTTCCTAATCGACTTGTTAATTCGTCGGTAAAAATATATCGTTTTTACCTCCTCATGTCACAATTCGGTGGCTTGGAACAAGAAGTGAGATGGAGATGGATGGCTCACTAACTCCTCTCCGCTCACTTTTCATTTGGTTCAATTAAGAAATAGGTGAAAAAATGACAAAAACACTTCCTAAAGATTTTATTTTTGGTGGGGCGACAGCTGCCTACCAGGCAGAAGGTGCGACTCATACAGATGGTAAAGGACCAGTTGCATGGGACAAATACTTAGCAGACAACTATTGGTATACTGCTGAACCAGCAAGTGATTTCTACCATAAATATCCAGTAGACTTACAGTTGGCTGAAGAATATGGCGTAAACGGAATTCGTATTTCTATTGCTTGGTCACGTATTTTCCCAACTGGTTATGGTGAAGTCAATCCAAAAGGGGTAGAATTCTATCATAAGTTATTTGCAGAATGCCATAAACGTCATGTAGAACCATTCGTAACTCTTCACCACTTTGATACTCCTGAAGCTCTTCACTCAAATGGAGACTTCTTGAATCGTGAAAATATCGAACACTTTGTAGATTATGCTGCCTTCTGTTTTGAAGAATTCCCAGAAGTCAACTACTGGACAACCTTCAATGAAATTGGCCCAATCGGTGATGGTCAATACTTAGTAGGTAAATTCCCACCAGGTATTCAATATGACCTTGCCAAAGTCTTCCAATCACACCACAATATGATGGTTTCTCATGCACGTGCTGTGAAATTGTACAAAGACAAAGGGTATACAGGTGAAATCGGGGTTGTTCATGCTCTTCCAACTAAGTATCCATTGGATCCTAAAAATCCTGCAGACGTACGTGCTGCTGAGTTGGAAGATATCATTCACAACAAATTTATCTTGGATGCTACTTACCTCGGTCATTATTCAGATGAAACCATGGAAGGGGTAAACCACATTCTTTCAGTTAATGGTGGTAGTCTGGATCTTCGGGACGAAGACTTTGCAGCACTTGAAGCAGCTAAAGATCTAAACGACTTCCTTGGAATTAACTACTACATGAGTGACTGGATGGAAGCCTTTGATGGTGAAACTGAAATCATCCACAACGGTAAAGGGGAAAAAGGAAGCTCTAAATACCAAATCAAAGGTGTTGGACGTCGTGTAGCTCCTGACTATGTACCTCGTACTGATTGGGACTGGATCATCTACCCTCAAGGTTTGTATGATCAAATCATGCGTGTCAAGAAAGATTATCCAAACTACAAGAAGATCTACATCACTGAAAACGGACTTGGATACAAAGATGAATTTGTGGACAACACTGTTTACGATGATGGCCGGATTGATTATGTGAAGCAACACTTGGAGGTCTTGTCTGATGCGATTGCAGATGGTGCTAATGTCAAAGGTTACTTCATCTGGTCTCTCATGGACGTCTTCTCTTGGTCTAATGGTTATGAAAAACGCTATGGTCTCTTTTATGTGGACTTTGAAACCCAAGAGCGCTATCCAAAGAAATCGGCTCATTGGTACAAGAAAGTAGCTGAAAGCCAAGTGATTGAATAAGTATCAACTGGAACTGTTTTAGTTCCAGTTTTTTATTTTCACTTGATGAGTGTCTCTTAAACGGATCTCTTCTTTCAGCCCCTAATTTATGGTATAATAGATCGATACTGTAATAAGGAAAATAGAATGAATATACAACAATTACGATATGTAGTGGCGATTGCCAACAGTGGTACTTTTCGTGAGGCTGCTGAAAAAATGTATGTGAGTCAGCCTAGCTTGTCCATCTCCGTCAGAGATCTGGAAAAAGAACTGGGGTTTAAGATTTTTCGTCGGACCAGTTCTGGGACTTTTTTGACCCGTCGGGGAATGGAATTTTATGAAAAAGCGCAGGACGTGGTCAAAGGGTTTGATGTGTTTCAAAATCAATATGCCAGTCCTGAAGAAGAGAAGAAAGAATTCTCTATTTCTAGTCAACACTATGACTTCTTGCCACCTTTGATGACGGAATTCTCGATCCGCTATCCGGAAAATAAAAACTTCCGCATCTTTGAATCAACGACGGTTCAAATTTTGGACGAAGTGGCTCAAGGGCATAGTGAGTTGGGGATTATTTATCTCAATCGTCAAAATACCAAGGGGATTATGCAACGGGTCGATAAATTAGGGCTTGAAGTAGTGGATTTGATTCCTTTTCAGACTCATATTTATCTTCGCAAAGGACATCCTTTGGCTAAGAAGAAAAAACTGGTTATGGAAGATCTAGCTCAGTTGCCAACTGTTCGTTTTACCCAAGAAAAAGATGAGTACCTCTATTATTCAGAGAACTTTGTCGATACCAGCTCGAGCTCACAAATGTTCAATGTGACCGACCGGGCTACCTTGAATGGAATCTTGGAGCGGACGGATGCTTATGCGACGGGATCTGGCTTTTTGGATAGCCAGTCCGTGAATGGCATTACCGTGATTCCTTTGGAAGACAACTTAGACAATAAAATGGTCTATGTCAAACGCGAAGAGATGGATCTCTCTCCTGTAGCAGAGAAGTTTGTCGAGGTCATGGTAGAATATTTTGATCAAAAGAGGTAAGAAATGAAGAGAAAAACAATGGTCCCAGTAGCGATCGTCCTTTTGGTCCTACTGGATCAGCTGGTCAAATGGTATGTGGTGAAGAACATTCCACTGGGTGTCGTCAAGTCTTTTATTCCCCATGTGGTCAGTCTGACTTATCTTCAAAACACAGGTGCAGCTTTTTCGCTTCTTGAAAATCAGCAATGGTTCTTTACCCTCATCACGCTAGTCGTGATGGTGGGGGCCTTTTACTATCTCTATAAGCACCTCAAGGGATCGCTTTGGATGGTGACAGGCTTGACCTTGGTGATTGCGGGTGGATTGGGGAATTTTATCGATCGCCTGCGTCAGGGCTTTGTAGTCGATATGTTCCACCTGGATTTTATGAATTTTGCCATTTTTAATGTAGCAGATAGTTATTTGACAGTTGGAGTTTTCTTGCTCCTGATCCTGATGTTGAAAGAGGAAACGCATGGAAATTAAAATCGAAGTAGCCGGTGCGCGACTGGATAAGGCTTTGGCGGATTTGACTCCCTTGTCACGAGCTGTGGCCAATGAGCAGATCAAAGAAGGAAAAGTTCTGGTCAATGGAACCGTGAAAAAAGCTAAGTATACGGTCAAAGAAGGAGATATCATCCAGTATGAAGTCCCAGAAGTGGAAGAGGTCAGCTATGAAGCAGAAGATCTGCCCTTAGACATCGTCTATGAGGACCAGGATGTTGTGGTGGTCAATAAGCCACAGGGTATGGTTGTTCACCCCAGTGCGGGTCATACCAGCGGGACCTTGGTCAATGCGCTCTTATACCATGTCAAGGACCTTTCAGGGATCAATGGAGAATTGCGTCCAGGGATCGTCCACCGGATTGACAAAGACACGTCAGGCCTCTTGATGGTCGCAAAAAATGACCAAGCCCACGTCGCCTTAGCAGAGGAACTCAAAGACAAAAAATCTCTCCGGAAGTATTGGGCCATTGTCCATGGCAATCTTCCGAACGATCGGGGCATGATCGAAGCACCAATTGGTCGCAGTGAAAAGGACCGGAAAAAACAAGCAGTGACGGCGAAAGGAAAACCTGCAGTGACCCGTTTTCAAGTCTTGGAGCGCTTTGGAAATTACACCTTGGTAGAGTTGCAACTGGAGACCGGTCGCACCCACCAAATTCGGGTGCACATGGCCTATATCGGCCATCCAGTAGCTGGAGATCCTGCTTATGGTCCTAAGAAGACACTCAAAGGACAAGGACAGTTTCTGCATGCGCGGACACTCGGCTTTACCCATCCTCGTACAGGAGAGACCTTGGAATTTACGGCAGAAGTGCCAGCGATCTTTGAGAAAACGCTGGAAGACCTTCGAAAAGGATAGTGAAGATGGCTGAATGGAGATTCAGTCACTTTCATTACATACGAAATAAATAGTATTAGAAAGAAAAATAGAGATGAAAGCAAAACGAATCGTCTTTAAAGTAGGGACCTCGTCTTTGACCAATCCCGATGGGAGTCTCTCCAGACAGAAGGTCAAGGTCATTACCCAGCAGTTGGCTCTCTTACACGAATCGGGCCATGAGTTGATCTTGGTCTCATCAGGGGCGGTTGCTGCTGGGTTTGGCGCCCTTGGTTTTAAGAAACGGCCGACTAAGGTGGCAGACAAGCAAGCCTCTGCGGCAGTTGGGCAAGGCTTACTGATGGAAGAATATACAGCCAACCTGCTCTTACGCAACATTGTTTCTGCGCAGATTTTGTTGACCCAGGATGACTTTGCGGATCAACGCCGCTATAAGAATGCCCACCAGGCCCTTTCTGTCTTGCTCAATCGTGGGGCCATTCCGATTATCAATGAAAACGATACGGTCTCGATTGCCGAGTTAAAAGTAGGTGACAATGATACCTTGAGTGCGCAGGTTGCAGCCATGGTTCAAGCTGATCTTTTGGTGCTTTTAACGGATGTCGATGGTCTCTATACAGCCAATCCTTCTCAGGATCCAACAGCTAAGCGCTTGGATCGAATCGAATACATTTCTCGCGAGATGATCGAGATGGCTGGTGGTGCTGGCAGTAGCAATGGAACTGGCGGTATGTTGACCAAACTCAAGGCAGCGACCCTTGCGACCGAGTCAGGGGTTCCTGTCTATATTTGCTCGTCTCTCAAGTCTGATGCCTTGATCGAAGCAGCAGAAGAGCAAGCGGATGGCAGTTACTTCCTTGCAGAGGACAAGGGCTTAAAAACCCAGAAACAATGGCTAGCCTTTTATGCAGAAAGTAAAGGAGCCGTTTGGGTGGATGCTGGAGCAGCGGAAGCCCTGTTGGATCATGGAAAGAGTCTATTGATTTCTGGTGTGACCAAGGCAGAAGGAGATTTTTCTTATCATGATATCGTCAGCGTCTATCATCAAGAGACTGGTCAATTACTAGGAAAAGGCAAGGTCCGTCTCGGCCAATCAGCTGTGCGCGATCTACTCCAATCTAAAAAAGCCAAGGGAATCCTCATCCACCGGGATGACTGGATCTCGGTAACTCCTGAAATTGACTTACTCTTTACAGAATTCTAGAGGACAACGTATGGGAACAACACAAGAACAATTAGCCTTAGCGAGATCAGCTAAGAAAAGCATCAATACAGCCAGTACAGCTCTTAAAAATCAGGCTTTGGAGGCCATGGCTAGCCAGCTTTTGAAAGCGACGGAAGCCATTTTAGTAGCCAATCAAATCGATATGGAAGCAGCACGCGGCAAGATTTCTGAAGTCATGCTGGATCGCCTCTTTCTTGATCAAGAGCGGATTGCCGGTATGGCACAAGGAATTCGTGCTTTAATAGACCTGCCAGATCCGATTGGGGAAGTGCTGGATACTGAAGTCTTGGAAAATGGCCTTGAAATCCAGAAAGTTCGAGTCGCCATGGGTGTTATTGGCATCATTTATGAAAGCCGTCCAAATGTAACGTCAGATGCTGCAGCGCTTGCCATCAAGAGTGGAAATGCAGTGGTCCTTCGTACTGGAAAGGACGCCTTTCATTCTGCTCAAGCGA
Source organism: Streptococcus parasanguinis (assembly GCF_001073155.1). Classification (GTDB taxonomy): domain Bacteria; phylum Bacillota; class Bacilli; order Lactobacillales; family Streptococcaceae; genus Streptococcus; species Streptococcus parasanguinis_D. Next base: position 68,532 of record NZ_JVEE01000052.1, read on the forward strand.
TCGTGACAGCCCTCAAGGCTGGATTGGAAGAAGGCGGACTCCATCCAGATCTTCTTCAACTGATCCAAGATACGAGTCGAGCTTCTAGCTTTGCTATGATGAAGGCTAAGGGCTATCTAGATTTGCTCATTCCACGTGGTGGTGCTGGATTGATCCAAGCGGTGGTTGAAAATGCCATTGTCCCCGTGATCGAGACAGGAACTGGGATCGTCCATGTCTATGTGGACAAGGAGGCTGACTTCCAGAAAGCCCTCGCCATTATTGAAAATGCTAAGACAAGCCGTCCATCCGTCTGCAATGCCATGGAGGTCCTCTTGGTCGATCGAGCGATCGCGTCTGATTTCTTGCCTTTGGTTAAAGAGCGTTTAGTGGATGCACGGGAAAGATCGGTTGAATTGCGTCTAGATGAGCAAGCACAGGCTATCATTTCTGGGACAGCAGCGCAGAAACAGGATTTTGATACCGAATTTTTAGATTATATTTTAGCTGTTAAGGTCGTTGATGGAGTCGCGGAAGCGGTGGACCACATTGAAGCGCATAGTACCCATCACTCAGATGCCATTGTGACTGAAAATCCTGAGACTGCTGCTTACTTCACCAAGCAGGTAGATTCTGCAGCTGTTTATGTCAATGCCTCGACACGATTTACAGATGGGGGTCAATTTGGCTTAGGTTGTGAAATGGGGATCTCAACCCAAAAACTCCATGCGCGTGGACCGATGGGACTCCGGGAAATGACCAGTTACAAATATATCGTCAGTGGAAATGGTCAAGTGAGGTAAGAAATGAAAGTAGCATTTATTGGACTAGGAAACATGGGAGCTAGTCTAGCCAAAGCAGTCGCAAAAGAAGTGGCTGCCACAGACTTGCTCTTGGTCAATCGTTCTCCACAAAAGGTGCAGGATTTTATCAGCCAGTATGGGGGAACGGCGTCTGAGCTTGAACAAGTCTTTCAAGAGGCTGAAGTAATCTTTTTAGGGGTCAAACCCTATCAGATTTGCCCACTTTTAGAAGAGTATAAAGGCATCTTGGCTCAACGCTCTAATTTCTTGCTGGTTTCCATGGCCGCAGGCTTGGAACTAGAAAAGATGGCTGACGTGTTCCAGAACGACCAGATGGGTATCATCCGCATCATGCCCAATACGCCTGTGGCCATTGGTCAAGGTGTTATCAGTCTGGCCCGTTCCCAAGCAGTGACAGACCAGCAGATAGCCCAGGTCAAGCAGCTCTTAGCAGGAGCGGGGGCTCTCTACGAGATCGAGGAAAAATTAATGGATCCTGCAACGGCTGTCGCAGGCTGTGGGCCAGCCTTTGTCTATCAGATGATTGAAGCCATGGCAGATGCAGGAGTAGGATTAGGACTTACACGAGAGCAAGCCTTGCAGATGGCGGCACAGACCTTCCAAGGAGCCAGTCAAATGGTCCTAGAGACAGGTGAGCACCCAGCCCGCTTGCGAGATGCAGTTTGTAGCCCAGGTGGCTCTACCATCGCAGGAGTCAACCGCTTAGAACAAGTCGGCCTACGGGGCGACATCATTGCAGGAGTGGAAGCAGCCTACAAACGCACCCAAGAAATGGTACAAGAGGCAGCGAAGAAATAGAAAAAAAGATTGGTTTTGGCCAATCTTTTTTACGTTAGAGCGACTCTATTTCTACCAAACCATTTTCGGTCAGACGATAGATCTTTTGGCAGACTTCTTTGAGGAAGGTCCGGTCGTGAGAGACCGTGACTAGTCCGCCTGGGTAGTCTGCGAATAGGCGTCGAATCTCTGGTTGAGAAGTGGGGGAAAAATTGCGAGTAGGCTCGTCCAAGAGTAGAAATTGGGGACTTGTGAGCACTAGTTGAAGGAGATAGAGTTTTCCTTGCTGGCCACCAGAAAGTTCAGAGATCGGATGGTGCATTTCAGAATAGGTAAAGTTGAGGGAGGCTAAATGCAATTGAATGGTGTTGATTTCTTCGCGATCGCCTGAATGCTGTAGAAATTGAACCGGTGTCTGAGTCAGAGGGAGGCCTTCAGTGTAATCTTGTGGCATATAGGCAGTGCGGATACTTTCATTCTTCTGTAGACTTTTCCATATCATTTTTAGGAAAGTGGATTTCCCCACACCGTTGGAACCGATAATCCCTATTTTATCCTGTCCTAGAAGAGTAAGGGAGAGGTTCTTGACCAGGACCCGATCACCAATGGCGAGTTCTTCCTGATCTAATAGAAGGACTCGTTTTTGAGGAGACAAGGGAGTGAGGGGAGGAAAATGCAGATTGATGACTTCCTCATCATAGGGTTGGGGAGTCATGGATTGGAATTCTCGCTCGTAGCGCTTTTCTTGTGAGAGGAGGGACTTCATTTTCTTTGCCAGGAGACGTCCAGCAGTGCTATCCTTAGTGTTTCGTAAGGATGTTTCAACTTGCTGACGGACGCGGCGATGCTTCTCCATTGTTTTTCGGTAGGTTCGTTGATCGTTGGCAGCTTGCTGAGTCTGTTGCTTGAATTGTTGCTCCCTCTGGCTACTGTAGTCTTGATAGCCTAGGTGCTCTACAATGGTTTCAGCCTCCTTGCGGTGTTTGATCTGTCTTAGATGAATAATGGTATCCGCCGTCTGCGTCAAAAAATCCTCATGATGGGAAATAAATAGGATGGTTTGGGGGCTCGTTTGGATCATCTGCTGGAGCCAGTCCAGGGTTTCCAAATCCAGATCGTTTGAAGGTTCATCTAAAAATAGCAATTCATGAGGACGGCAAAGTTCGTGAAGCAGTTGGACTTTGAGGGCTTCTCCTCCAGATAGACTTCCAATAGCTTGGTCGCTCGCAAAGCGGTCGCTATCAAATTGCAATTGATCAGCCAGTCTGTAGAGGGTGGCATAGTCTAGCTCATCCTCTCCAAAAAAATATTCTTCCAAGCTTTTTCCCTTCAAGGCTTCCGGCAAAGTCTGGGGAATATAGGCATAGGAGTGAAAAGAAGTGGTGATTTCACCTTCTATGGTCATATAATCTGGTAGGGATTTTGGGGACATAAGGACATGAAGCAAAGAAGACTTTCCATTTCCTTCTTCGCCAATAATGGCAACTTTTTCCCCTTCATGAATAGTTAGGGACAGATCGCGAACCAAATCGCGTAAATCTTTTGTGTGGCGGATGGTGAGGTGGGATAGTTTTAGCATAAGATTCCTTTCTACTGGGACAAAAAAACAGCTCTACCTATTTAGTAGAGCTGTATTCAAGTGAAACCCAAACAGAAAAAGACCTTATTAAGCCAACAAAAAGTTGGACAATAGGCGAGAGGGCACACGAAAAGAGATAGAACAAGCAGTCCACTAAATAAAGTATCTTATTTAACGAAACTTAGTTGTTCATATCTCCTTACCTCCGAATGTGATTAGTTTTATTCTATTCTTTTCATTCCTTCTTGTCAAGGAAATCCTTGCGTCATCCACCCTTTTCTTCTCGGACTTAGGGGGATTTTATGGTATAATTAAAGGTATGCATACAAAACCAACGTCCGCTTATGTCCACATCCCATTTTGTACCCAGATTTGTTTTTATTGTGATTTTTCGAAGGTTTTTATTAAGAACCAACCGGTCGATGCTTATTTGGATCATTTGATCCAAGAATTTCGTCGGGAAGAAATCACAAATTTACGGACTCTCTATATTGGGGGTGGGACACCGACAGCCTTAACTGCGGATCAGCTAGAGTATCTGCTCAAGGAGCTGACCAAGTCACTTGATCTTTCTCAGATGGAGGAGTTGACCATCGAGGCCAATCCTGGTGATTTGGATCCGGATAAGATTGCTGTTTTGAAGGATTCACCGGTTAATCGGGTTTCTTTAGGCGTACAGACCTTTGATAATCGCTTGCTCAAAAAGATTGGTCGGAGCCATCAAGAGCAGGATATCTATGACAATATCGATCGTCTGAAGCTGGCTGGTTTTGACAATATTTCGATCGACCTCATCTATGCCCTTCCGACGCAAACCATGGAGCAGGTCCAGGAAAATGTCGCTAAGGCTCTTGCCCTCGACATTCCCCATATGAGCCTCTATAGCTTGATTCTAGAGAATCACACCGTCTTTATGAATCGGATGAGACGGGGCAAGCTTCCTCTACCAAAAGAGGAGTTAGAAGCGGAGATGTTTGAATACATCATTCAGGAGTTGGAGCGTGCGGGCTTTGAGCATTACGAAATTTCCAATTTCTCCAAGCCTGGTTTTGAAAGTCGCCACAACCTCATGTATTGGGATAATGCAGAGTATTATGGCTTAGGAGCTGGTGCATCCGGCTATGTCAACGGTGTTCGCTACAAGAATCATGGGCCTATCCGTCACTATATGCAGGCGGTCGAAGAGGGAAATGCGCGTGTCCAGGAGGAACATCTGACTCAGACTGAAATGATGGAAGAAGAGATGTTTCTGGGACTGCGTAAGAAAACAGGCGTTTCCAAGAAACGTTTCGAAGAAAAGTTTGGTGTGAATTTTGACCAACAATATGGATCAGTGGTTGAGAAATTGATCCAGCAGGGCCTTTTGGTACCTGACAAGGACATTGTACGAATGACCAAGAAAGGTCTCTTTTTAGGAGACACTGTAGCAGAGAAGTTTATTTTGGAGTAGAAAATGGCAAAAACATTTGAATACAGCATGAAAATTCCGTTTGATATGAGCGATGTCAATGGATTTATAAAAATTCCGCAATTGATCTTGCTGTCTTTGCAGGTATCAGGCATGCAATCGATTGAGCTGGGCATGAGTGATATGTACATTCTAGAGAATTACAATCTAGTCTGGATTATCACGGATTACAATATGAAGATTGAGCGTCTCCCTGTTTTTGATGAGAAAATCACTATTGAAACCTATGCCAAGAGTCACAATCGACTTTTCTGCTACCGGGCCTTTAATATCAAGGATGAAGCAGGAAATACTATCATTGAGATGGTCGCGACCTTTGTCTTGATGGATCGTGATACACGCAAGGTTCATCCTGTTATGAGTGAAATCACGGATGCCTTTGACTCTGAATTTTCAAAAACCATGCTCCGCGGTCCCCGTTTCAAAGAATTAGAAGGTGGCGTGGAACAAGAATACCGAGTTCGGTTTTACGACTTGGATATGAACGGACATGTCAACAATAGCAAGTACTTGGACTGGGTTTTTGAGGTGATGGGAGCAGACTTCTTGACCCATCATATCCCTAAAAAAGTTCATCTAAAATATGTCAAAGAAGTGCTAGCAGGAGGTCTCATCACCTCTCAATATGAACAAGAGGGCTTGAAAACTCAGCACCAAATTACTTCAGATAGTCAGATCAATGCCCAAGCTGAAATTGAGTGGGAAGAAGTAGAAGAAAAGGGTTGGAATTATGGAAAGTAGAAGATTAAAAAATAAAAAACAGGAACTTGAAAGCTATCAAAAACGGGTTGTGGCCTATGCCAAGCGTCAAAAGAACCCTTTGTACATGTTGGGAGATTGGCTCTTGACTCTTTGTGCTTTGGGCATCATCCTGGTAGAGGAAATTTATAAATTTTTCCGCTATCGCTTGAATTTAGAGAGTTTTAATCGCTTTTTAAGAGAAGATATACGCTGGTATCGGGTCTGGATCCATTTCACCTTGGCCTTTCTTTTACCGGTCATGATCTTCTCGATTGGGATTACTAGCCAATCAGGATCCTTCTGGTCCAATTTCTATCACCGCTTGTCTCAAGGCGTGCTCTTTAGCACAACAGTCAGCCTCGCTGCGACCTTAGTGACGGATTTTGTCGAGAATTTGCAACCAGAAACTAAGTCTGACGGGAAAAATCGGAGCACTAAACGCACGGTTTATCAAATCAGTGTGGATCAGGCAACCGTGATAGGCTTGTTATTGACCATTGTCATCCTCATGGTAGCATCCTTCTTGTTCACCCAATCGGGAAGTCAAGGGATTAATTTTACAGGTTTGGTGTTACAATTTGTCCTCTATGCTGGAGCCTTGCTCTTATATGGTTCTGGTGGACGAGTCGATGCAGAGAAGTTACATGACGAAACGGAAACAGAAAAGGAAGAATAAATGCACTATAAGGGCTATTTGATTGATTTGGATGGCACTATTTACAAAGGAAAATCACGAATTCCTGCAGGAGAAGCTTTTGTTCATGAATTGCAGGCGCGTGAGATTCCCTATCTCTTTGTGACCAACAATACAACCCGCACACCAGAGACTGTTCGGGATATGCTGGCTACTCATTTCAATATAAAAACCCCAGTTTCGACTATCTATACAGCTACCCTTGCGACCATTGACTACATGAATGACCAAAATTTGGGCAAAAAGGTCTATGTGATCGGAGAAGCGGGGCTCAAAGACGCTATTGAAGAAGCTGGCTATATCATCGATGAAGAAGCACCTGATTATGTGGTGATTGGCCTGGATTGGCAAGTGGATTATGAGAAGTTTGCTATTGCGACCTTGGCGATTCAAAAAGGAGCACACTTTATTGGGACCAATCCGGACCTGAACATTCCAACAGAGCGTGGCTTGATGCCAGGTGCAGGATCCTTGATTGCGCTTGTAGAGGCTGCGACACGGGTCGAGCCTGTGATCATTGGAAAACCAAAGGCCATCATCATGGATAAGGCTATTGAACACTTGGGTCTTGAAAGAGAAGAAGTCGTTATGGTAGGAGATAATTATCTAACAGATATTCGTGCAGGTATTGACAATGGGATTCCAACCCTTTTGGTGACGACTGGTTTTACCAAACCAGAAGAAGTGCCAACCTTACCAATTGCACCGACACATGTTGTTTCCAGTTTAGCGGAGTGGGATTTTGATGCTTAAAAGTTTAAAATCAATCAACCAATTTTTCTTTATCTTGTCAGCTACAATCCTTCTCACCATTGGCCTAGCATGGGTCCTCTATCCCATGGAGATCCATTGGTTGGAGATTCAAAGCCGAACTGGTTTTTCGGCTTCAGTCATCATGAAGAATTTTAATGTCTTGATGAACTACTTGACCAATCCTTTTCAATGGGTGTTGAAGATGCCTCAATTCCCCTCTTCCAAAAATGGCTTGCACCATTTTGAGGCCGTCAAGTACCTGTTTCATTTGGTGACGGTCGTTTTCTTGGTCACTCTACCTGGTTTTATCCAGTTTATGCGGACAGTCGTCAAAAATGGCTACCTGGCCCTGTACCGTAGTCTCTTCTTTTGGATGATGGTTTTACCAGTAGTGCTTGCAGTGATGACTGTTATAATTGGCTTTGATCAATTCTTTACTCTCTTTCATCAAGTCTTATTTGCTGGGGACAATACTTGGCTCTTTGATCCGCGCGTGGATTCGATTATTCTTGCATTACCAGAAGACTACTTTATGCATGCCTTTTTGATTTTCTTTGTCTTATACGAAGGAGTCTGTGCGTGTTTTTATCTATTTTCTAGGAGGAAGAAATGAACCAATACAACCGATTATTAGACCCTAAAAAAGATATAGGAAGGTATTCTGGGACACTTGCTATTTATCTCTTGGTAATGACCTTAGTAACCGTCCTGTGGGAAGTCCTCCTTGGATTGACCATAGCAGGCTCTCTCAGAAAAGATCCAAGTCAAGTAACGGAGAAACTAAACGCCCTGAATGTTTGGGCTGGTATTCCCTACCTCATCTCTATTTCCATTGGACTCTTTCTTTTTAATGCCTATCGCAAGAAGGCCCTTTATAAATATGATCTTAAGCATAAGGGACGTAAGATGACACTTTCAGTCTTCTTTATTCTTCTCGCCTTTCTTGGCTTTTCTCAAGTCTTTTCATCTGTGATGACACAAGTGATTGAGCGCATGTTTGAGACCATTGGCCTTCATTCTCCAACACCAGATCTAGGAGATACGATTGAGCGATCTTGGACTATGCTCTTGTATGCTGGCTTTTTTGGTCCTATCACAGAGGAATTCTTCTTCCGTGGGGCTGGCTTGCGAGGCTTGGAACGGTATGGCAAAATCTTTGCCATTGTCATGACGGCTATTTTATTCGGCCTCTTCCATGCTAATTTTGACCAGCTCTTTTTCGCAGGTATCATTGGTCTAGGATTCGGCTACATTGCCTTTGAATACAATATCTGGTGGGCTATTTTCTATCACATTTTCAATAACTTTGTCATTTCCCAAGGCCTGCATTATGTAGCCTATCATGTGGATGAGGGACTAGCGAATTGGCTCCAAATCGGTGTTTTAGCTATTGGTTCCATTGTGATGATAGTGGTTCTTGCGACTAAATGGCCAACTATCAAGGCTTATATTCAAGCCAATAAACCTCAACCGGGAGTTTTCCAGCGTGCCCTCGCGTCCTTCTGGTTCTGGTTCTTCGTGTTATTTACTATCCTGATGTCTATTGTTCCTTATGTGATTCCGATCTTCCAGATGGCTAATCTCAAAGGATAAAGTTTATCGATTGCTAGTAAAGGGGGATCCTTTTAGACCCCTCTTTTTTGCTATGAAAAAGGGCAAGTGAAGATGAAGGATTGAGGATGAGGGTCTGATATACTATTTAATAATTATTTTTTACTTGGTGAAGGTGGATAACAATAATACAAACATACTAGAGAGAGGCTAACCCCTCCCTTTTTTGCTATAATAGAGAGTATGAATAACTTGATTAAATCCAAGCTCGAGCTCTTGCCGACGAGTCCGGGCTGTTACATTCACAAAGACAAGAACGGTACCATCATCTATGTGGGGAAGGCCAAGAATCTTCGCAATCGGGTGCGTTCCTATTTCAGAGGGAGCCACGATACCAAGACAGAAGCGCTGGTATCTGAGATTGTGGATTTTGAATTTATCGTCACCGAGTCCAATATTGAGGCCTTGCTTCTTGAGATCAACCTCATCAAGGAGAACAAGCCCAAATACAATATCATGCTCAAGGACGACAAGTCTTATCCCTTCATCAAGATTACCAATGAGCGCTATCCGCGCCTCATCATCACGCGCCAGGTCAAAAAGGATGGTGGGCTCTATTTCGGTCCTTATCCAGACGTAGGAGCGGCCAATGAGATCAAGCGGCTTTTGGATCGGATTTTCCCATTCCGCAAGTGTACCAATCCACCTTCCAAGGTCTGCTTTTACTACCATTTAGGGCAATGTATGGCCCACACAGTCTGCCACAAGGACGAGGCTTATTTTAAGGGCATGGCCCAGGAGGTTTCTGATTTCCTCAAGGGGCAGGATGACAAGATTATCGATGAGCTCAAGCTCAAGATGACTACCGCTGCGCAAAACATGGAATTTGAGCGGGCAGCCGAGTATCGGGATCTGATCCAGGCTATTGGGACCCTGCGGACCAAACAGCGGGTCATGGCCAAGGATTTGCAGAACCGGGATGTCTTTGGCTACTACGTGGACAAGGGCTGGATGTGTGTGCAGGTCTTCTTTGTCCGTCAGGGCAAGCTGATCGAGCGCGACGTCAATCTCTTCCCTTACTATAATGATCCGGACGAGGATTTCTTGACCTATGTGGGGCAGTTTTACCAGGAGAAATCTCACCTGATCCCCAATGAAATCTTGATCCCTCAAGACATCGATGAGGAAGCGGTCAAGGCCCTAGTAGATACCAAGGTCCTTAAGCCCCAGCGTGGGGAGAAGAAGCAGTTGGTCAATCTGGCCATTAAGAATGCACGTGTCAGTCTGGAGCAGAAGTTCAATCTCCTTGAAAAATCGATGGAAAAGACCCAAGGTGCCATTGAAAATCTTGGAAAACTCCTGCAAATTCCAACTCCTGTGCGCATTGAGTCCTTTGACAACTCCAACATCATGGGGACCAGTCCAGTTTCAGCCATGGTGGTCTTTGTCAATGGGAAGCCAAGCAAAAAGGACTACCGCAAGTACAAGATCAAGACCGTCGTCGGACCAGATGACTATGCCAGCATGCGGGAGGTCATTCGCAGACGCTACAGCCGTGTCATGCGGGATGGCCTGACGCCACCTGATCTGATCGTTATCGATGGGGGTCAGGGCCAGGTTAATATCGCTAAACAGGTGATCCAAGAAGAGTTGGGGCTGGATATTCCCATTGCAGGCCTACAAAAGAATGACAAGCACCAGACCCATGAATTGCTCTTTGGCGATCCTCTCCAAATCATTGAACTTTCGCGCACCTCACAGGAATTTTTCCTCCTCCAACGGATCCAAGATGAAGTCCACCGTTTCGCCATCACATTTCACCGCCAGCTAAGGTCTAAGAATTCCTTCTCCTCCCAGCTGGACGGCATCGAAGGCTTGGGACCAAAACGCAAGCAGTTGCTGATGAAACACTTCAAATCACTGACCAAGATCAAAGAAGCTACTGTAGATGAGATCGTCACGGTCGGTATCCCACGACCAGTCGCGGAGGCAGTGCAAGCCAAGCTCCATCAAGGAAAGCAAGAAGAAGCAAGTCCCTTGGTGGAAGTGGCGGAGGATTCTGAACCATACCAATCATAAGGAGTTTATAATGAACAATAGAATCGCTATTTTATCTGATATTCACGGAGATACAAGAGCCCTTAAGGCAGTGATTGCGGATGCGCGTGCTCTAGGCGCGACGGAATTCTGGCTTTTAGGGGACATTTTACTTCCGGGTCCTGGAAGAGATGACCTTTTTGAATTGCTGGATGCGATACCTATTACAGCGGCTGTTCGTGGAAATTGGGACGATTGTGTCTTAGAGGCTTTAGATGGCGAGTACGGGTTAGAGGATCCGCAGGAGATCCAACTTCTTCGCCTTACTCAGTACCTCATGGAAGGACTTGATACCAAGCGGATCGATTGGCTTCGCTCCCTTCCATTGATAGAGAAGAAGGAGGTCAATGGCATTCGCTTTTCACTGACACACAACTTGCCAGAAAAGAATTATGGTGGAGACTTGCGTCCAGCAAATGCGACGGAGAACTTTGACCAATTGCTGGATGATCAGACGGATATGGCGATCTACGGTCATGTCCACAAACAGTTGCTTCGCTATGGCAGTCAGGGCCAACAGATCCTTAATCCAGGAACTATTGGTATGCCTTATTTTGACTGGGAACCAATTCAAAACCACAGAGCACAGTATGCTCTGATCGATGTCGAAGAAGATGGGGTGACCAACCTGCAATTTCGTAAGGTGGCCTATGACTATGAAGCAGAGCTCCAAGATGCTAAGGACAAGGGCCTTCCCTTTATTGAGATGTACGAAGAATTGAGACGCGAGGATAACTATCGGGGCCATAACATCGAGCTTCTAACGAGCTTAATTGAGAAATACGGTTATGCCAAAGAAGTAGCTGCCTATTTCAATCTTTCCAATGAATCATAGGTGGATCTCTTGTGTATTCAACCTATAACAAAGAAGCGGATCTTCAAAATGTCCGCTTCTTTTTTCACAATCTTAGGCTGTAAAACCCTGCAAGCTCTTTCATTTTGTGTTAAAATAGAGGTAACAGAAATAGAAAAGGAAGTTGACTATGAAATTCCTAGAACTCAACAAAAAACGTCATGCGATCAAGCATTTCACTGACCAACCGGTCGATCCAAAGGATGTACGGACTGCCATTGAGATCGCAACCTTGGCCCCTAGTGCCCACAATAGCCAGCCTTGGAAATTTGTGGTCGTTCGTCAAAAAAATGCGGAATTGGCAAAATTAGCCTATGGTGCAAACTACGATCAAGTCATGGAAGCACCTGTGACCATCGCCCTCTTTACAGATACTGATTTGCAAAAACGGGCTCGCAAGATTGCACGTGTCGGTGGGGTGAAAAACTTCACAGACGAGCAGTTGCAATACTTTATGCAAAATCTTCCTGCTGAATTTGCACGCTATGATGCCCAACAAACAAGTGATTACTTGGCTTTGAATGCCGGTCTTGTGGCCATGAACTTGGTACTTGCTTTGACGGACCAAGGCATTGGAACCAATATTATCTTGGGATTTGATAAATCAAAAATCAATGAAGTATTGGACATCGAAGAGCGTTTCCGTCCGGAAGTCTTGATTACGGTTGGCTATGCGGCTGAAAAAGTAGAGCCAAGCTATCGCTTACCAGTGGACGAAATCATTGACAAACGCTAAGCCAATTAGCAAATAGAAGATCGAGGAGGAATTCATGACAACAGTTGACTTTAAAGCAGAAGTAGAAAAACGTCGCGATGAGATGATGGCTGACCTATACAGCCTCTTGGAAATCAATTCTGAACGCGATGACAGCAAGGCAGATGCAGAGCATCCTTTTGGACCTGGTCCTGTAAAAGCTCTTGAAAAATTCTTGGAAATTGCCAAACGTGATGGCTATGAAACCAAGAATGTCGACAATTATGCCGGTCACTTTACCTTTGGTGAAGGAGAAGAAGAGCTTGGGATCTTTGCCCATATGGACGTCGTGCCTGCAGGTAGTGGCTGGAAGACAGATCCATACAAACCAGAAATTATCGATGGTAAGCTCTATGCGCGTGGTTCGTCTGATGATAAAGGGCCTACAATGGCCTGCTACTATGGGTTGAAGATCATTAAAGACCTAGGACTCCCTGTTTCTAAGCGCGTGCGCTTTGTTGTCGGTACAGATGAAGAATCAGGCTGGGGCGACATGGATTACTATTTCAAACATGTCGGACTACCTGAGCCAGATTTTGGCTTCTCACCAGATGCGGAATTCCCAATCATCAATGGAGAAAAAGGAAACATCACTGAGTACCTTCATTTTGGAAATGACAACACAGGAAGTGCCCATCTTCATAGCTTTACAGGTGGCCTTCGTGAAAATATGGTACCAGAGTCAGCGACTGCAGTCGTTTCTGGACAACTACCAGATCTTGCTGGCCTCTTAGATGCCTTTGCCAAGGAACACCAACTCAAGTATGAAATCTCAACTGTTGATGAAGAAACCTATACCGTTACGATTGTTGGGAAATCTGCTCATGGATCAACTCCTGAAGATGGAATTAATGGTGCGACCTACTTGGCTCTCTTGTTGAACCAATTTGATTTTGGTGGTGCTGCTAAGGCTTACCTTCATGTGACAGCCTCACTTCTTCACGAAGATTTTGCTGGTGAAAAATTAGGTATTGCCCATACAGATGCCAAAATGGGACCATTGAGCATGAATGCAGGTGTCTTCCATTTTGATGACAGCCAAGCAGACAACACTATTGCCCTCAATATCCGTTACCCTCAAGGTACAGATCCTGAAACCATCAAATCCACCCTTGAAAAGATCGAAGGAGTGGCTACAGTAAGCTTGTCAGCCCATGGTCACACACCTCACTATGTTCCGATGGATGATGAATTGGTATCCACCCTCTTGCGTGTTTACGAAAAACAAACTGGCCTCAAAGGACATGAACAAGTGATCGGTGGAGGTACCTTTGGTCGCCTCTTGAAACGTGGGGTTGCCTTTGGTGCTATGTTCCCAGACTATGTCAATACCATGCACCAAGCTAATGAGTTCGCAGATGTTGAAGATCTCTATCGTGCAGCAGCTATTTACGCAGAAGCCATCTATGAACTAATCAAATAATCCACTACTCGGCCAGTTTTTCTGGCTGAGTTTTTCCATAGAAGGAGGACTTATGTCAAGGATTGAAAGCATTAAACAAGCCATTATGGCAGATCCTCAAAATAAAGCATATACAGATAAAGGAATCGAGCCACTCTTTGCAGCTCCAAAGACAGCTCGTATCAATATCATCGGACAGGCACCTGGATTGAAAACGCAAGAAGCAGGCATTTACTGGAAGGATAAGAGTGGTGACCGCCTGCGCGAATGGTTAGGAGTTGACGAAGACACCTTTTACCATTCTGGTTTGTTTGCGGTCATTCCTATGGATTTTTATTTCCCAGGGCATGGAAAATCTGGTGACCTTCCACCTCGCAAAGGCTTTGCGGAAAAGTGGCACCCTCAACTCCTCAAGGAGTGTCCGGATATTGAATTGACCCTCTTAATTGGACAATATGCCCAAGCATACTACCTTCATGAAAAGGTTAGTGGCAAAGTAACCGAACGCGTTCACCATTTTAAAGACTATTTGCCAACCTATTTTCCACTTGTTCACCCTTCCCCTCGCAATCAAATCTGGATGGCTAAAAATCCTTGGTTTGAGGCAGAGGTGGTGCCGGAATTGCAAACCTTAGTACAAGAGATCATTCAAAAATAAAGGAGAGCGACGATGGATCCTTATCAACAAGTTAAAGAAAAATTAGATGAGTTGGGAATTTCATTTGATGTGGTGGAACACCCACCTGCATTCACGACTGAGCAGGCGGATTCTTATATTGAAGGCTTAGAAGGTGTCCGGACCAAGACTATGTTTTTGACCAACAAAAAGAAAACTCAATACTATTTGCTCATCATGGATGACCAGAAACCATTGGATATGGATGATTTCAAAGAGCAAGTGGAAGCCAACCGGATCCGCATGGCTTCAGCAGATTCTTTAGCTGAAAAAATGCAATTACCGCCAGGAACGGTTTCTCCATTTGGTTTATTGAACAATGAAGAAAAAGATATTCGAGTCTATTTCGATAAAGACATTGTGTCAGAGGAGATCATGACCTTCCATCCCAATACCAACGAAAAAACGATCTTTATTAAAACCCAAGACTTGTTCCGATTTTTAGAGTCTATTGGCTTTAACTATGAAATACTATCCCTTACATAACATATCTTACAGGAGAAATCATGAAAGAAATTCCATTTTCAAGCTTTTACCAAGTTTATCAAAAAGGAAACATACACGTTCTTGATGTACGCGAGCAGGAAGAGTATGATGCCCTTCACTTAGATGGGGTTCGTCTTCTTCCCTTATCTGAGTTAGCAGATCGCTACCAGGAATTAGAGAAGGATCAGTCCTATTATGTCATCTGCAAGTCTGGTCGACGCTCAGCACGCGCTTGCCAATTTTTGGAAGAGCAAGGCTATGATGTGACCAACGTCCAAGGTGGCATGGATGCATTTGAATCCTAAGAAACGGGAGTAGGAAAGAACTCCGTAAAATAAAAAAAGTTGAAAAGGTTCCCCAAACCTTTTCAATCTTCCCACCTCCACAACCTTCAACAGTCTGGGAGACTGTTGAAGGTTGTGGATAAAGGAAACTTTGTTTCCCTCATTAGGTCATCTTTGGAGCTTAAAAGGCGAACAAAGATGCCAATCAACCACTGCGTCTTGCACTTATTCCTATCAAACATCAAAGGCTGGACAGTTTTTGCCCAGCCTCTTTTTCTTTACTAATTTCTAAAAATGAGTAGAATTTGTATGTTTTTCAAAAGATATTACAGGGATTTTCCAGTCTTTCATTGAAAATGGTTCAGAAATTTTGTATAATACCCTAGTATAAACAATAGTTAAGGAGATTCATTATGTCAAAACAAGATTGGCTGGATTATTTCGAAGCCGTAAATGGTCGTTCTGCTAGTGCAGAAGAAATTGCTCAAGCACTGGCTGCAGGAGAATTTCAAGAAGAAGTAGTGGTTCCAGAAACTCCACAAGCCCCAGAATTTGTCGCAGCACCAACTGCCCCTGTGGAAGAACCAGTAGCAGCTCCAGTTCAAGAGCCTGTCCCTCAAGCAGCTCCAACGAATGGGCCTGCTTTCCAACAAGCTCCACAACAAGCCTACCAACAACCTACTCAAGCAGCTTATCAACAAGCTCCTTACCAAGGTCAACCAGGACAAGCCTATCCTGCCCAACCAAGTCAATTTGGTGTAGCCGTTGGTGGTTACTGGAATTGGTTCCTTTCAGCTTTGAAACGTCCAACAGCTGTAGAAAATCCAAAAGCTCTTAACGGAATTTTACAGTATGTCTTAACTGCCTTTGTCTTGACCTTGGGGACATTCTTCACAGCTAGTGGATTTACAGGTGGTTATGGAATGGATTTCCGTGCCTTTATGTTGACATTGATTTCCCTATTCTTTAGCCTTTACGCCTTTCAAGTAGCTGGATTCTTTGTTCGTCGTGTGGTTCTTCAAGATAAGGAATACAGTTACGGTCGTTCATTTGAAGAGTTTGGACGTTTGTCTGTTTACACATTGCCACTTGCCCTCCTTGCTTTCTTAGTAGGTCTTGTAAAAGTTTATGAATTTTATGGCTTTGTAAACTTCCTTATTTTCTTCTTGTTCTTTGTTGGAACATGCTATGTCGTTCATCAAGGATTGAACAAGACAAGCTTTAAAGCAGATAAATTCTTGCTTCTAGTAGCATCATCTGTTGTCTTGCTTCTCATTGCCATCTTTGTCATTTATGTGAATGCTCGTATTTTAGAACAAGTAGCCGTAGGATTTATTCCTAGTGCTCCAAATTTCTCTAACTTTGGATTCTAACAATATCACAAAACGGAAGGTGGGGGAACCCACTTTCCCTATTTTATAATGAGGGAGAAGAGATCCATGCAAAAGAAATGGGTTGAATTATTTGAAAAAGTGATCGGTCGCAAACCGTCACCAGAAGAGTTTATGGCTGGGAAAGCTTGTGGATTTGATTTGAAACAAATTCAGTCTATCGCAGGAAATACCCCAGCAGAGGAAGTCGCTCCTGTTGAGGAACCGGTGCTTGAACCAGTTGAAGAAGTGAAGAATGTCGATCCACTTCTAGCAACTCGTCAGGCTTGGTTGCAACATTTTGAAGAAACCTATGGCCGCAAGCCAAGTGCAGAAGAATTTACCGCGGCAAAAAGTCAAAACTTTGAGTTTTTTGTAGGACCTGTGCCTGAAGCAGAATTTGCGAACCCAGATTCAACAGAAGTAACACAGGAATATGTGCCTCAACAGCCGACTCAAGAGTATACGGCTCCACTTGCTGCTGAGCAAACGCAGGTCTTTGCTGGTCCAAATGTTACAGAAGCAGGTCCAGCTCAGAAAAAACAAAAGGCCCCAAAAACGAAGAGTGGTAAGAAACTTTCCAAGAAGAAAATTGGGATTATTTCTGCTATCGCAGTCCTTGTGATCGCTTTGGTGGCAGCCTTCTTTTACTTCCAGTCTACAACACGTGTCGAAGTGACTGCAGATAAATTTATTAAGGCAGTGGACACCAAAGATTATCGCGAAGCAGCAGATCTGCTTTCAACTGATAACGATAAATGGACGAAGGATGAAGCCGAAAGCTTTATTACCAGCATGGAAGATCAAGGGGTCGATATCGGTACAGAGTTGAACAAGATCATTGATAATGGTGGAGAAGGCAGCTATACGGATAAATCTGGAAACAAGATTTTTGGTTTGGAGAAAGCGGACAAGAAATTTGGAATCTTCCAAGAATACCGTGTGGCCAGCTATCCAGTGCAAGTCAAGGTCAAGACCAATTTGGACCAAGCCAAACTCAAAGTGGCTGCCAATAAAACAGTGACCTTGAAGAAAGATGCAGTGACAGACCTTGGTTCTTTCCATTACAATACAAAAGAAATGGAATTGACTGCTAAAACTGAAGTAGGAAATGTTACTTCTAAGATCCATCTCAATCCTAAAAAAGCAACTAAGAACAACTTAGAATTGCAGTTGAATTCTGAAAAACGCAATTTAGAAGTTGGGTTCCCAGATGAGGTTGAAAACCCAACGGATGTGAAGGTTGTGGTCAACGGCAAAGAAGTCGGAACGAGCACGACCTTTGAAGTAGATAGTATTCCTTATCAAGAAATTGAAGTACATGCCGTCTTCAATATGAATGGTGAAACCTATACAACTGAGAAGGCTAAGGTGACGATTGAAGAGGGTGAGAACGATCCGATCGAACTCAAACTAGCCAAAGATACCTTAAAACGTATCAAGAGTGCGCAAGATGCTAAGAAAGCACAAGCAGCCAAAGAAGAACAAAATCGGACCTTGGCGGAAGAATTCTTGAAAGAGTACCGCGACGCTGTCTTTAGCTCCGTTTCAAATCGAAACAACACCTACTCTAAATACTATGACACACAAAGTCAAGCCTACAAGGACATGGTTGAATTCACAACTGGTGATGGTGTTCGAAAGGCAAAAATTGACTACTATACTCCAGGAGCTTTGGACATTCAAAGTGTCACGGAAGAAAATGGTGTGGTGACGATTAAGACTTATGAAGACTTTACCGTGCATTATACAGATAGTCATCCAGATTCACAAAACCGTAAGTACAAGACCTACACCTTGAAAAAAGTAGGTGCAAGTTATGTGATTACGGATATTGTCGTAACAAAAGAATCATAGGAGATTCCTCATGAAAGCAAGATTTTCCAAATTAACTTTGGTGACAGTTGCCTTGTTAACCTTGACAGCTTGCTCCCAATCTCAATCCACTAGTTCTAAATCTTCTGCAAAAGAAGAAAGCAAACAAACGCAAACCAAGTCTTCCAAAGAAACATCTTCTGCAAAGGATACGTCAAAAGAAACTGGCAAAGAAGAGTCGTCAAAAGCTGGTAAGTCAGATGTGAAAGTGGACTCTGGTGTCAGCTATAATGGTTCTTACTATAGTGTCAAAGGGAAATATGGTGAGGTCATGATCGCCAATAAACATTATCCCTTGTCGCCTGACTTTAACCCAGGGGAAGATCCTGAAGCTGTTTCAGCCCTTCATGAATTGATTGCAGCTATGCAGGCAGAAGGTTATCCGATCAGTGACCAATATAGTGGTTTTCGTAGCTACGACACCCAAGTTGGCCTCTATCAAAACTATGTCAATCAAGATGGTCAGGAAGCAGCAGATCGTTATTCCGCAAGACCGGGTTATAGTGAACACCAAACTGGTTTGACCTTTGATTTGATCGATACCAGTGGTAATCTGGTGACAGAACCTGGACCAAGTAAGTGGTTGCTTAAGAACGCCGCTAAATATGGCTTTGTGGTTCGTTACCAAGAAGGAAAAGAAAAAGTGACAGGCTACATGCCAGAAAGCTGGCATCTCCGCTATATCGGAAAAGAAGCACAAGATATCGCAGATTCAGGCTTGAGTCTGGAAGAATACTATGGCTTCACCGGTGGCGATTACGTTGATAAATAAGAAAAGGTTGGGGATTTTAACCCCAACCTCAGATTGAAGACAAAGTCATATAAAAAACTTTCCTTAGGTGAGTACGGACGTCAGCGAACTTCTACGAAGTTCCATGACTAATTATTGAGCCTAAGGTCTCAATAATTCCGAGTGCCTGAATCGTTATTGTTTCAGGCACTTTACTCACAGCGGAAAGTTTTGGTATTTTCTTGATTCATCTAAAAAATGGAACTCAATTTTATTTCTTATCAGAATCGCTTAATTTATTTTACTTTAAAATAGTTTGTCTACATTTTAAGGTTGGGATAGATATCCCAACCTTTTTATTGTATGTTTTTTATAAACTCATCCAGCTCTTTTTGGTTCTTGAGAGAGATAAATTTTTCGGGGTAGGTGGAGTGGATGTTTTGATACCTTTCTCTGGCACTTTTTGTTCGTCCATCCCAAAGGATCCAACGGATGAATTCCCAGTCAAAGCGTTCGGGGCAACCTGCCGCCATACTCTCACGGACGCGGCCTTTATAACGGCGGTATCGTTTCCAGCCTCTAAAGAGGCAGTTCCAACGAGAGAAGTTGAGAAAGATAATCTGGTCCGCTTGCTCCATTCTTTCCTCATAGCAGCACCAAGAGTAATTGCCATCAATGACCCAGTCTCTATGATCGCTGAGAAACTGTCTCATCTGTCCCTCCATCCAATCCCGGTCACTGTCTATCCAACCCGGTTGAAATTGAAGGGTGTCCATGTGGATCTTGGGAATGGAGTAGTGGCGGGATAAGTTTTCAGCCAAGGTGGATTTACCTGATCCAGAATAGCCGATAATAACAATTTTCATAAGCACCTCTCAAAATTTTAGGCACAAAAAAAGCTCCGGAGAGCTTGATTTTTATGCTGTTCTTGATTAACCAAGTTTCGCTGCAAGACGTGCTTTATCACGGCTAGCTTTGTTCTTGTGGATCAAACCTTTAGTTTCTGCTTTATCGATAGCTGAGCTAGCAGCGCGGTAAAGTTCTTCAGATGGGTTTGCTTCAAAAGCTTTGATTGCAGTACGCATAGCTGATTTTTGAGCTGAGTTTTTTTCGTTTTGTTTAACGTTCAATTCAGCGCGTTTGATAGCTGATTTAATGTTTGCCAAGTTATTCACCTCCATTGATAATCTAACTATCTCATTATATATGAAAAGTTAAGATTTGACAAGCCTAAAATAGCTTTTCCTTAAAAAAGTACCGTTAACAGGCCATTTTCTCTAGCGTTTGAGATAAATTTCGTCGATTTCATGGTTGGTTGCCTTATGGAGAATCAGATCAGCTCGGTTTCTAGTTGGTTGGATGTAATGTTGCAAGTTGACTAAATTAATGGATTCCCAGACCTGATGGGCCATGCTTAAAACTTCTTCTAGGGGTTGCTCTGTAAATCGATAGTAGTAGTTATTGGGATCATTCTGAGCTAATGCAAGGAGTTTTTGGAAGCGATCGATATACCAAGATTCAATATCGTCGACCGCGGCATCCACATAGATTGAAAAATCAAAGAAATCGGTCATATAGAGTGTGTCATTTTGCGGATTTTGAAAGACATTGATCCCTTCGACAATGACAAAATCAGCTGGTAAAATGGTTTGCTTCTCATCTGGGACAATATCGTATATTTCGTGAGAATAGACAGGGATTTCTACGCTCTTGTTGTTTTTGATTTGATTAAGAAAATCAAGGAGCAATTCCATATCATAGCTTTCCGGAAATCCTTTTCGATTGAGGATCTCTTGTTCTTTTAAGATAGCATTTGGATAGAGAAAGCCATCCGTTGTCACCAATTCTACTGTTGAGCCTTCAAAGGTTCGTGACAGCAGGATTTGAAGGAGACGGCTAGTGGTAGATTTTCCAACCGCAACGCTCCCTGAAACCCCAATGATAAAGGGTTGGCGTTCACTCGTTTTTTGAAGAAAAATACCTTTTGAGAAGGCCAAATCTTCTTTGGAACGCTTGTAGATTCCAATCAGGTTTGTCAAAGGCAGGTAGACGTCTCGTACATCTTGGAGGTTGATGCGGTCGTTAAAACTTTTAATAGAATTGAGCTCTGTTTGAGAGAGAGGTGGGGTGGTTTTGCGGTGCAAATTCTGCCAAGTTTCCCGATTAATTTTTTCAAAATGTAGAAATTCTTTGTCCATATGTCACTCCTATTGTAGTCTTTAGTATACCAATTTTTAGAGGTCGTGTAAACGATTTAAAAAAGGAATGAATTATGTTAAAATAACCTTATGAGTAAAATGTATTTCGATGTAAACCCAGATGCAGCCCATGATATTCATGATCTGGCTGTTG
This sequence comes from Streptococcus parasanguinis, assembly GCF_001073155.1. Classification (GTDB taxonomy): domain Bacteria; phylum Bacillota; class Bacilli; order Lactobacillales; family Streptococcaceae; genus Streptococcus; species Streptococcus parasanguinis_D. Next base: position 89,777 of record NZ_JVEE01000052.1, read on the forward strand.
TTTTATTGGGACAAAAGATGAATTTCTATACAGATGCGGGCGTCTTTAGTAAAAAAATGATAGATTATGGAAGCCAGGTGCTCTTATCAACCCTGGATTTTCAAGAAGGGGAAAGTGTCCTCGATGTTGGCTGTGGCTATGGACCGGTCGGCCTTTCTCTAGCTAAAGCCCAGGGAGTTGCAGTGACAATGGTCGATGTCAATGAGCGGGCACTAGACTTGGCTAAGAAAAATGCTAGCCGAAACGGCGTGGAAGCTCAGATCTTTTCTTCGGATGTCTATGAAGCAGTCGAAGGGGTCTTTGACCATGTGATCAGTAATCCGCCGATCCGAGCCGGTAAAAAAGTGGTTCACCAAGTGATCACCGGTAGTTTTGAACATTTGAAACCAGGTGGAGACTTGACCATTGTCATTCAGAAAAAACAAGGGGCTCCAAGTGCTAAGGCCAAGATGGAAGAGACGTTTGGCAATTGTGAGACAGTAAAAAAAGACAAAGGCTATTATATTTTAAGAAGTGAGAAAGAATCATGAGAGCAGTAGATATCATTCAGAAAAAAAGAGATGGTCTTGCCTTAAACAAGGAAGAAATTGAATGGCTGATTGAGGGGTATGTGGCTGGAATAGTACCAGATTACCAAATGTCTGCTTTTGCTATGGCCGTTTATTTTAAAGGGATGACGACGGAAGAAATCTCTCATATGACCATGAAGATGGTCCAAACAGGGCAACAGTTTGATCTGTCAGCAATTCCAGGTATTAAGGTGGACAAACACTCGACTGGTGGTGTCGGAGATAAGGTGACCTTGGTCTTGGTGCCTTTGGTTGCGAGTTTCGGAGTGCCGGTTGCCAAAATGAGCGGTCGTGGGTTAGGACACACAGGTGGGACCATCGATAAGTTGGAATCCATTAAAGGTTTCCAGATTGAACGGACCCAAGAGGAATTTATCCAGCAGGTGCAGGAAATCGGCTTATCGGTCATTGGTCAATCCGATCAACTCGTAAAAGCAGATAAACTCTTGTATGCACTGCGTGATGTTACGGCGACAGTGGATACCATTCCTTTGATTGCTAGTTCCGTCATGAGTAAGAAAATCGCTGCTGGTGCGGATGCTATTCTTTTGGACGTGACGGTAGGCGAGGGTGCCTTCATGAAGAATATTGAGGATGCTCGTCGCTTAGCCCGTACCATGGTGGATCTTGGAAATGCAGTGGGTCGGAAAACCATCGCTGTCATTACAGATATGAGCCAACCTTTGGGAACCAGTATTGGTAATCGTTTAGAGATTTTGGAAGCCCTGGATATTCTGAAAGGACAGGGGCGCGCTGATGTTACAGAGTTTATTTGTGAATTAGCGCAAATCATGTTGAAATTGGCCAATGTAGATCAATCGATCGAGGCCATCCATGAACACTTGACCAATGGTCAAGCCTTAGCGAAGTTTGAAGAAATGGTCGCAGCTCAAGGTGGAGACTTAGAAGATTTGCACCGTCCCGTCAAAGTAGATCAGGTCCTTGAAGTAACAGCGGACCAAGATGGCGTCATTGCTGCTTTACCTGCCATGGAGTTTGGCTTGTTCGCCATGCGCTTGGGTGCTGGCCGTGCTGTCAAATCAGATCCCCTCGATTACGAAACAGGAATTGTGTTTGACAAAAAAGTGGGAGAGCACGTCAAAAAAGGGGAACGCATTGCCCGTATTTTCATGAATGAAAAAAATTCACAAGAAAGAGTTACAGAATTCAAAAAAAATGTTAAAATACTAGAAAGGGCTGAAAGCGTTAAAGAAATTATTGAAATAATATCTTAAGCAGCTCAGGAGATTGTATGAAGTTAAATAAATATATCGATCACACTCTTTTAAAACCAGATGCGCAACAAGAACAGATCGAAAAGCTGATCGAAGAAGCTAAGGCTTATGATTTTGCGAGTGTCTGTGTGAACCCGACATGGGTGAATTTTGCGGCTGAGGGCTTGCGCGATTCAGACGTTAAAGTTTGTACCGTCATTGGTTTTCCTTTGGGAGCAAATACCCCTTTTGTCAAAGCGTGTGAAACAAAAAATGCTATTCAAAATGGTGCCGATGAAATTGACATGGTCATTAATATCGGTGCTTTGAAGTCTAAGAATTTAGCACTAGTTGAAGAAGATATCCAAGCTGTTGTCGAAGCAAGCGGTGATAAGCTGGTCAAAGTCATCATTGAGACGTGTCTCTTAACAGACGATGAAAAGATCGTCGCTTGTCAGATTGCAAAGTCAGCTGGAGCTGACTTTGTGAAGACTTCAACTGGTTTCTCAACTGGAGGAGCGACGGTAGAAGATGTAGCCTTAATGCGTCAAACAGTTGGACCAGACATGGGTGTTAAAGCTTCTGGTGGAGCTCGCTCTTATGAAGATGCTCTTGCATTTATCGAAGCTGGTGCGACCCGTATCGGAACTTCCTCTGGTGTAGCAATCATGGAAGGAAAAGTGGCTCATGGCGACTACTGAATTGATCAACTTAGCAGTTGAAGTGAGTCAACAAGCCTATGTGCCCTACTCTCATTTCCCAATTGGAGCTGTACTGCTAACGAAGGATGGAGAAATCTATACAGGGGTCAATATCGAAAATGCCAGTTTTGGTTTAACCAACTGTGGGGAACGGACAGCTATTTTTAAAGCAGTTTCTGAAGGAGCTCGTGAGTTCAAAGAGCTGATTGTCTACGGGCAAACAGAAAAGCCCATCTCTCCATGTGGTGCTTGTCGCCAGGTCATGGCTGAATTTTTTGAGCCAGACCTTCCTGTAACCTTAGTATCTAAAGATAAATCGACGGTCGTGATGACGGTCAAGGAATTACTTCCATATTCCTTTACAGACCTGACTTAATAGGTCTGTGAGGCGGTCTTTTGACCCTTTCAATACTTCGCAACAATGTTGCACAATAATTTAGGAGGTTCAGTAATGAACAAGAAACAATGGCTAGGCCTTGGTCTAGTAACTGTCGCTGCTATCGGACTTGCAGCATGTGGAAATCGTGCGTCTAAAAAAGATAGCGCAAACTCAGAATCTAAAACAGATTTGAAAGCTGCTATCATTACCGATACTGGTGGTGTGGATGACAAATCATTCAACCAATCTGCTTGGGAAGGTTTGCAAGCTTGGGGTAAAGAAAACGGTCTTTCTAAAGGGAACGGATTTGACTACTTCCAATCAACAGATGAATCTCAATATGCGACAAACCTTGATGAAGCTGTTTCTAACGACTACAAATTGATCTTTGGTGTTGGTTTTGCCTTGAGCGACTCTGTTAAAAAAGCTGCAAAAGACAACCAAGATGTGAACTATGTCATCATCGATGACCGTATTGAAGGACAAAAGAACGTAGCATCTGCTGTTTATGCCGATAACGAAGCTGGTTACCTTGCTGGTATCGCTGCTGCGAAAACTACAAAAACTAAACAAGTTGGTTTTGTAGGTGGTATGGAAAGTGAAGTTATCACTCGTTTCCGCGCTGGATTTGAAGCTGGTGTTAAATCTGTTGACCCATCTATCAAAGTTCAAGTAGACTACGCTGGTTCATTCGGTGACTCTGCTAAAGGTAAAACAATTGCTGCTGCACAATATGCTGCAGGTGCAGACGTTATCTACCAAGTAGCTGGTGGTACTGGTGCAGGTGTCTTCTCTGAAGCTAAAGACTTGAACGAGAAGAAAAATGAAGACGAAAAAGTTTGGGTTCTTGGTGTTGACCGTGACCAAAAAGCTGAAGGTGAATACACTTCTAAAGATGGTAAAAAATCTAACTTTGTATTGGCTTCAAGCTTGAAGAAAGTCGGAGAATCTGTAAAAGACTTGGCTAAGAAAACTGCTGATGGTAAATTCCCTGGCGGTAAAGTGATTACTTATAGCTTGAAAGATGGTGGAGTTGACTTGACAACTGACAATCTTTCTGCAGAAGCTAAAAAAGCTGTCGAAGACGCTAAAGCTAAGATCCTTGACGGGTCACTTAAAGTTCCTGAAAAATAATCATTGATTGGATCGGCCCGACCTTCAAGGGCCGTTCCTTTTAATAAATTGAGACATTTTTGTCTCAGTAAAATCTATTAGCTGTCTTAATAGGTTTTATTGAAATAAAAATTGATTTGAAAGGAAACACCCCACATGACACACGAATATGTCATCGAAATGCGTGAGATTACCAAAAAATTTGGTGACTTTGTAGCAAATGACAAGATTAATCTTCAGTTGCGCAAAGGTGAAATCCATGCACTTCTTGGAGAAAATGGTGCAGGGAAATCTACCCTGATGAATATGTTGGCTGGTTTGTTGGAACCAACTAGCGGAGACATCGTGGTAAATGGAAAAACTGTTAACCTAGACTCACCTTCAAAAGCAGCTTCTTTAGGAATTGGAATGGTGCACCAACACTTTATGTTGGTTGAAGCCTTCACTGTTGCTGAAAATATCATCCTTGGGTCTGAAACCACTAAACATGGTATTTTGGATCTTAAGAAAGCCAGTCAAGATATCCTTGATTTGTCTAAAAAATATGGCTTAGCAGTGGATCCAAATGCTAAAGTTGAGGATATTTCCGTCGGTGCGCAGCAACGTGTGGAAATTTTAAAGACGCTTTATCGTGGAGCCGACATCCTAATCTTCGATGAACCAACTGCGGTGTTGACACCAGCTGAAATCGAAGAATTGATGACAATCATGAAGAACTTGGCAAATGAAGGAAAATCCATTATCTTGATTACGCACAAGTTGGATGAAATTCGTGCTGTTTCAGACCGGGTAACGGTTATCCGTCGTGGGAAATCAATTGAGACAGTCGAGATTGGTGGAGCTACCAACCAAGACTTGGCCGAAATGATGGTCGGTCGTTCTGTTTCCTTTAAAACGGAGAAAGGTCCTTCTCAACCGAAAGAAGTCGTCTTGTCGATCGAAAACTTGGTTGTAAACGAAAACCGGGGTGTCCCAGCTGTTAAGAATCTTTCACTGGAACTTCGTGCTGGTGAAGTCGTGGGGATCGCAGGGATTGACGGAAATGGTCAGTCTGAGTTGATCCAAGCGATTACAGGTCTACGGAAGGTAAAATCTGGTTCAATCAAGATTAAAGGCAAGGATGTTGTAGGACTTCGTCCACGTCAAATCACAGAAATGAAGGTAGGGCACGTCCCTGAAGACCGTCATCGGGATGGATTAGTCCTTGACATGATGATCTCTGAAAACATTGCCCTTCAAACCTACTATAAAGAACCTCTTAGCAAGAATGGTATTTTGAATTATCCAAATATTACCTCTTATGCCAAGAAGTTGATGGAAGAGTTTGACGTTCGTGCAGCCAGTGAAGTGGTACCTGCTAAGGCTCTCTCTGGAGGGAACCAGCAAAAAGCCATTATCGCTCGGGAAATCGATCGCGATCCAGATCTCTTGATCGTTAGCCAGCCGACTCGTGGATTGGATGTTGGAGCGATTGAATATATCCACAAACGTTTGATTCAAGAACGGGATAATGGAAAAGCCGTTCTGGTTGTCAGCTTTGAATTAGATGAAATTTTGAATGTTTCTGACCGTATTGCGGTTATTCATGATGGGAAGATCCAAGGGATCGTAACCCCTGAAACAACGAATAAGCAAGAACTTGGAATCCTCATGGCAGGTGGACAAGTAAAGGAGGGAGCATCAAATGAATAAGAATTTAAAACAAATTGCCGTTCCGTTGGTGTCTGTCCTTTTAGGATTGGTCTTGGGTGCCATTATTATGTGGGCCTTCAGCTATGATGCCCTTTGGGGATACGAATTGCTGTTTAAGAAAGCCTTTGGTTCGATTAAGAGTTGGGGAAATATTTCCCGTGCCATGGGGCCACTGATTTTGGTTGCTCTTGGGTTTTCAGTAGCCAGCCGGGCCGGCTTCTTTAACGTTGGACTTCCTGGTCAGGCTTTTGCTGGATGGATCATGGCGACTTGGTTTGCCCTTTCCTTCCCAAATATGCCTCGCTTACTGATGATTCCGATGACCGTTTTGATTGCGGCTGTCGCAGGTGGATTTATTGGAGCGATTCCTGGTTTCCTTCGTGCCTATCTCGGAACCAGTGAGGTCATCATCACCATTATGATGAACTACATTGTTCTCTATGGTGGGAATGCCTTGATTCATAGCTTCCCAGCTTCCTTGATGAAAAATAAGGACTCAACCATTGATGTGGGAGCCAATGCTGTCTACCAGACGGAGTGGTTGCGTAATTTGACGGACAAATCACAAATGAACATCGGGATCTTCTTTGCCATCATCGCAGTGGTGGTCATCTGGTTCTTGATGAAGAAAACAACACTTGGTTTTGAAATCCGTGCCGTTGGTCTCAATGCGAATGCGGCGGAATACGCAGGGATGTCTGCAAAACGGACCATTATCCTTTCTATGATCATTTCTGGTGCTCTTGCTGGTATTGGTGGGGTAGCAGAAGGTCTGGGTATTTACTCAAATGTCTACGTTCAAACCAGCTCGATGAGTGTTGGATTTAACGGAATGGCCGTAGCCCTTCTTGCGATGAATTCACCAATTGGTATTCCATTTGCTGCCTTCTTGTTTGGTGCACTTCAAATTGGGGGAGTTGGTATGAAGCCAGCTGCAATCCCTGAAGAAGTCGTTCAAATTGTGACAGCATCTATTATCTTCTTCGTATGTGCCCACTACATTATTGAAAAGATGATCTCGATGCGTTCAGCTAAAAAAGGAGGAGCAAACTAATGAGTATTGTAACAATTTTAAGTATTCTTGTTTCCTCTATGATTGTGTATGCAGCGCCGCTGATCTTCACAAGTATCGGAGGAGCATACTCAGAACACGCTGGGGTTGTTAACGTTGGTCTGGAAGGAATCATGGTTATGGGAGCCTTCTCAGGTATTATCTTTAACTTGACTTTTGAGCCTGAGTTAGGAAGTTTGACACCATGGTTGTCCTTGATCGTTGCTGCAGGGATTGGAGTACTCTTCTCCTTGATCCACGCGGTGGCAACGATTCATTTCCGTGCTGACCATATCGTCTCAGGTACAGTATTAAACTTGATGGCACCTCCATTGGCAGTCTTTCTTGTCAAAGCGATGTACAACAAGGGGCAAACTGATAATATCAAAGTTGCCTTTGGGAAAACATCGATTCCGGTCTTATCTAAAATTCCGGTCATTGGAGATATTTTCTTCAACAATGCCAGCATCATTGGTTGGGTTGCGATTCTCTTTTCATTCTTTGCTTGGTTTATCATGTTCAAGACGAAGTTTGGATTGCGTCTTCGTTCAGTTGGGGAACACCCACAAGCAGCAGATACATTGGGAATCAATGTATATAGAATGCGCTACTTAGGAGTGATGATCTCAGGTGCCCTTGCAGGAATCGGAGGAGCCATTTACGCTCAGTCAGTTTCTGTTAACTTCGCGGTGACGACTATTGTAGGTCCTGGATTTATCGCCCTTGCGGCTATGATCTTCGGGAAATGGAACCCAATCGGGGCTATGCTTGCTAGTCTCTTCTTTGGAGCTTCACAAAGTTTGGCTGTTATCGGGAATCAATTGCCTTTGCTTAAAGGTATCCCATCCATCTACTTGCAAATTGCGCCTTATGTCTTGACCATGGTTGTCTTGGCAGCCTTCTTCGGACAAGCAGTTGCGCCAAAAGCAGATGGTGTTAACTACATTAAATCGAAATAATGCACAGAGAGAGGTTGGGACAAAAGTCCTAGCCTCTCAATTGTTTTTGGATTGTCGAGTAAGACGCAGTGGTTGAGTGGGCTCTACTACGCTGATTTTATCAGCTTTTACAGCCCTACTCAACTGTGCGGAGGTGGGACGACGAAATCGAATTCTAACGAATTACCGATTTCTGTCCCACGCTCTCTTTTGCTTTGTAAAGGCCCCTCTTAGTCGCAATTTCTTTAGATTTAGGGTACAATAAGAATACAACTTTTCACGTATTGGAGGAGCAGATGTTTAAGTGGATGAAACGCCTGATTGGCATGGTGATCGTTTTATTTATTTTATTAGTGATCTTGTTGGTTCCTGGATCTATCCCTGAAGGGGAGCAACTGAGAAATGTGCAGGCAGGGAGTTCTTTCATTGAGTTGGCTCAAAATGCTGTTTCAAATGCCTCTGTGAGCACTGAAGGGCTCTCAACTGAGCTAAGTCTCAATTCAGTGCAATTGAGTCAGGTCGTAAAAACAAGTGCTGGATCCGCCCTTGACAATTCTGACTATCAAAAGATGGCACTAGGAATGGATGGCAATGACCTTCACGTCAAAGTTCCTGTTTCCTTAGGGCCAGTTGATAGCTATCTAGATTTAACCATGACCGGTCAAGTTGAAAACAATGTCATGAATTTGAATGTGACCGGTGCTAAATTAGGGAAAATGCCCATTCCAAAATTCTTGGTTCTCAACTATTTGAAGGATCAATCCAATCAAAATGGAGGCGGCTTTAAAGTGAATGGTGATCAAATCACCCTTGAGATTCCTCAAGCAGGCTATAGTATCTCAAAAGCGAGAGTGGAAAATGGCAATGCTAAGGTAACTGTTAGTATATCCTTGTTTTAAGTCTTTGTAATTGGAGTTGTCATGCTTGTCTTTGAATTTTGTGCAGAGAATTTAACTTATATTGATAAGGCGATTGCTGCTGGGGCAGGTCGCATTGAACTGTGCGACAACCTGGCAGTAGGCGGGACCACACCGAGTATAGGTGTGATCAATGAAGCAATCAAACTGACAAGAGCGAAGTCTGTGGATCTATGTGTGATCATTCGGCCCCGTGGTGGAGATTTTGTCTACACTGATCTGGAAGTCGAAGCTATGCTGACGGATATTCGTGCTGCGAAAGAAATAGGGGTTACTTGTTTTGTTCTGGGTGCGCTGACGAGCGATCGAAAGTTGGACCAGAAGGTCATGCAGCTTTTACTAGCAGCCTGTGGAGAGGCAGAGGTGGTCTTTCATATGGCCTTTGATGAGTTAGCTCATACAGATCAGCTAGAAGCGATTGAGTGGCTTTCTGATCAGGGTGTAGCCCGCATTTTAACACGAGCCGGAAGTCCAGGTGACCCACTAGAGCAACGTTTTGCCCACTATCATCGTTTATTAGATGCGGCTAAGGGAAAGATTCAGATCCTGCCAGGTGGAGGTGTGACCCTTGACAATCGTCAGCTCTTTTTGGAGCAATTGGGTGTTTGTCAACTGCATGGCACGCGCATTGTGTTTTAAAAAAGAAACGATCACTGCTTGAAGTAGTTTTGAAGATCCGTTATCAAGGTTGGGGACGTTGTTTCCAGCCTCTTCTAGTGTAAAAATGAATAAGGGAGAGGAAATGTTTTTAGAGCATTATTTTGACCGGTACACCTTTCAGCCAGAAAAGGGATTGGCTTACGGATTTGAGAAGAAAGGGGCAGGCTATGAGTACCAGTGTCCCGTCTTATCGGACACTTTTCTCTTAAATGTCCAGGTCTGCGACCGGAAGATTTCTTTTCAGGTCTATGATCAGGATACAGGGGACGAGTATATCCAGATCCATCTGGAACAGCTACAAGGAAATTTCGTTGGCCAAGTCAGAGAAGCTTGTCAGGAAAGTCTTGCAAGGATCCGCCAAGCTTGTTTTGAGGTAGAAGAATTTCTCTATCCTCAAGCCAAGCGTCTCATGGCCTATATCTCCCTGCACTATCAGGGAACGATTGAGTATTTGTGGGAAAGATCTCCGGAATCCGGCGCTATTCGCCACCGAGACACCCTCAAGTGGTATGGTGTCTTTATGACCATTGATTGGAAAAAACTGGATGCTGGCAAGTCTGGGAAAATAGAAGTTTTGAATGTTAAGTCTGATCAAGTAGCCCATTTCATCCAGCAGAAAGGGATTTATCCAGCTTTTCATATGAATAAAAAATATTGGGTGAGTATCCCCTTAGATGGAGCAATTGCTGATGAGGACTTGTTTGCTCTGGTGGATAGTAGCTGGCAACTCACCAAAAAGGGGAAATAAGATGAATCTGTTGAGGAAATTATCTTGGTTTTTTAATTTAGAGAAGAAGCGATACTTGATCGGGATAGGGTCCTTGATCTTGGTTAGTTTTTTAAACCTCATTCCTCCAAGAATCATGGGACTTGTGATCGATTTGATCGATAAAAGAAGGCTGACACTGGGGCAGTTAGTTGTGGATATCGCCCTTTTGGTCCTCGCAGCTCTAGCCATGTATGGTCTTCGTTTTGTCTGGAGACGCTATATTTTTGGGACGGCTAATAAGTTGGCTCGGATCTTGCGTTACCGTTTGTTTAAGCAATTTACGCTCATGTCTCCGTCTTTTTATCAGCGTTATCGGACAGGGAATCTCATGGCCCATGCTACTAATGATATCAATGCGGTAACCATGTTTGCTGGTGGCGGCGTTATGTCTGCAGTGGATGCTTCCGTGACGGCCTTGGTGACTCTAGTCAGCATGTTTTTCATGATTGATTGGCGCTTAACCCTCTTGGCTATTTTGCCCCTACCGGTTATGGTGGTAGTGACTTCCGCCATTGGACGCAAAAACCACAAAGCCTTCAAAGAAGCCCAAGAAGGCTTCTCAGAGCTGAACAACTTTGTTCAGGAATCAGTATCAGGAGTCAAGGTGACTAAATCATTTGGCTTTCAGGCAGATGAGATTCGGGCTTTTGAAAAAACCAATCAAATGGTTTTTTCAAAGAATATGACTTCAGCCGGTTACAATGCTTTGTTTGATCCGACCACTCTTCTTTTTGTCGGTCTCTCCTATGTTTTGACGCTCTACTTCGGGGGGCTATTTGTTCAGGAAGGGAGCCTGACGGTTGGACAAATCGTAACTTTTATTACCTACCTTAATATGCTCGTCTGGCCCCTTCAAGCCATGGGCTTCTTGTTTAATATTAGTCAGCGGGCTAGCGTCTCCTATGATCGGATTGAGACACTTTTAGCAGAAACACCTGATATCCAAGATCCAAGTCAACCAGTCACAGACATCCAAAACGGAGATCTAGAATATGACATTAAAGAATTTGCCTATGAGAAAGAGCCTGTCCTTGAGAAGGTTGCCTTTCATTTAGAAAAAGGGCAAACCCTTGGAATTGTAGGACCAACTGGATCTGGAAAGACCACCTTGTTGCGTCTCTTGCTCAGAGAGCATGACTTGGAGCAGGGAGATATTTTGTTAAATGGGATCTCCATCAAACATTATCGCTTAGAAGATCTTCGAAGCTTGATCGGTTACGTCCCTCAAGATCAGATCCTCTTTGCCATGACCATTCGCGAGAATGTAGCTTTTTCAGATCCACAGATCCAGGAAGAAGAGGTGATGAAGGCTCTGAGAACTTGTGGAGTCTATGAGGATATTCTGGCCATGCCAGACCAGATGGAGACAGTGCTGGGAGAGAGAGGGGTCTCTCTTTCTGGCGGGCAAAAGCAACGGATTGCCATGAGTCGTGCTTTGGTCATGAATCCTGAGATCTTGATCTTAGATGATTCCCTGTCTGCAGTAGATGCTAAAACGGAGCACCAAATCATTGAAAATATGAAGCAGGAACGCAAGGGGAAAACAACGATCATCACAGCCCATCGCCTATCAGCGATCGTTCATGCGGATTTGATTCTGGTAATGGAGAATGGACAGATCAAGGAGCGAGGAAATCACGAGGAATTAATGGCTCAAAAAGGTTGGTACTATGAAACCTATCAAGCCCAACAATTATCAGAAGAAATGGAGGGAAAGCTGAATGAAAACATCTGAAGCTCATGTGATGAAGCGGCTCTTGACTTACATGTGGCGTTATAAATGGTTAACGGCCCTAGCCTTAGCCTTTACCTTTCTAACTAGTCTGTTATTGACGGCGATCCCTCTTGCAGCTCGCTGGTATATTGACCACCTAGTGGATCCAACAGAAGCCGGCTCTCCAGTACTGACAGCTTTTCAGTTTCTCATTCTATACTATGGCTTATTCATTGGGCGCGTGCTGGCAACTTATCTGAGTCAGTTAACCTTTGCGCGTGTATCCAATTCTATCGTAAGAGATATCCGTTTAGATATTTTCCAAAATCTTCAAAGGCTGGGCATGTCCTTTTATGACCAGACAGCAGCAGGTTCGATTGTCTCGCGGGTGACCAATGATACACAGGCAGTCGCAGATATGTTTTCTACGGTCTTTTCAAGCCTGGTTTCATCCTTTTTACTCTTTCTAGTCACTCTAGTAACCATGTTTAGCTTGGACTGGCATTTGACCATTTGGATCCTGCCTTTTCTTCCCATCATTTGGTTTTCCATCCGTCTCTATCGCAAGTTATCCAATCGCTTGGTCAAGATGACCCGACAAAAATTATCAGATATCAATGTGAAATTATCGGAATCTATCGAAGGAATGCGGATCGTGCAGGCCTTTCGTCAAGAAAAGCGTTTGACGGATGAATTCGAACAGATTAATGGGGAACATTTGGATTACGCCAACCGATCTGTGGATGTCAATTCCCTCTTTTTGAGGCCAGCTATGACCCTGTTACAGGTCCTGGCTTATGCGGTCATTCTAACCTTTTTCGGCCTAAATTGGCAGTCCTCTGGCTTTACGGCAGGTCTTATCTATGCTTTTATCCAGTATGTTAGCCAGCTTTTCCAACCCTTGATTGATGTTACGCAGAACTTTGCAACCTTGCAGACCTCAACCATTTCTGCAGGTCGTGTCTTTGAGATGATGGATCGAGACGACTATGAGCCCAAGCAAGCTAGTAGCCTGAAAGAAATTGAGCGGGGGGATATTCGTTTTGAGCATGTATCTTTTTCTTATGATGGCAAACGGGATGTCCTAAAAGAGATCTCCTTTGAGGTCAAAAACGGACAAACCATCGCTTTTGTTGGCCATACTGGTTCTGGTAAATCCTCTATTATCAATCTCTTCATGCGCTTTTATGAATTTGATCGTGGCCAGATCTTGATTGATGGACAGGATATCAAGGACTACAGCCAGGAAGCCTTGCGCAAGTCCATTGGTCTAGTGTTGCAGGAACCCTTCCTCTATCATGGAACCATTGCTTCTAATATCCGAATGTATCATGAAGAACTGACAGATGAGGAAATCCGACAAGCAGCTGCATTTGTGGATGTAGCAGACTTTATTGAGAGTCTACCTGGTGGCTATGATCATCCGGTAACAGAGCGGGGTTCTACCTTATCGACCGGTCAGCGTCAGCTTCTGGCTTTTGCCCGGACCATTGCACCCCAGCCTAAGATCCTCATTTTGGATGAGGCAACTGCCAATATCGACCAAGAGACGGAAGAGATGATCCAAAACTCTCTGAAGAAGATGCGCCAAGGGCGGACAACCATTGCCATTGCTCATCGCCTTTCTACCATCCAAGATGCCGATTGCATCTATGTTCTCGATAAAGGAAAAATCATCGAATCGGGCAATCACGACCAACTCATTGCTCTAGGAGGAACGTATAAGAAAATGTATAACCTCCAGGCTGGGATGATGAAATAAGGACAAACAAGGAGAGTGGGACAGAAATCGGTAATTCGTTAGAATTCGATTTCGTCGTCCCACCTCCGCACAGTTGAGTAGGRMTGTAAAAGCTGATGAAATCAGCGTAGTAGAGCCCACTCAACCACTGCGTCTTGCTCGACAATCCAAAAACAATTGAAAGGCTAGGACTTTTGTCCCAGCCTCTTGTTTTTCTTTCTTGAAAGCTGTACAATAAAGAAAAGAACAGAAAAAGGGAGCATACACCATGTCAAACGATCTGATCATGATGGGAGTTGTGATTGTCTTATTTGGACTCTACTTCACCCTTCAAGTTGAGCTCAATAAAGTCAGAAATCAATTTACTCATTATCTTCTAAAACCAGGTAGTATTTCCAAGGAACAAAGAGAGAAGTACCTCAAAGAACCAGAGATGGAAGCGATTCGCCTGATCCGCCTCGATTATCGGATCGGCCTTCAAAATGCCAAACTTGTTTATGAGCAATTGAAGAAATAAGAAAGACCCTCGTATAGTCTATACGAGGGTTTCTCTTTCAAAAAAAGGCGTAAGCTTTGGTAAAACATTGCCCACATCTGCCGATTTGATCTTGGCGAGTTGATAAGGACAAGAAGTGATGTAGGCTGCTTCAAAGAAATCAAGCGGGAGTCCACTGTGTTTTAAGGCAGCAAGGGATTGAACTTGGCTGAGTCCTAGAAGGATCCCATCGTGGGTCAGGGTCAGATGGGGAAGAAGAGGAGACTGGGCCATCAAGGTCTTTAGACTGGCTTCTACCTCTCTTTTTCTGGCTAGGAGTCGCTTTTTATTGGTCAGATACATACCGTTATCAATGTAGAGACTCAAGGCCTTTTGCATGATGAGATTGCTATCATAGTCCAGAATCGTCTTATAGGTTAAGACCGGCTTTAGAAGGGCTTGGGGAAGGATCATGGAAGTGATGCGAAGAGCAGAAAAGAGATTGGTCGAAAAAGATTTGATATAGATGACACGGTTCTTTTGATCCAAATAATGAAAAGAAGGAGCATTGCTGCCATCAAGATCTCCAAGATAGTCGTCCTCAACAAGGTAAACATCATATTGGTCAGCTAGTTGCAAGATCGCTTCTTTCTGCTTGGTCGAATAGCTATGACCGAGCGGATAGTGAAAACGGGGGATCGTGTAGAAGAATTTGATATGGCCACTTTTGAAAATCTCTTCAAGTTCCTCGAGATCAATTCCCATTAAATTTCGTTGAATGGTACGGTAGGCAAGTTGCTGCGAATCTAAGAGTTGGTTCATCCGATGATAAGTCGGTTGCTCGATCAAGATCTGAGACTTTTTATTGGGAAAGTCAATCTGGCTGAGGATATTGAGCGCCTGCTGGGTACCAGCAGTCAAAACAATCTGATCCGCAGTCGTATAAATACCTTCTTCCTTCAATAAGTCTTGGATCGATTGGCGTACCTCTAGTAATCCTGCTTGGTCCGAAAAGTTATTAAAGAGATAATTCTCCCGACCAATCAAGGTTTCATTGATACAGGTCCGGAAGTCCTCGAAAGCCTGGTTGCGGTCTTTCTCTAATTTTAGTGGAAGATCCTCATGTCGATTAGGTTCTTGCTCCAAAACATAGTAGCCACTTTGAGGCTTAGCATAGAGGAAGTGCTGGTAAGTCAAGTCCAGCAAGGCTCGTTGCACCGTGTCCTTACTACAAGAAAATTGACTGGCTAACT
The DNA here is from genome assembly GCF_001073155.1 of Streptococcus parasanguinis. Classification (GTDB taxonomy): domain Bacteria; phylum Bacillota; class Bacilli; order Lactobacillales; family Streptococcaceae; genus Streptococcus; species Streptococcus parasanguinis_D. Next base: position 104,963 of record NZ_JVEE01000052.1, read on the forward strand.
GACGAACAGAAGGAATTTTCTGTCCAGTTTCCAGTTTTCCATCTTGAATGGCTTTTTTTAGAACATGAATAATTTGTTGGTATTTGCTCGTCTTCATCCTGACTGTCCCCATACAGTTTTTTACTATTGTACAGAAAAAATCACAAAAAAACCACTCCGAAGAGTGGTGGCAGTATTACATAAAGTAAACGATGGCTAAATACTGAAGAGCAGAAGCTGCCAGGATGAAGAGGTGCCAAATCATGTGGAAGTAAGGCTTTTTCTTAACATAAAAGCCAGCTCCAACTGTGTAGCACAGGCCGCCCATGAGCATGAGACCCCAGAAGATCGGATTGGTTTGGCTAACGATTTGGGGAATAATAAAGATGACCAACCAGCCCATGATCAAGTAAAGAGCGAGACTGAACTTTTCATTGACTTTTTTGGCAAAGATTTTGTAGAGAATACCAAAGATGGTGGTCCCCCATTGGATCAAGATAATGCTGTAGCCCATCCAGTTGTTCATCAAGGTAAGGACAACCGGTGTATAACTTCCTGCGATCGCAATGTAGATCATGGAATGATCGATAATACGAAGCACATACTTTTGAGGTGAATCGTAAGACATGGCATGGTAGACGGTCGAAGACAGAAACATCAAAAAGAGACTGATCACAAAGATAGAAGTCCCAAAAGCACTGAGCAGACCGTGTTGCTCAAAGCTATAGACTGCTGAGATTGGAAGCAAGATCAACATGAGAAGGGCGCCAACAGCATGGGTTACGCTATTAGCGATCTCTTCTCCAAAGGATAATTTTTTACTTAGTTTCATGGTGTAATTCATCAGTTTCTTCCTCCGTTTTTACTGGTTGAATATAAGAAAGGGTTTCAAGATAGAGTTGAACTGTCTGACAGGCAGAGCGAATGATGGGAGCGATCGGCTCTTTTTGCTCATTGAGATAAGCGACAAAGCTATTATAGAGAAGATCTGAGCTTGCCTGATCCTGCAAGAAATTTAAAGTAGAAGCGATCTCCTGAATAGAAAAGACCGTTTTTAAGGTTGTAATAGCGATCAAGCGAGCCACCTGTCTACGCTGGTATTTCTTCTTATCTGGTTTTTCGACATAGCCATGTTTTACGTAATTGTTGATCATGGCAGCCGTCAAGCCCTTGTCTGAAGAAGAGAGAACAGGTGCACAGGTTTTATTGACATAAAGAAGGACCTGATCGAGATAGAGGTCTAGCTCAGGCAGTTGCTCCCACGTTGGATAGGAAAAAGTGGACACGAAATCTTCACCTTTCTTTAATCTAGTTTTCATAACTAGATAATAACATTTATAAAAACTCTTGTCAAGAAAATTTGAAAAATATGGTACAATAGACCTATGAAACTATTAATTCCATCCGCCAAAGAACTGAACGAACAGGCTCGTATCGTCGAGCCCCAACCCTTGTCAGAGAACACAAAAACCATCCTTCAAGCTTTGAAGGCATTCTCCCTAGAAGAATTAGCGACCTTTTACGGCATCTCAGAAGAAAGAGCCCTAGTAGAAAAAGAAAGAATTGAGGCTCTGTTAGCTGGGAGTGCTAAAACCTATCCTGCTTTGGAACTGTTTGATGGCCTTATGTATCGTAGTATCGAGCGTCAAGACTTATCCGAAAAAGAGCAGGCTTATCTGCAGGAGCATTTGTTAATCACGACTGCTTTATATGGTGTGCTACCTGCCTATGAAGGGATTGCTCCCCATCGCTTGGATTTTATGATGAAGCTAAAACCAGCTGGAAAATCTCTAAAGGTACTCTGGAAAGAGGACTATGATCGGGCAGTAGAAGATGAAGAACAGATCTTATCTCTTTTGTCTTCTGAGTTTGAACAAGTCTTTTCAAAAGCCATTCGTGAGCGAATGATTCGGATCAAATTCATGGAGAATCGTGGTGGAACCCTGAAGATTCACTCGACGATTTCAAAAAAAGCACGTGGGGCCATGGTGACAGCTATGATGAAGGAAGAAATCACTCATCTAGAAGATTTGAAATCATTAGACGTAGCAGGTTTCTCTTATCATGAGGATTTATCGCAAGAGAAAGAATGGGTCTTTGTGAAAGAATAAATAAAAATATTCCTGAGAAGCGTCAGGAATATTTTTTGATCTGTTAGATAAAGAGAATGCACGATGAAAACTCCAAAATAGAGGATTTTGGAGTCAGAATCGTCTTGAGCAGTAGGCTTAGGCGATATGTTTGAATTTCTTCAAGAGTTCTGTCAACTCAGCTTGCTCACCACTATTAAAGACTTGCATCAAGCGTTGAATATTTTTGATATGATCTGGAAGAGCTTCTTCGATCTTTTTACGACCGGCATCTGTAATAGATACAAGATAAGCACGGCGGTCTTCTGGATCGGTTTCGCGTGTAATCCAACCATCGCGGACCATATTGCGAATAACCACAGTCATATTTCCAGAGGTCGCAAGAATGCTATCAATCAGATCTTGAATGCGAAGATCACCTTTGCTGTACAAGGTTTCAAGAACAGAGAATTGAGTTGGTGTCAACTGGTGCTTTTTAAAGATATGAGCCTCAGACGCACGGATCAATCGTTCTGCCTTGTGGAAGACGATCATGGTTTTTAAATCTACGTTTGCTTCTTTGAATAATCTCTTTAAATTTTCCATATCTATATTTTATCAATAAATAGTGTTTCTGTCGTTTAATTTTATTTTCAAATTAGTTACAAAATTGTGACAAATTTATTGAACTATGAACATAAAATATACAAGGTGTTAATTTTAGTTTGTTTATCAAACAATTTTATACTAAAACATTGTAACAGGTATGAAATATTAGTAACAATTCTTTCTTGAAAATCTATAGAATTCTATGTAGCTTTGGTGTATAATGAGGGAGTGAAACAGAAAAATTATCTTTTTATCATATGGCAACATATAATAGGAATCTGTGTCTTAGTTCTGACGGTGCTTTTTTCTTGGCTATTTCTTGCTGAAAAAACTTCTGATCGCTTGCAGGATCAAATGGCACAAGCAAGAAAAATAGCTCTGTCTCACTCTTCAATTGCTACTATTGAGACGGAGAGTTTCTTTCACGGCAAAGAAGCGTATCTTTCCTTTATTGGCAAGGACCAAGAGGGGCAAGAACTTGCGGTTTTGGTGGCGCAGGCGGATGATGCAGTCTACACCTACCCTTTGAAAGAAGGAGTTAGTTCTAAAGAGGCAGCTTCTGTCGTCAAAGAGAAGAGTCAGGACGCGATTGATCGTGTAACTTTTGGACGCTTTAAAGGCAAACCGATCTGGGAAGTCAAGGCTGGGAGCTCTTATTATGTGGTGGATTTCAAGACTGGGAAAGTCACCGGTGTTTTTTAAGATTTGAGGAGGAAATATGAAATTATCAAATCGTGTATTGGAAATGGAAGAAAGTGTGACCTTGGCTGCAAATGCGCGTGCCAAAGCTTTGGCAGCAGAAGGTCGTGATATCTTAAGTCTGACCCTGGGTCAACCTGACTTTGCGACTCCCAAAAATATTCAAGAAGCAGCAGTCGCATCCATTGAGGATGGTCGCGCTAGCTTTTATACGGTCGCATCTGGACTTCCAGAATTGAAGGATGCTATTAGCGACTATATGAAAGAGTTTTATGGTTATGCAGTGAACCGAAATGAGGTTGTGGTCGGTACTGGTGCCAAGTTTATCCTTTATGCCTTCTTTACTTCTGTCATCAATCCAGGTGATGAAGTCATCATTCCAACCCCTTGCTGGGTTTCTTATGTAGACCAGGTTAAGATGGTTGAAGGCACACCTGTTACTTTCCAAACAACAGAAGAAAATCACTTCAAGGCAACGGTTGAGCAACTGGAAGCAGCTCGGACAGACAAGACCAAAGTTGTCTTGCTGAATTCGCCATCCAATCCAACAGGGATGATCTACAGTAAAGAAGAACTCGAAGCAATCGGAAATTGGGCTGTCGAGCATGACATCTTGATTTTGGCAGACGATATCTATGGACGATTGGTCTACAATGGCAATACCTTTACGCCCATTTCTAGCTTATCAGAAGCGATTCGCAAGCAAACTATCGTGATAAATGGAGTTTCTAAAACCTATGCTATGACAGGTTGGCGGGTTGGTTTTGCTGTAGGAGATCCTGAGATTATCGGAGCTATGGCCAAGGTGATCAGCCAAACAACTTCCAACTTAACGACCGTTTCCCAATATGCCGCAATCGAAGCCCTCACAGGAGATCAATCTGCTATTGAGATTATGCGCCAAGCTTTTGAAGAGCGCTTGAATACTATTTATCCTTTGTTGAATGAAGTACCTGGTTTTGAAGCCATCAAACCTCAAGGAGCCTTCTATCTTTTCCCAAATGTCAAGAAGGCCATGGAGATGAAGGGGTATACAGATGTGACGGAATTTACTACAGCAATTTTAGAAGAAGCTGAGGTTGCTTTAGTAACGGGAGCTGGCTTTGGTGCCCCTGAAAATGTTCGCTTGTCTTATGCGACAGATTTGGATACCCTGAAAGAAGCTGTTCGCCGCCTCAAGGCCTTTA
>NZ_JVEE01000053.1 GCF_001073155.1 Streptococcus parasanguinis
TTTACCGACTCCAACATTTGCAGATCGTAAAGGATTTCTTGAATTGGTTCTGAGAAGGCTGTAATATAACCAAAACTTGCAACCACCTCAGGGATACCAATTTGATGATGATATAGAGAGTAAGCTAGATAGGAAAAGAGAATAAGGCTAATGAATTCAAAAGAAATACCCGTCAAGAGAATACCTGTAATTTTAGTCAAACCATACCCAAGATACTTATCCTGCAAGTTTTTGAGAGAACTTCTTTGTTGCTCTATAAAATGAGGTAGAGTGAGTTTGTTAACTAGGTGATGTCCTCGGAATAGATCCTCCAAGGTCCGATAATAATCACCTTGCTTTTCAAGATAGGTCTGTCTACGCTTCGCAGTCAATTGACCAACGATCTTTGGAATTTGAATACTGATAGCCGTTGAAATCAGTAGGATCAGCGCCACTATAGGATTGATCGTTCTGGTAATAATGATGGTATAAATCAAAATTCGTAGAATCTGCTTAAAAAAACTCATCAATGGAGGTAGATAATCTTTTTCCAGTGAATCAAGATCATTAGATTGATAAGAAATGTATTCTGCGACTGTTTTCTGCTTGAAATCATGGTGGGCAAGTCCTAAAAGAGATTGAAACCAATCGTTCTTTAGATTTGTCGAAAAGAGAATGGCCTGTTTCCAGTCAAGTCGCATTTGGATGTAGTTGCAAGTCAGGTAACCTATAACTGCGATGCAATAACCTGACAAAGCTATTTGATAGTGGCCACGAATTAATTCTTGTGTAAAGTATGGAAGAAGAGCAGTACAAATATTGGACAGTCCACTAAAGAGAAAATTAAAGAAAAGATACCAGCGCAAAGGCTTAAGGTATTGAAGCATAGACGAAACTCCTTGCTAGTGCTGTTTTTTTACATATTTCAGAGCAATTTCTGCTATTACCTGATTCAGATAAGGCAATTCCAGGACATTGGGTGCAATAATTGGCAATTGTACAAGTACTACAATTTTTGCTATCTTTTAAAGTATATGTTGGTAAAGTAGGTGAATAAATTTATTTCAAAGTCAAATACTTATCACGAAAAAAATCTAAGTGTTTTCTATTTGAAATAAAATTAGTTAGTTATGCTAGTTGAGATGTGTTTTTTCTAAAGTTATCATCCCATTCCTTCACTGCCTCAGGATTAAGAATAATATTAATTGTCTCTAGAATAGTTTGATGTATTTTTAAAGCATCCTCTTTGTCACCCCAAAGATAATCAAATATGGCTTTAAGTTCATGTAGATACAGTTTTTCAAAAGAAAAATAGGTTGGATAATTTTTGTTAAATAATAATGTCAGAAGTTTTCGGCTAGCGTTTCTTTCTTTTCGTTCTAAAAAAACAGATAGGCAGTTTAGGACGGTATCAATTTTAATACGATCTAGGTTATTTTTTAGCGACTGAGGAGTATCTTCGAGAATAGTATTAGTGAAGACTATAAGAGCATCCGATGTAAAATAAGGGACGAGATTACCAAGCAGACCGACATCAAGATTTGTCCAGTACTCTAATGAAATAAAGTAGTCAGTGAGTTGAAAAATGGTATCTTGAGGAACGGTTAATTGCTTTAGTTCGCAGATGATTACCTCTAAAACGCGAGCTATGATTTGGTAAAGGTATTGACCTTTCTGATCTGATAACTCATAGAGATATGATTTTAGTTCGGAAAGTATCTGAGTATCTTTGTTATTCAGTGCCTCTTCTAACTGCTCGGTTAGCTGGTAAAAATCTTTGTCTCGGAAATCTTTCCATTCAAAGAATTCATTAATTTCAACTAACATAAATCCTAGAAGTCGAAATAGAACATCATTAGAAAGGGTTGTATGACCATTTTCAAAATCTGAAATACTGGTGGCAGAACCAGCAATTTCTCCAAGTGCTTTTAAAGATAGTTTTCTTTGTTTGCGAATTGCCTTAAATTTTTCTCGATTAGTCATGTTCGGATTTCCGAAATTTCTCCTTTTCACATTTTTTATATTATACAATACTGATATTAAAAATGAAATTGTTGAACATGATTTTGATCAAGATTATGACGTCTTCA
>NZ_JVEE01000054.1 GCF_001073155.1 Streptococcus parasanguinis
GAGAGCGACAAAGACCTTTGAAAACTGAACAAGACGAACCAATGTGCAGGGCGCTATAACTAAGGTTATAGTAACTGAACAATAAAAAAACAATAAATCTGTCAGTGACAGAATGAGTTTAAGACAAACAATTATTTTAATGAGAGTTTGATCCTGGCTCAGGATGAACGCTGGCGGCGTGCCTAATACATGCAAGTAGAACGCTGAAGCTTGGTGCTTGCACCGAGCGGAAGAGTTGCGAACGGGTGAGTAACGCGTAGGTAACCTGCCTCTTAGCGGGGGATAACTATTGGAAACGATAGCTAATACCGCATAAAAGTCGACATTGCATGATGTTGATTTGAAAGGTGCAATTGCATCACTAAGAGATGGACCTGCGTTGTATTAGCTAGTTGGTGAGGTAACGGCTCACCAAGGCGACGATACATAGCCGACCTGAGAGGGTGATCGGCCACACTGGGACTGAGACACGGCCCAGACTCCTACGGGAGGCAGCAGTAGGGAATCTTCGGCAATGGGGGCAACCCTGACCGAGCAACGCCGCGTGAGTGAAGAAGGTTTTCGGATCGTAAAGCTCTGTTGTAAGAGAAGAACGAGTGTGAGAGTGGAAAGTTCACACTGTGACGGTAACTTACCAGAAAGGGACGGCTAACTACGTGCCAGCAGCCGCGGTAATACGTAGGTCCCGAGCGTTATCCGGATTTATTGGGCGTAAAGCGAGCGCAGGCGGTTAGATAAGTCTGAAGTTAAAGGCTGTGGCTTAACCATAGTACGCTTTGGAAACTGTTTAACTTGAGTGCAGAAGGGGAGAGTGGAATTCCATGTGTAGCGGTGAAATGCGTAGATATATGGAGGAACACCGGTGGCGAAAGCGGCTCTCTGGTCTGTAACTGACGCTGAGGCTCGAAAGCGTGGGGAGCAAACAGGATTAGATACCCTGGTAGTCCACGCCGTAAACGATGAGTGCTAGGTGTTGGGTCCTTTCCGGGACTCAGTGCCGCAGCTAACGCATTAAGCACTCCGCCTGGGGAGTACGACCGCAAGGTTGAAACTCAAAGGAATTGACGGGGGCCCGCACAAGCGGTGGAGCATGTGGTTTAATTCGAAGCAACGCGAAGAACCTTACCAGGTCTTGACATCCCTCTGACCGCTCTAGAGATAGAGTTTTCCTTCGGGACAGAGGTGACAGGTGGTGCATGGTTGTCGTCAGCTCGTGTCGTGAGATGTTGGGTTAAGTCCCGCAACGAGCGCAACCCCTATTGTTAGTTGCCATCATTGAGTTGGGCACTCTAGCGAGACTGCCGGTAATAAACCGGAGGAAGGTGGGGATGACGTCAAATCATCATGCCCCTTATGACCTGGGCTACACACGTGCTACAATGGCTGGTACAACGAGTCGCGAGTCGGTGACGGCAAGCTAATCTCTTAAAGCCAGTCTCAGTTCGGATTGTAGGCTGCAACTCGCCTACATGAAGTCGGAATCGCTAGTAATCGCGGATCAGCACGCCGCGGTGAATACGTTCCCGGGCCTTGTACACACCGCCCGTCACACCACGAGAGTTTGTAACACCCGAAGTCGGTGAGGTAACCGTAAGGAGCCAGCCGCCTAAGGTGGGATAGATGATTGGGGTGAAGTCGTAACAAGGTAGCCGTATCGGAAGGTGCGGCTGGATCACCTCCTTTCTAAGGAAATGGAAACCTGTACGTTGGTCTTGTTTAGTTTTGAGAGGTCTTGTGGGGCCTTAGCTCAGCTGGGAGAGCGCCTGCTTTGCACGCAGGAGGTCAGCGGTTCGATCCCGCTAGGCTCCATTAACACTGTAAGGGTGTTAAGATTGAACATTGAAAATTGAATATCTATATCAAATAGTAACAAGAAAATAAACCGAAACGCTGTAAATATTTAAAGAGTTTAGGTCGCAAGACCAAAAATAAGGTTAAGTTAATAAGGGCGCACGGTGGATGCCTTGGCACTAGAAGCCGAAGAAGGACGTGACAAACGACGAAATGCTTTGGGGAGCTGTAAGTAAGCGACGATCCAGAGATGTCCGAATGGGGGAACCCACTAGCTAATGGCTAGTACTCCTATCTGTTAAGGATAGGTAGAGGAAGACGCAGTGAACTGAAACATCTAAGTAGCTGCAGGAAGAGAAAGCAAAAGCGATTGCCTGAGTAGCGGCGAGCGAAACGGCAGGAGGGCAAACCGAAGAGTTTACTCTTCGGGGTTGTAGGACTGCAATGTGGACTTAAAGATTATAGAAGAATGACATGGGAAGGTCAGCCAAAGAGAGTAAGAGCCTCGTATTCGAAATAGTCTTTATACCTAGCAGTATCCTGAGTACGGCGGGACACGAGAAATCCCGTCGGAATCTGGGAGGACCATCTCCCAACCCTAAATACTCTCTAGTGACCGATAGTGAACCAGTACCGTGAGGGAAAGGTGAAAAGCACCCCGGGAGGGGAGTGAAATAGAACCTGAAACCGTGTGCCTACAACAAGTTCGAGCCCGTTAATGGGTGAGAGCGTGCCTTTTGTAGAATGAACCGGCGAGTTACGATATGATGCGAGGTTAAGTTGAAGAGACGGAGCCGTAGGGAAACCGAGTCTGAATAGGGCGGAATAGTATTATGTCGTAGACCCGAAACCATGTGACCTACCCATGAGCAGGTTGAAGGTGAGGTAAAACTCACTGGAGGACCGAACCAGGGCACGTTGAAAAGTGCTTGGATGACTTGTGGGTAGCGGAGAAATTCCAAACGAACTTGGAGATAGCTGGTTCTCTCCGAAATAGCTTTAGGGCTAGCGTCGACATTAAGATTCTTGGAGGTAGAGCACTGTTTGGGTGAGGGGTCCATCCCGGATTACCAATCTCAGATAAACTCCGAATGCCAATGAATTATGGTCGGCAGTCAGACTGCGAGTGCTAAGATCCGTAGTCGAAAGGGAAACAGCCCAGACCACCAGCTAAGGTCCCAAAATAATTGTTAAGTGGAAAAGGATGTGGGGTTGCACAGACAACTAGGATGTTAGCTTAGAAGCAGCTATTCATTCAAAGAGTGCGTAATAGCTCACTAGTCGAGTGACCCTGCGCCGAAAATGTACCGGGGCTAAAACAATTTACCGAAGCTGTGGATACCTTTATAGGTATGGTAGGAGAGCGTTCTATGTGTGGAGAAGGTGTACCGTGAGGAGCGCTGGAACGCATAGAAGTGAGAATGCCGGTATGAGTAGCGAAAGACAGGTGAGAATCCTGTCCACCGTAAGACTAAGGTTTCCAGGGGAAGGCTCGTCCGCCCTGGGTTAGTCGGGACCTAAGGAGAGACCGAAAGGTGTATCCGATGGACAACAGGTTGATATTCCTGTACTAGAGTATGTAGTGAAGGAGGGACGCAGTAGGCTAACTAAAGCGTGCGACTGGAAGTGCACGTCTAAGCAGTGAGGTGTGAATTGAGTTAAATGCTTAATTCTATAACATTGAGCTGTGATGGGGAGCGAAGTTTAGTAGCGAAGTTAGTGACGTCACACTGCCAAGAAAAGCTTCTAGCGTTAATCATACTCTACCCGTACCGCAAACCGACACAGGTAGTCGAGGCGAGTAGCCTCAGGTGAGCGAGAGAACTCTCGTTAAGGAACTCGGCAAAATGACCCCGTAACTTCGGGAGAAGGGGTGCTGGCTTTCAGTCAGCCGCAGTGAATAGGCCCAAGCAACTGTTTATCAAAAACACAGCTCTCTGCTAAATCGTAAGATGATGTATAGGGGGTGACGCCTGCCCGGTGCTGGAAGGTTAAGAGGAGTGCTTAGCGTAAGCGAAGGTATGAATTGAAGCCCCAGTAAACGGCGGCCGTAACTATAACGGTCCTAAGGTAGCGAAATTCCTTGTCGGGTAAGTTCCGACCCGCACGAAAGGCGTAATGATTTGGGCACTGTCTCAACGAGAGACTCGGTGAAATTTTAGTACCTGTGAAGATGCAGGTTACCCGCGACAGGACGGAAAGACCCCATGGAGCTTTACTGCAGTTTGATATTGAGTGTCTGTGCCACATGTACAGGATAGGTAGGAGCCATAGAGATCGGGACGCCAGTTTCGATGGAGGCGTTGTTGGGATACTACCCTTGTGTTATGGCCACTCTAACCCGGTAGGTTCATCATCTACGGAGACAGTGTCTGACGGGCAGTTTGACTGGGGCGGTCGCCTCCTAAAAGGTAACGGAGGCGCCCAAAGGTTCCCTCAGAATGGTTGGAAATCATTCGCAGAGTGTAAAGGTATAAGGGAGCTTGACTGCGAGAGCTACAACTCGAGCAGGGACGAAAGTCGGGCTTAGTGATCCGGTGGTTCCGTATGGAAGGGCCATCGCTCAACGGATAAAAGCTACCCTGGGGATAACAGGCTTATCTCCCCCAAGAGTTCACATCGACGGGGAGGTTTGGCACCTCGATGTCGGCTCGTCGCATCCTGGGGCTGTAGTCGGTCCCAAGGGTTGGGCTGTTCGCCCATTAAAGCGGCACGCGAGCTGGGTTCAGAACGTCGTGAGACAGTTCGGTCCCTATCCGTCGCGGGCGTAGGAAATTTGAGAGGATCTGCTCCTAGTACGAGAGGACCAGAGTGGACTTACCGCTGGTGTACCAGTTGTCTCGCCAGAGGCATCGCTGGGTAGCTATGTAGGGAAGGGATAAACGCTGAAAGCATCTAAGTGTGAAACCCACCTCAAGATGAGATTTCCCATGATTATATATCAGTAAGAGCCCTGAGAGAAGATCAGGTAGATAGGTTAGGAGTGGAAGTTGTGTGAGCAATGGAGCGGACTAATACTAATAGCTCGAGGACTTATCCAAAGAGTCAGAAGATATTGACAACGAAAGGTTAACTTGTTAGAATATAGATGTTCAATTTTGAATGTTTAATCATTCAGAGTTAAGTGACGATAGCCTAGGAGATACACCTGTACCCATGCCGAACACAGCAGTTAAGCCCTAGAACGCCGGAAGTAGTTGGGGGTTGCCCCCTGTGAGATAAGGTAGTCGCTTAGCAAGAGATTGAGCCTAGTAGATACTAGGCTCATTTGGGAGTTTAGCTCAGCTAAGGAGAACGCAAGTTCGACTTTGTCGAAACTGACGTAAGTCAGTGCACGACAGGGATCCAGTGAGTTAAACGACCATTTGGGAGTTTAGCTCAGCTGGGAGAGCATCTGCCTTACAAGCAGAGGGTCAGCGGTTCGATCCCGTTAACTCCCATAGGTCCCGTAGTGTAGCGGTTATCACGTCGCCCTGTCACGGCGAAGATCGCGGGTTCGATTCCCGTCGGGACCGTTAAGATAATGAAAATTATTTTAAGACTCGTTAGCTCAGTTGGTAGAGCAATTGACTTTTAATCAATGGGTCACTGGTTCGAGCCCAGTACGGGTCATATTTTGCGGGTTTGGCGGAATTGGCAGACGCACCAGATTTAGGATCTGGCGCTTTACGGCGTGGGGGTTCAAGTCCCTTAACCCGCATAAGAGAATAATAATGAGCCGGCTTAGCTCAGTTGGTAGAGCATCTGATTTGTAATCAGAGGGTCGCGTGTTCAAGTCATGTAGCCGGCATTTTTTTATATAAAGAAAGCAATGCGAACGTAGTTCAGTGGTAGAACACCACCTTGCCAAGGTGGGGGTCGCGGGTTCGAATCCCGTCGTTCGCTTGAGGAGGCCGGGGTGGCGGAACTGGCAGACGCACAGGACTTAAAATCCTGCGATTGGTAACGATCGTACCGGTTCGATTCCGGTCCTCGGCATAGACAAAGGTTGAAAGAAGCACCCTTAGCTCAACTGGATAGAGTACCTGACTACGAATCAGGCGGTTAGAGGTTCGACTCCTCTAGGGTGCATGGTCGCAAGGCTATGTAATAATTGAATAGGAACGAGCACCCTTAGCTCAACTGGATAGAGTACCTGACTACGAATCAGGCGGTTAGAGGTTCGACTCCTCTAGGGTGCATAAAGCGTAAGCTTTAGATCGGGAAGTAGCTCAGCTTGGTAGAGTACTTGGTTTGGGACCAAGGTGTCGCAGGTTCGAATCCTGTCTTCCCGATAGTGTATCGAAAAAGTCTAATGGTTGACATTAGACTTTTTTTGTAGTTATTTTTTTATTAATTTATAAGAAAAAAGAGCTTTCGCTCTTTTCAACTTTATTTATTTCGCAGTTCAACATAACGGTTATACCAAATTTTGATATATTCCTCAGAAAAAGGACCTTTGTTTTGGTTTATCCAATCTACTAGAACCTTAACATTTTCCTTTAAAATAAAGTCGATGTCATCTGAATAGTGCATTTTTTCTTTATGCTGCTCGTATTCTTCAACATCTAACAATTTTTTTTCACCATTGGTAAAGACTTTGACATCGAGATCATAGTCGATATATTTTAAGGCTTCTTGGTCAATGTGAAAAGGACTTGCTAGGTTACAGTAGTAAGACACACCATTGTCACGGATCATGGCGATGATGTTAAACCAATATTTTTTATGGAAATATACGATCGCTGGTTCACGTGTAATCCAACGTCTACCATCACTTTCAGTCACAAGTGTATGATCATTTACTCCAATAATTGCATTTTCGGTTATCTTTAATACCATGGTGTCACGCCATGTTCGGTGTAAACTGCCATCATGTTTATAACTTTGAATTGTAATAAAGTCGCCTTCTTTAGGTAGTTTCATAACTTACCAACTTTCTACAATCTAAGTATATCCTCTATATTGTAACATATTTTTTAAAATTTTTTCTTATTTTTCTATGATATTTTCAATTTGAACACTGGAGAATGAATTATTCATCTAAGAAGTCTCTGATAGCTGATGTTATGTCAGTATAATCGTAGCCTTTTCTGGCTAGTGCCTGAGTCAAGCGTTGTTTGAGGTCATAGCCTTCATATTTTTTACTGTATTTACGGTATTGTTTTTCTAACTCTTTTAGAATGAGCTCATGTGTTGTTTCTTCATCTGTTTCGAGTTCGAGATTTTGTAAAGCTATTTGAGCTTGGTTGTACGCAAAGCCTTTTGAAATGAGTGCTTGGATAATCTTAGTTTCAATGGCTTTTAACGGATATTTTCCTTGGTATTTTTTTAGGAGTTTTATTGCGGTACGGTCGATCACTTCTGAGAAATCATAGTCTACAAGTATTTCTTGTAGGAGAGATTTTGGGATCCCTTTTTGTTGAATTTTTTGTTGTAATAAGGCAGGTCCTTTATCGCCACTGAGAAGGTTGGCTTCTATCAGGTTTCTTGCATATTGACGATCATCTAACCACTTGTCTTCTTTTAGGTGTTGGACCACTTTATCAATAATGCTACTATCAATTTCATATTTTGTTAGGTAGTCTCGGACTTCTTTTGTTGTCCGAGCTTTAAAAGAAAGATGGTAAAGGGCCAGGTTTTTACCATAGGAGTATTGAGCAAACTCTTGGATTTCTTTTAATTCTTCTTCACTGATTTCTTTATCTTTGGAAAGGAAATATTTGACGATGGTGTCTTCTGTAATATAAAGTTTTTGATCATTGTCTAATTCCAGGAGGTAGAGTCTTTTTTTCTTTTCTAGTTTTGTAATTTTCATATTTTTTCTTTTATCCAAACGCTTCAAAGGCAGCAACGAGTCGAAGTTTATGTATATCGACCTGATCTCTTCCATAATAGTCAAGAAATAGTTCAGCGTATTTAGGATCTTGTAGGTTATAGTTGAGGGACCAAACTGCCCAAAAGAGGTCGATATGCCGGTCACTGAAATCAGCCAAACCAAGATCAATAAAGCAAGAGAATTGGTCAGCATCTTTTAGAATAAAGTTCGGTAGACAGGCATCCCCGTGAATAAAGGCATCTGTCTTTAAAAGGTGCCCATGTTCTTGGATGAGTTGGAAGGCCTCTTCGCGACTGTTGATTTGGAATTGGGGTAGGAGCGCCTTGGCATAGAACTCACCTTTTTCATAGTTTTTCAAGGCTCTTTCTTTATAGGCTTGTAAATGATTATCTGATGGAAAATTTTTCGGATTTAAGCTGTGAAGCTTTTTAAGAGCCTCTGCCATGGTACGGCAGATTTTTTCTGGCTGGTCTAAAAAAGCGAGAGCATCATGGCCAATAGCCTCTTTAGTCAGGAGGTAGTCTTTATCTTTAGATAGATATTCGATAACTGGAGTTCCCAGTCCTTTGGTTTCAAACCACCTTGCAATGCTAGCTTCTCGCTCTAATCTTCCCTTTTGATCTATTTTCAAGTAGTAACCTGAATCAAGATAGAGAACCCTTGCGCCTGAATGAGAAGAGCTATCAGAAAGAGTTGCTCCCTCTATATAAGTTCGTAATTGCTCAGGAAAATCCAATGGGGAGAAATGAGATGTCTTTGTATTCATGGTTTTATTGTAACATATTCTTAACCATTGAGAAACTACGTGGTATAATAGACTTATGAGTCTTAAAGTCAAACAAAAAATTCCATTAAAAATCAAGCGTATGGGGATAAACGGGGAAGGTATCGGATTTTTCCAGAAAACCCTTGTTTTTGTTCCAGGAGCCCTCAAGGGTGAAGATATCTTCTGCCAAATTACAAGTGTCAAGAAAAATTTTGCGGAAGCCAAACTCTTATCTGTGAATAAAGCGTCTAAGTATCGGGTGACACCCATGTGTGATATCTATGAGACCTGTGGGGGCTGTCAAATCATGCATTTGAAGTATGACAAGCAGCTGGAGTTTAAAACAGATTTATTGCAACAAGCCTTGAAAAAGTTCTCACCTGAAGGCTTTGAACAGTATGACATTCGGCCAACAATCGGAATGCAGGAGCCTCTTTACTATCGGGCCAAATTGCAATTTCAAACAAGGAAATTTAAAGGCCAGGTCAAGGCGGGTCTCTATGCTCAAAATTCACATTATTTGGTAGAATTAAAAGATTGTTTGGTTCAAGATCAGGTTATTCAAGCGATTGCCAATGATTTTGCGGATTTATTGACTTACTATCAGATTCCAATTGCTGATGAGCGTAAAGAACTGGGTGTCAGAACTATGATGGTTCGACGAGCTCGGAAGTCTGGTCAGGTTCAGATAATTGTGGTCACCAGTCGGCAGATTAATTTAAAGGATTTAGTGGAAGACTTGGTTAAGAAACACCCTGAGATTGTCACCGTTGCTGTTAATAAAAATACGTCTCGCTCCAGTGAAATCTATGGTGAACAAACACAGATTATTTGGGGTGAAGAGGCTATTCTTGAAGGCGTTTTGGATTATGAATTCTCCCTCTCTCCTCGAGCCTTTTATCAACTGAATCCGGAGCAGACTGAAGTCTTGTATAGTGAAGCGGTCAAGGCTTTGGATGTATCGCCAGAGGATCATCTAATTGATGCCTACTGTGGGGTTGGAACGATTGGGTTTGCTTTTGCTAATAGAGTGAAAAGTGTTCGGGGGATGGATATCATTCCTGAAGCGATTGAAGATGCCAAATACAATGCTAAACGGATGGGATTTGATAATACCCACTATGAAGCTGGGACGGCTGAGGAAATTATTCCCCGTTGGTACAAAGAAGGCTATCGAGCAGATGCAGTCATTGTGGATCCACCCCGTACGGGTTTAGGGGCGAAATTGATCGAGACCTTATTGCACTATGCACCTGACAAGATGGTCTATGTCTCTTGTAATGTATCGACTTTGTCAAGAGATTTGGTAGCTTTGACAAAGGTCTATCGGGTTGAATACATTCAATCAGTGGACATGTTTCCACATACGGCAAGGACAGAGGCTGTCGTGAAGTTAGTGAAGAAGTGAAAATGAACGAAATGAGTAAAGGAAATAGGAAAATGGACAATGTTATTGATGTATCGATTCCAGTGGCTCAAGTCATTGATCAACATCCGGAAGTATTGGACTTGTTGGTGGAGTTGGGCTTTAAACCTTTAGCCAACCCCATCATGCGTAATACAGTTGGGCGCAAGGTTTCCTTGAAACAAGGATCAAATTTAGAAGGTACCCCCATGGAGAAGATTGTACAAACGCTAGAAGCTAATGGCTATGAAGTAGTGGGGCTAGACCAATGAGTGATGAACGAATTCATGTCTTGAGAGATATCTTATTAGACCTGCATCATGGAGCCTCTCCTGAGTCGGTCCAAGAGCGCTTTGATGCGACCTTTGCAGGGGTTTCTGCGATTGAGATCTCTCTCATGGAGCATGAACTGATGAACTCCGATGCAGGGGTTACTTTTGAAGATGTTATGGAGCTTTGTGATGTCCATGCCAATCTCTTTAAGAATGCGGTTCAAGGGGTCGAAGTAGCAGATACTGACCACCCAGGGCATCCTGTTCAAATCTTTAAACAGGAGAACTTAGCCCTTCGAGCCGCTATGATGCGGGTACGTCGCTTGCTAGACAATTATGAGACGACTGAGGATCCTGAGATGATTCAGGAGATTCATAAGGGCTTGTTACGTCAGCTGGGCTTGGTGGGTCAATTTGACCGGCATTACCGTCGTAAGGAAGAGTTGATGTTTCCGATTATGGAAAAATATGGTCATGATTCCCCACCAAAAGTGATGTGGGGAGTAGATGACCAGATTCGGGAACTCTTTGCTAAAACTTTGGATGCGGCAAAGAAATTACCGGATTCTAGTATTTCTGAAGTCAAGGAACGCTTTGAAGCCTTTGCACAAGAGTTTGAGGGCATGATCTTCAAGGAAGAGTCGATCCTCTTGATGATTTTGCTGGAGTCCTTTACCCAGGATGACTGGCTCTCCATTGCAGAAGAAAGTGATGCTTATGGTTATGCCATTATTCTCTCAAGTGAGAAATGGGTGCCGAAACGTGTGGACTTCAAGGAAGAAGGAGCAAGAGAGTCAGAGAGTTCAACTGAACCGCTTCCTTCTTCAAAAGGAGATGAGCACCGTCAGGTCATTGAGACTCCTGAGGGACAATTGACGATTACCTTCACGCCTAAGAAAAAAGAAGAGAGCTTCGATCGCAAGCAGCCACAAGCTTTTGGTCATGGATTTTTATCGGTGGAGCAAGCGAATTTAATCTTGAACCAGTTACCAATGGAGATCACCTTTGTCAATAAGGATGAAATTTTCCAATATTACAATGATGCTGCGCCTTTTGAGGAAATGATTTTTAAGAGGACGCCATCGCAGGTAGGACGCAATGTTGAGCTGTGTCACCCACCGAAATATTTGGAGAAGGTCAAAGCCATCATGCAGGGGCTTCGTGAAGGGAAAAAAGACAAGTATGAAATGTGGTTCAAATCAGAATCGCGTGGGAAATTTGTCCATGTCACCTATGCAGCAGTGCGTGATGAAGCGGGAGACTTTCAAGGCGTCTTGGAATATGTTCAGGACATTCAACCTTATCGGGAGATCGATACGGATTTTTATAGAGGAATGGAATAAAGATGAGTTACGAAACAGAGTTTATGAAGGAGTTTGAGGAGTGGATCAAGACCCAAGTTATGATCAATGAAATGGCTCTCGAAGAAAGTAAAAAGGTTTTTGATGAAGACCAGGACGAACGAGCTAAAATAGCCATGATTCGCTATGAAAGCCGTTTAGATGCTTATCAGTTCTTGCAAGGAAAGTTTGAAAATTTCCATGCTGGAAAAGGATTTCATGATTTACCAGATGGCCTCTTTGGTGAAAGAAAATATTAAAATGGCCTTATTGAAGGCGTTTTACTAGCTAGATTCACCTGAAAATTGTGCAATGACTTGATTTTTTAGGGGATTGTGATACAATAAAAAAGTTGAAATGACATCAACGGATTTTTGAATGGAATTATGGTGATGAAACCTTGTTGCCTTAGGAATTGATCACTGAATTTAGGAGGAAAAATGGCAAAGAAGAACGTAAACCGTGCGAAACAATACAAACATCAAAATAGACATCTTTTGAAAAAAGCTGTCGCAACTGTAACTGCAGCTGTGAAAGAAGCACCTAAAAAGGTTGAGAAAGCTACAAAAGCAGTGGCGAAAGAAGTGAAACATGCGGCTTCTTCAGTGGAAGAATTTGCTGCAAGTTTGGAAGGTGTGGCACTTGATCGTGCGCAAACATTCTATGATGAAGGTATTCGCTCTGTTGCGGACTTCGCAAACTGGACAGAAAAAGAGTTGTTGGCCCTTAAAGGAATCGGCCCAGCTACAATCAAGAAATTGAAAGAACTCGGCGTTAAATTTAAATAATCGCTTTTGTGATTTCTTGCTATTTCCAGGAAAACTTGCTAAAATGAACCTATTAGAGGTGTTTTGAATCCCACATTTTACAGAAAGTGGCGGTGCTGAGAAGTCCACAAATGTGTCAAAACTGGTTGCTAATAGATGAAAATGAAATAAACAAAGTTGCGGGCATTGCCCGAAATTGGGTGGTACCGCGGATTAATACATTCGTCCCTGTCAGATTAATGACAGGGACGATTTTTATTTTATCCCCCTAGCTGAAGGAGCTTGTCATGAAACAATCTTTTAACACCAGTAAACTCTACTATGGCTTTCCTATCTTCATCCTGGGGTATCAGGACCAGAACTTTGGACATAATATCACGACCTGCAGTTCCTCTTATAGCCTGGGCGATTGGCTGGTCATCGGGGTTGGTGCTGAGGAAAATGCGGCTGACCAGATTAAGCATTACCAACAGTTCAGCGTGAACATCCCTGATGAAAACTTTATGCTGGAGATGGAGCAGGCTGGCTTTATCAGCCATCGGGAGAAATTGAAACACCTGGGGCTAGACTACGAGATTTCTGAACGGACTCAGGCCCTGTTTTTAGAGGCTTGTCCAGTCGTTTTGGATTGCCAGGTGGATCGGATTATCGAGGAAGATGGTATCTGTCATATTTTTGCCAAGATTCTCGAGCGACTGGCTGATCCAGAGCTCTTAGATGATAAGGGGCATTTTATAAATGACCGTTTTGCACCGACCTACTTTATGGGGGACGGTCACCAGCGTGTTTATCGTTATCTGGACGACCGAGTCGATCCCATGGGAAGCTTTATCAAGAAAGCGAGGAAGAAAGATGACAAGAGCTGAACTGCCAGAAAGAATAGAAACCGAGCGTCTGGTCTTGCGAGTCCGAACAGTGGCGGATGTAGAAGATATCTTTGACTATGCTAGTCGTCCAGAAGTCTCTTACCCAGCAGGGTTTCCACCTGCCAAGACCTTGGAAGATGAGATTTATTACCTAGAACATATCCTTCCCGAACGTAATCAAAAGGATAATCTCCCAGCAGGCTATGGAATTGTGGTCAAAGGGACCGATAAAATCATAGGCTCAGTCGATTTCCCCCGTCGCTACGAAGACGATGTACTGGAGATTGGCTATACCTTGCACCCAGACTATTGGGGCCGAGGCTATGTGCCCGAAGCAGCGCGTGCCTTGATTGACCTAGGTTTTAAAGAATTGGGACTTCACAAGATTGAACTAACCTGCTTTGGCTACAATGCCCAAAGTCAACGTGTCGCTGAGAAGCTTGGTTTCACCCTTGAAGCTCGTATCCGAGACCGTAAAGATGCCCAAGGCAATCGCTGTGACAGTCTGATATACGGCTTGCTGAAGAGTGAGTGGGAAACTCAAGATCAACATTAAAAATAGAAATAACTAGAAAGGACACACACATGTCTAAAGAACTTTCACCTAAATACAATCCAGCTGAGGTTGAGGCTGGTCGTTACCAAAAATGGCTTGACGAAGATGTTTTCAAGCCTTCAGGCGATAAAAAGGCTAAGCCTTACTCTATCGTCATTCCACCACCAAACGTAACTGGGAAACTCCACCTTGGTCACGCTTGGGATACAACTTTGCAAGATATCATTATCCGTCAAAAACGCATGCAAGGCTTTGATACGCTTTGGCTTCCTGGTATGGACCATGCTGGGATTGCCACTCAAGCTAAAGTGGAAGCCCGTTTGGCTGAGGATGGCATCTCTCGTTATGACCTTGGTCGTGAAAAATTCCTTGAGAAAGTCTGGGAATGGAAAGACGAATATGCCACTACTATCAAGCAACAATGGGGCAAGATGGGGCTCTCTGTAGACTATTCTCGTGAGCGTTTCACCCTTGACGAAGGTCTATCAAAAGCTGTTCGTAAGGTCTTTGTAGAGCTTTACAAGAAGGGCTGGATTTACCGTGGTGAATTTATCATCAACTGGGATCCAAAAGCTCGTACAGCCCTTTCTGATATCGAGGTTATTCACAAGGATGTGGAAGGTGCCTTCTACCACATGAACTACATGTTGGAAGACGGTTCACGTGCCCTTGAAGTGGCAACAACACGTCCTGAAACCATGTTTGGGGATACAGCCGTAGCGGTTAACCCAAATGATGACCGTTATAAAGATTTGATTGGTAAAAATGTTATCTTGCCAATCTTGAACAAGCCAATCCCAATTGTTGGGGACGAACACGCAGACCCTGAATTCGGTACTGGTGTGGTGAAAATCACTCCTGCCCACGACCCTAATGACTTCTTGGTTGGTCAACGTCATAATCTTCCGCAAGTCAACGTTATGAACGATGATGGTACCATGAATGAATTGGCTGGTGAATTCAATGGCATGGACCGCTTTGAAGCTCGTAAGGCTGTTATCAAGAAGTTAGAAGAAATCGGTGCGCTTGTTAAGATTGAGAAGATGACCCACTCAGTTGGTCACTCAGAGCGTACTGGAGTTATGGTTGAGCCACGCTTGTCTACACAATGGTTTGTGAAGATGGACCAATTGGCTAAAAATGCTATTGCCAACCAAGATACAGAGGACAAGGTAGAATTCTACCCACCTCGTTTCAATGATACCTTCCTTCAATGGATGGAAAATGTCCACGATTGGGTTATTTCTCGTCAGCTCTGGTGGGGTCACCAAATCCCTGCCTGGTACAATGCTGAGGGTGAAATGTACGTCGGCGAAGAAGCACCAGAAGGCGACGGATGGAAACAAGACGAAGATGTCTTGGATACTTGGTTCAGTTCTGCCCTCTGGCCATTCTCAACTATGGGCTGGCCGGATGTCGACTCAGAAGACTTCAAACGTTACTTCCCAACTTCAACCTTGGTTACAGGTTACGACATCATCTTCTTCTGGGTATCTCGTATGATCTTCCAATCATTGGAATTCACAGGACGCCAACCATTCCAAAACGTTCTGATTCACGGTCTCATTCGTGACGAGCAAGGACGCAAGATGTCTAAGTCACTCGGTAACGGGATTGACCCAATGGATGTTATTGAGAAATACGGTGCTGATGCCCTTCGTTGGTTCCTTTCAAACGGTTCTGCACCAGGTCAAGACGTGCGTTTCTCTTATGAGAAAATGGATGCGTCTTGGAACTTCATTAACAAGATTTGGAACATCTCTCGTTACATCCTCATGAATAATGAAGGATTGACCTTGGATGTGGCGCGTGAAAATGTAGCTAAAGTGTCTGCTAGTCAAGCAGGTAACGTGACAGACCGTTGGATTCTTCACAACCTCAACGAAACTATTGGAAAAGTCACTGAAAACTTTGACAAGTTTGAATTCGGTGTGGCTGGTCACATCCTCTACAACTTCATCTGGGATGAGTTTGCGGACTGGTATGTTGAGTTGACTAAGGAAGTGCTATACAGCGACAATGAGGACGAAAAAGTCATTACTCGTTCGGTTCTTCTTTACACCTTGGATCAAATCTTGCGTCTCCTTCACCCAATCATGCCATTCGTGACTGAGGAAATCTACGGTCAAATCTCTGAAGGAACAATCGTGACTGCGGAATACCCAGTGGTTCGTCCAGAGTTTGAAAACGAAGAAGCAGCAGCCGGCGTTGAAGCTCTTAAAGATGTGATTCGCTCCGTTCGTAACTCACGTGCAGAAGTGAATGTAGCGCCAAGTAAACCAATCACTATCTTGATCAAGACAAGCGACAGCAGGCTCGATGCTTTCTTTAATGATAATGTCAACTACATCAAACGTTTCACAAACCCAGAACACTTGGAAATTGCAGCAGATGTCGAAGTGCCTGACTTGGTTATGTCCAGCATCATCACAGGCGCAGAAATCTACTTGCCACTTGCTGACCTTCTTAATGTTGAAGAAGAATTGGCTCGTCTTGAAAAAGAATTAGCCAAATGGCAAAAAGAACTGGATATGGTCGGTAAGAAGCTCTCTAACGAACGTTTCGTAGCCAATGCCAAACCAGAAGTCGTCCAAAAAGAACGCGACAAACAAGCCGACTACCAAGCCAAATACGACGCGACCGTAGCACGTATTGATGAGATGAAGAAGTTGGTGAAATAAACCTAGAAACACGGCGGTATGCCGTGTTTTTTTGGTATAATGAAATCAATATCTATTGATGGAGAAAGTTATGTCTAAACACCCTCACTATGAATTGTTAAACTTGATTGGCTATGGTCTTGCTAAGTTTGATGATACTTTTATAAAGGAATTTCAATGCTCTAGTAAATCCGAGTTTTATCGTTACATAGTTTCTTTAGGCATTGCAGAAACAACGGGTGTAGTCAAAAATAGAATGGATTTATTCGACCCCTATTTTGATAACAATCGAAAAGGTTGGTGGCAAAAAGCTGAAGTCTACCGTTTTCGAAAAGATTTAATTGACACGATGTTTGGAAATGAGGATGTTCACAGTTTTGCAGAAATAGTCAAAATGCTGCTTGCAAGTGAAGGGAAGAAAACAGGCATAACCATCGTTGAAAAGCCAATCATTCGAACGAAATTCAAACGCCTACAAGAAACTGGAATGGAAGCAGAGAATTATTTCATACACCATTTTGATAAGGAAGAAAAATTTCAAGGTGGCCAATTGACTGATGCCCGTCTTTATGGTGATGGATATGATTTCCAAGTAGATGTTCAAGAACATTCATACCTTGCTGAGGTTAAAGGTATCCGAAAACCTAAAGGACGTATTCGTTTGACCTCCAAAGAATTTGAGAAAGCTAAGGACTATCAATCAGATTTTATTCTATCTCTAGTCACTAATCTCGACGATATTCCAAGATTGGTATTGATTGATAACCCACTTAACCATTTTGAATTTGAAAAAAATGTTATTAAAAATGAAGTCGTTGAATATAGAAGTTTGGAAGATTTATATTAATAAATAGTGCGGTGTTTATTACTATCACGTCGACTGGCAAAAGCTTATTTTAGACTAAATGGCGTATAAAAATCTTTTCATACTCTTAAAAATATAGGGAGATGCATAACTAGAAAATTGGGAATGCTTCTCTTTTTGACCAAAAACACCACCTCCTAGTCTTAGGGGTGGTGTTATGCTTTAGACCATTTTCCAGAAATAATCGATGATATAGGTGAGACCGTAGGTGTAGATGACAAGGGTGATAGGTTTGCAGAGGATGATGATGGTCATGTAGCGTTTGAAGGTCATATTGGTCAGACCTGCCAGCATACAGATGAAGTCAGCGGGACTAACCGGCCAGATCATCATGAAGATAAAGAAGCGATCGAACCGCTTGCCTTCATTGAGCCAGCCAATGTACTTGTCATAGGTCTTCTGGCTGACCATGGATTGGACGAACTTAGGCCCGTACATTCTCGCAAGGTGGAAGATAATGGCACAGCCAATCACGATCCCGATGTAGTTGTAGATGGTCCCAATGATGTGGCCGTAGATGAAAACACCTGCTACAGATGTCAGGGCGCCGGGAATAATAGGGACCACTGTCTGAAGGATCTGAAGAAAGATAAAGAGAGGTGGTCCAAAAATACCTGCTTGCAAAATAAAGGCAGACAGAGTTTCCTTGGATTGAAGGATGCCAGAAAAGTAGGCCCAGATACAAAAGGCCAAGGTCCCAAGAGCTCCAATGATGGAGGACCAATTGATGATTTTTTGAAGGAGAGGAGAGACCTCTTTTAAGCTTGTTTGTTTCATAAAAAATTCCGAGTTCTTTTTCTTCTACTATACCATGTTTTTGGAAGTTTGTAAGGATTTTGTCTATTTTTTGAGTAGTGAAAGCGACCTGATTGGAGTCTGTCGCTGTTTTAGTCGTGAAGCGGGTGCAAAATGGGCCTTTTTATGCTACAATGAAAGGGGTATAAAAAATGGAGAAAAACGTGTCAATCGAAAATTACAAACCAGATTTTGCGGTGGAAGCAGCCTATGATCTCACCGTTGCAGACTTGAAAAAACAGGGTATCAAGGCGGTCCTTGTGGATTTGGATAATACCTTGATTGCTTGGAATAATCCGGATGGGACTCCCGAAATGCGCCAGTGGTTGCACGACCTTCGTGATGGAGGGATTCGAGTTATCGTGGTATCTAATAATAGTCCCAAACGGGTCAAGCGCGCTGTTGAGAAATTTGATATTGACTATGAAGCCTGGTCGCTTAAGCCCTTTACTTTTGGGATTGATCGTGCCCTCAAACGTTTCCACTATGAGAAAAATGAAGTGGTCATGGTTGGGGATCAACTGATGACGGATATTCGGGCTGCCCATCGAGCAGGTATTCGTTCGATTTTGGTCAAACCTTTGGTTGAGCATGACTCGATCAAGACCCAGATCAACCGGGCGCGTGAACGCCGTGTTATGAAGCAAATGGCCGAGAAATATGGTCCGATTGTATACAAAAAAGGAATTTAAGAATGGAAGAATTATTCTGTATTGGCTGTGGAGCCCCCATTCAGACAGAAAACAAAGAGGGGCTAGGCTATACTCCCCAATCAGCTCTTGAAAAGGGCTTGGAAACAGGCGAGGTTTATTGCCAACGCTGTTTCCGTCTGCGTCACTACAATGAAATCACAGATGTGCATCTGACAGATGATGATTTCCTAAAGCTCCTTCACGAAGTAGGGGATAGTAATGCTCTCGTGGTCAATGTAGTCGATATTTTTGACTTTAATGGCTCCGTCATTCCTGGCCTACCACGCTTTGTAGCAGGAAATGATGTCCTCTTGGTCGGAAACAAAAAAGACATTTTGCCCAAGTCTGTCAAGGATAGCAAGGTGACCCATTGGTTGATGGAGCGGGCCCACGAAGAAGGTATGCGTCCTGTCGATGTGGTCCTCACCTCTGCTCAAAACAAGAGTGCTATCAAGGACTTGATGGAAAAGATCGAGCAGTACCGCAAGGGACGTGACGTCTACGTGGTGGGTGTGACCAACGTTGGGAAATCGACCCTCATCAATGCGATTATCCAAGAAATTACTGGAGATAAGGATATCATCACGACCTCTCGCTTCCCAGGGACGACACTGGACAAGATCGAAATCCCACTGGACGATGGATCCTACATCTACGATACACCAGGGATTATTCATCGCCACCAGATGGCTCACTATTTGACAGCTAAAAACCTCAAGTATGTCAGCCCTAAAAAGGAAATCAAGCCCAAGACTTATCAGCTCAATCCAGAGCAAACCCTCTTCTTGGGTGGTCTGGGACGTTTTGACTTTATCAAGGGAGAAAAGCAAGGTTTCACTGCCTTCTTTGACAACGAACTCAAGCTTCACAGAACCAAGCTCGAAGGAGCGACCGCCTTTTATAACAAGCATGTCGGTGGCTTACTAACTCCTCCTAATAGCAAGGAAAAAGAAGAATTCCCGCCTTTGATTTCCCATGAGTTTACCATCAAGGACAAGACAGACCTGGTCATCTCAGGACTCGGCTGGATCCGCGTCAATGGAGAAGCCAAAGTAGCCGTCTGGGCACCAGAAGGCGTCGCCGTCGTCACCCGCAAAGCTATTATTTAAAAATTTGTAATAGAATGAATTGAAGAGCGCACGAAGTGAGCTCATAAAGAGATCGTTATTGCCGTGGTGTAGTTGCCAATCGATCGATTGGCAAGGGCAAAATGGAGACCAAGGCTCCATTTTGAGGTGAGGAAATCCATTTTTCAAAGATGAGATCTTTGAAAAATTAGTTCCGGCCGTCCCCACCACTTAAAATAACGATCAAAAAAGGAAGTAAAAATATGACATTAACATCTAAACAACGGGCTTTCCTCAATAGCCAAGCCCACAGCCTCAAACCCATTATCCAAATCGGGAAAAATGGGCTCAATGACCAAATCAAAACCAGTGTGCGCCAAGCGCTAGATGCGCGCGAACTGATCAAGGTGACCCTTCTTCAAAATACGGATGAGAACATCCATGAAGTAGCAGAAATCTTAGAAGAAGAAATCGGTGTGGAAACGGTCCAAAAGATTGGTCGGATTCTCATCTTGTTCAAACAATCGAGCAAAAAAGAAAATCGTAAAATTTCAGCGAAGGTAAAAGAAATTTAGGACATCGAGGAGAGCAAACCTATGGCAATTGAACTATTGACTCCCTTTACCAAGGTAGAGTTAGAGCCAGAGATCAAAGACAAGAAACGCAAACAAGTTGGTATTTTGGGTGGAAATTTCAATCCGGTCCACAATGCCCATTTGGTCGTTGCGGATCAAGTGCGCCAACAATTAGGGTTAGATAAGGTGCTCTTGATGCCTGAGTATGAGCCACCGCATGTCGATGCCAAGGGGACGATTGCAGAGCACCATCGCCTTAAGATGCTGGAATTAGCTATTGAAGGGATTGAAGGTCTGGAGATCGAGACGATTGAACTCGAGCGGAAAGGGATTTCCTATACCTACGACACCATGCTCTTGCTCAATGAACGGGATCCAGACACAGATTATTACTTCATCATTGGTGCAGATATGGTTGATTATTTACCCAAATGGCACCGCATCGATGAATTGGTGGAGATTGTACAATTTGTCGGGGTACAGCGACCACGCTATAAGGCAGGGACTTCTTATCCGGTGATCTGGGTGGATGTTCCTCTCATGGACATCTCCTCTAGTATGGTGCGTGATTTTGTAGCCAAAGGCCGGACGCCGAATTTTATGTTGCCAAAACCAGTCTTGGACTATATCAAGAAAGAAGGATTGTATCAATGACCTATGAAAACTATCTAGGCTTTTCTCGTGAGGTCTTGCTTGAAAAAATGCGTCAAATTCTGCCAGAAAAGCGGCTAACCCACTGTTTAGGGGTTGAGAAGGCTGCGCGTGACTTGGCCAAACGCTATGGGGCTGATGAAGAGCAGGCTGGTCTAGCAGGTTTGTTACATGACTACGCCAAGAAATTATCAGATCAGGAATTTCTGGACTTGATCGATCGCTATGAGCTGGATCCAGCATTAAAAAACTGGGGCAACAATGTCTGGCATGGGATGGTCGGGATTTACAAGATCCAAGAAGACCTCGGACTGACAGATCCAGCCATTCTTCGCAGTATTGAGATTCACACCGTGGGGAGTGGACAGATGTCGATCTTAGATAAGATTGTCTATGTGGCTGATTACATTGAGCACAACCGGGCCTTTCCGGGGGTAGATCAGGCGCGTGACATTGCCCAAGTCTCCTTGGATCGTGCCGTGGCCTATGAGACGGCTCGCACAGTCGAACACCTGGCTCACCAAGGATTGCCGATTTATCCCCAAACCCTTGAAACCTACAATGCCTTTGTGAAGTATTTGAAAGAGGAGCAATGAGTGAAAACAGCTTTTATCATTATTGATGTACAAAATATCTTAGTGGAAACAGGCTTTGAGACAGAAAATCTCCTAGAGAAGATCGCTTATTTGCAAGATCAGGCTAGAAAACAGCAGGTTGAAATCATCTATATACAGCATATTGAAACGCCAGAGGCTTTAACGTCGGAAGATTGGCAATTATCGCCCCTGTTGAAAAGACAGGAGAATGAAAAGGTATTTCAGAAGCAATACAATAGCATGTTTAAGGAGACAGGATTAAAAGAATACTTGGATCAACAAGGAATTCAACAACTGGTCCTGTGTGGCATGCAGACCGAATATTGTGTCGATACATCCGTCAAAGTGGGGTTTGAATACGGTTATAAGTTGGTTATTCCAGAAGGAGCTGTCACAACCTTTGATGGAGAGGATATTCCGGCAGAAACGCTTAATGAATTTTATGAAAATATTTGGGCAGAACGTTTTGCGGATGTCTTAGATTACAAATCAATTTTTTAAGGAAAGAGGATTACATGAAAGAAAAAGAACTACTTGAACTAGTTGTCAAAGCAGCAGATGAAAAACGCGCGGAAGACATTGTGGCTTTGGATGTTCAAAGCTTGACTAGTGTGACAGACTACTTTGTCATCGCAAGCTCTATGAACAGCCGCCAATTGGAGGCGATCGCTGAAAACA
Source organism: Streptococcus parasanguinis (assembly GCF_001073155.1). GTDB lineage: Bacteria > Bacillota > Bacilli > Lactobacillales > Streptococcaceae > Streptococcus > Streptococcus parasanguinis_D. The sequence continues at coordinate 22,161 of NZ_JVEE01000054.1, forward strand.
TTCGCGAGAAGGTCATCGAAGCTGGTGGCAATGCCAGCCACGTCGAAGGTGATTCAGCTGGAGGTTGGGTCCTTCTTGACTTAGGTGGTGTGGTGGTCCATGTCTTTTCAGAAGAAATGCGTGCCCACTATAACCTAGAAAAGCTATGGCACGAAGCAAGTGCTGTCGATCTTTCAGCAGCCCTAGCATAAGCAGGTGAACTCAGTTGGTAGCAACTGAGTTTTGTTGGTTAAATTGAAATTCTATGGAAAGAAAGGATGGGGCCCCGTGTTTAGTTAATTTGATAACTGAACACGAGCTAAAAGCTGTGAGAAAAAGATAAACTTCCTTTGTATCTGAGGATACGGCAGAAAGTTTCCTATTTTCTCTATGCTTTTAACGCTCTTTGTATCTTGATTTATGGCGACTTATGAAACGTTTGCGGCGGTCTACGATGCGGTCATGGATGATAGTCTGTATGATTTGTGGACGGATTTTTCTCTCCGGCATCTCCCTAAAAGCAAGGACCGGAAAAAATTGCTAGAATTGGCTTGTGGGACAGGGATTCAGTCTGTCCGCTTTTCTCAAGCTGGGTTTGATGTGACAGGGTTAGACCTGAGTGCTGACATGCTGAAAATTGCTGAAAAAAGAGCTGCTTCAGCCAAGCAAAAGATTGATTTTATCGAGGGCAATATGCTGGACCTGTCGCAAGCAGGAACTTATGACTTTGTAACCTGCTACTCGGATTCTATCTGCTACATGCAGGACGAGGTAGAAGTAGGGGATGTCTTTAAAGAAGTGTATAATGCCCTCAATGAGGACGGAGTTTTTATCTTTGATGTCCATTCGACCTATCAGACGGATGAGGTTTTCCCAGGCTATTCCTACCACGAGAATGCCGAAGACTTTGCCATGCTCTGGGATACCTATGAGGATGCAGCCCCTCACTCGATCGTCCATGAGCTGACCTTCTTTGTCCAAGAAGAGGATGGCAGCTTTAGTCGCCACGATGAAGTTCATGAGGAACGCACCTATGAAGTTTTAACATATGACATCTTATTGGAGCAGGCTGGCTTTAAATCTTTCAAATTGTATGCAGACTTTGAGGACAAAGAGCCAACAAAGACCAGCAAACGTTGGTTTTTTGTAGCACAGAAGTAGGGCAGCATGACAGTTACAGGAATTATTGCAGAATTTAATCCTTTTCACAATGGACACAAGTACCTGCTGGAACAGGCAGAAGGGGTGAAGATTGTGGTCATGTCTGGGAATTTTGTTCAACGTGGCGGGCCTGCCATTGTAGACAAGTGGACACGGGCTCAGATGGCTTTGGAAAATGGAGCGGATCTGGTGGTCGAGCTCCCCTTTCTCGTGGCTGTTCAATCGGCGGATCATTTTGCTAAGGGAGCGGTAGAAATCTTATCCCGTCTAGGAATCGACCAATTGACCTTTGGGACAGAAGAAGTCTTAGATTACCAAGCGATTGCGACAGTCTACTCGGAGAATGAGGCGGAAATGGAAGCTTTCTTGCGAAGCCTTCCTGACGATTTATCCTATCCACAAAAGACCCAAAAAATGTGGGAAACCTTTGCTGGAGTGGAGTTCACAGGAGATACTCCCAATCATATCCTGGGTTTGGCCTATGCCAAGGCTTGTGCTGGGAAGGGAATTGCGCTCAAGTCCGTCCAGCGCCAGGGAGCAGGCTACCATTCAGAGGAAAAAGAAGTGGCCTATGCTTCTGCGACTAGTCTACGCCTACACAAGGAAGATCAGGACTTTGTCGCTAAATTCATGCCCAATAGTCAACTCTTTCAGTCGGCTCCACAGGTGTCTTGGGAGAATTATGACCAACTGCTCCGTTATCAAATCCTAACCCATCCAGATCTGACACAGATTTTTCAAGTCAATGAAGAAGTGGCCAATCGGATAAAGGATGCGGTTCGAGGTGCTAGCTCTGTGGAAGAGTTGGTGGAGAAAGTCGCAACCAAGCGCTATACCAAAGCTCGTGTCCGCCGCATCTTGACCTACATCTTGGTAGGGGCGATGGATCAAGCTCTTCCCGACGCCATTCATGTCTTAGGATTTTCCGCAAAGGGACAAGCTCATCTCAAAGGCTTGAAAAAATCAGTAGGAATCGTGACTCGAATCGGTAAGGAACCTTGGGATAGTTTGACCCAGCAAGCGGATCAGGTGTATCAGCTAGGCCATCCCCAATTGCGAGATCAGATCTGGGGTCGGGTGCCAGTGAGAGTGGAAGAATAAACAGTCTGACGTAAATTTTCTCTGTCCACATTCACGTAAGGCAAGAAGTTTATGATGTAAGGAAATAGTGTTTATCTACTGTCTAAAAATTCCTTTAGACAGTAGATTTTTTTACCAAATTTAGAAACTTTTTACGAATAATTAAGTGAAGAGGGAAAAACTTGTACAAGTTCCTGACGAGTTTTTCTTTTTCATGTATAATAATAGAAAAGAGGTAGAATGAGGTATGGTCATGGAAGCAGTCGTTTATTCAACATTCCGCAATCATTTGAAGGATTATATGAAGAAGGTGAATGATGAGTTTGAGCCTTTGACGGTCGTGAATAAGAATCCAGACGAAGATATTGTGGTCATCTCTAAGAGCGAGTGGGACAGCCTACAAGAAACCCTGAGACTAGCTCAGAACAAGGAATTGTCAGATAAGGTCTTGCGGGGCATGGCAGAAGTCCGAGCTGGTCAGGTTCAACTCCATGAGATTGAGGGGTAACGGATGTTACTCAAGTTTACAGAAGATGCCTGGAAGGATTATTGTTACTGGCAAAGTCAGGACAAAAAAACACTGAAGCGAATCAATACCCTTATCAAAGAGATCCAAAGGGACCCATTTGCAGGGATTGGTAAGCCTGAGCCCTTGAAATATGACTTTCAAGGAGCATGGTCAAGACGGATTGATGCAGAGAATCGCCTGATTTATATGCTAGATGAGTCAGGTGTCGCTCTTCTCTCTTTTAAAGATCATTATTAAGTCTTTAAAAGAGGATCTTTTTGATAGTTAGGATAGCTATTTAAAATTCCCAACTCGAAGAAAATTCCTATAAAATCCCCTTTCTAAAAATAGAAAAATCTAGTCTAACTTCGATGATTTGTGATATAATGTTAAAGATTGAAAATAATTTGAAAAAATTTAAGGAGAATCCTCATGGGACGTAAATGGGCCAATATTGTTGCCAAGAAAACTGCCAAAGATGGTGCCAACTCAAAAGTGTATGCCAAATTTGGTGTGGAGATCTATGTAGCTGCTAAAAAGGGTGAACCAGATCCAGAACTAAATACTGCTTTGAGATTCGTTATTGACCGTGCTAAACAAGCGCAAGTGCCAAAACACGTTATTGATAAAGCGATCGATAAGGCAAAAGGAAATACAGACGAAACCTTTACAGAAGGACGTTACGAAGGGTTTGGGCCAAATGGTTCGATGTTGATCGTTGATACCTTGACGTCAAACGTCAACCGTACAGCTGCCAATGTCCGTGCTGCCTTTGGTAAAAACGGTGGTAACATGGGAGCTTCAGGTTCTGTATCTTATCTCTTTGACAACAAAGGTGTTATCGTCTTTGCTGGTGATGATGCCGATGCCATCTTTGAGCTTTTGCTTGAAGCAGATGTGGATGTAGATGATGTCGAAGCAGAAGAAGGAACGATCACAGTCTACACTGCTCCAACTGATCTTCACAAAGCAATCGTTGCTTTGCGTGAATCAGGTGTCGAAGAATTCCAAGTAACAGAATTGGAAATGATTCCTCAATCAGAAGTTGAGTTGTCAGGTGAAGATTTGGAAACATTTGAAAAACTTTACAGCGTTCTTGAAGACGACGAGGACGTACAAAAAATCTACACAAACGTAGATGGATTCTAATCACTCGTAAGGACTGTAGTGAATCCCATAAATTAAGAAAAAGGATAGCTTCTCAGATCAAGCTATCCTTTTTCTCTGTCTGATGAGGATCTATCTTTTGTAAGTGATGTCCTGTATAAGCGTAAATACGGGTCAGGGGTGATTGGGAGAGTGTGGAAACCTTAAAATAGAAATAGTGGTCTCGATGATCTCGACTTTTGGTGTGGTGAAGACGAAAGTAGTTTCGCTGGCCTGCTGCCATAGAGTGGAGGATATCGTCTTCTAAAAATACAAGTGGCGTAGAAGTAGCCGCCCACTTGTAAAAGTCTGTCTCAAATTGGTGGTAATTCTCTGAAAAATAATCAAATTGTAATTCGTGTTTAGTCTGAATCGGTTTCATAGGGTGTTTCCTCAGATTCAATAAAAATGATAGAGGTCAGAAGGAGCCGGTGGTAGTGGCCATCGCTTTTGAGAAGAAGCTCAGAAGCAGATAAGGTGTGAATCGAACCTGCATAGGTTGCAAATTGATTCCCCTCTAGAGTCGTGATCGAGATCGTCGTTTGTTGTTGGAAGGCCTGCTCCAGGAGCTGGATCTGCTCAGAAAGAGGAAGAACGTTGAGTTGACTGCGGTCAATTTCTTTTGTATGCAGGGCAGTTGTGTGCTCAGATAAAAAGAAGCCAGCCCATTTGGCCATGCCACGGTCTTGAAATTCGCGGGCGGATTGATAAGGGAGATAAGAACGGTCGATCATGTTAATCCATCTAAGCCTCCTGCGGAATGTCCGCCAGTTAGTTTACTGCGTGCAATGGCGCGTGAGTTTTCTAGTAGTGAGGAGCCTTTCTGAAGAGAGGTAAAGCCAAATTGATCCCGAATGCGGTCAATGGTCTGCTGGAGTTTTTCCTCTTTTTCTAGGGCTATCGGATCATCAAAGAGAGAAAAAAGTTGGAGAGATTCCTCGACAAGTTCGCCATAAAAAACACCAATCTGCCGAATGGCTCCGCCTTCGTACTTGGAGCGAAAGAGTCGCAGAACAGTATCGGATAAAACCTTGGTGGATTGCGTGGGTTCAATCTTTTGCTGGCAATGAATGGACGGAAGCCCCTCGATTTTGGAGTAGGAGGCATGAATGGAGACTAGCTGGGTCTTCTTTTTTTTCCGTCGCAAGCGGATAGCCACCTGTTCAGCCATCTCACGAAACACCAGTTCAATGTCTGTTTGTAGGTGGTAGTCATAGGGCAATATTTGAGAATTGCCAATGCCTCGTGACTTCGGACGATAAGGTTTGTGTACATTGCTTTCATCAATGCCATGAGCATGGAACCAAAGTTGAAGCCCCATGACTCCGAATTCTTTCTTTAAGAGATCAGGATGAGCCTGAGCCAGTTCTTTAATCGACGTGATCCCGATCCCTTGCAATCGTTTTTCAGTGCGACGTCCAATGCCCCAAAAATCAGTGAGCTGGGGCAGTTTCCAGACCTTGCTTTCTACATCTTCATAAGACCAATTGGAGCGCATATTTCGACAATGCTTGGCTTCATTGTCCAGGGCTAGCTTGGCAAGAAGGGGATTGGCATTGCTGAGGCCGATGGTAGAGTAGATTCCAGTTTCCTGCCAGATTCTTTTTTGGATCCTGGCAGAAAGGAGGTCCAGTTTTTCCTTTCGCGAGAGGGAGGAATCTGGAATAAAATAATTTAAGGAAGAAGTCAGATCGATAAAGCCTTCGTCAATCGAGTAAGGGAAAATATCATCGGGTGCCGCAAATTCCTGAAAAACCTTCTGAATCTCCATATTGACCTGAATGTAGGCATTCATGCGTGGCGGCACAATCAGGGTCCTCTTGGCCCAGGATTCAATGGATGCAATAAAGCCTGGATCCGTCGGCAATCCTTGTTTTTTTGCGACGTAGCTATTGAATTTTCTGGTCTTGAGATCAAAAGGCAGGTCGTAGCTCCGGCTCACATTATTCTTGCCAAAGACTTGTTTGAAAACGGGAGAGCTGGCCAAAATCAGACCAGCAGAATTGTCGCTCCGGCTCATGACGCAAAGAGAAGTGGTCAAGGGATTGAGCCCTAGACGGACACATTCACAACTGGCATAAAAACTTTTCATATCCACAAAAGCAATATCAGAATGAGGCTCACGTGAATAATCAAATAGCATATTTATACCTCAAGCGGAAGAAAATGCCCGACCACAATGCCGACGATTTTTGGCTCGTCTTCATAGGGAGCAAATAAATCGTCGTAATCAGGGTTGATGGATTCTAAGCGCAAACCTTCCGCTTCTCGATAGACTTTCTTGATGTAAGTTTTTCCATTCCAGATGAGGGCGTAGACAGCCCCATCGTAGTCAAAACCAGTCTGTTTCATGAGGGCAACAGAGCCATTGGGATAGAGAGGTTCCATCGAATCTCCGGATACCCAAGAGGCAAAGTCGTGTTGGATCTCTTGGTCAAAATAAACGGTCTCGTAGTCGGTCTCGTTGTCATAAAAGGTATGTCCCAAACCAGCTGCCAACTCAATCGAAAGAACCTTATAAGCTGTTAAGGAAACAACTTTTTGTTGCTGTTCCAATAACTGGCTGGCCAACTGGTCGACTTTCTTTTGATGAGGTGGGGTTAATAAAGGGTAGGTGTAGAGTGCGGAGTCTTTGTTAATAAAGTAGTCCTCTTTAACGGAGAGGCGCTTGGCCAACCTCCTGAGATTTTTTTCGTGTGGCTCCGCCAAGCCATTCTCCCAACTGGAGTAGGTCTTGCGAGAAATCTTGAGATCCTCGTAGACATCTGCTTGGGTCAAGCCTTTTTCCAGGCGTCTTTCTTTTAGTTTTTTTGCATCAAACATGTCAGCTCTCCTATGTAACGTTTTAAAAGTTACATATAGTTTATCAAAAATGAATCCTTTTTGCAAGAGAAAAATTCAGTTGAAAACGAATGAAAAGACTTGATTTTGATTGAAAAAGGAGTATAATCAATTCTAAAATGTCTATAAATGAGGAACTATATGAAAAAAAGTTTTATCCACCAACAAAAAGAAATTTCGTTTGTTAAAACGACGTTTACGCAGTATTTAAAAGATAAATTGGATATCATTGAAGTCCAAGGGCCAATTTTGAGTAAGGTCGGAGACGGGATGCAGGATAACCTTTCTGGGATTGAACATCCGGTATCTGTAAAGGTCCTTCAAATTCCTGATGAGACTTATGAAGTCGTGCATTCACTCGCAAAATGGAAACGCCATACCTTGGCACGTTTTGGTTTTGGCGAAGGAGAAGGTCTCTTTGTCCATATGAAGGCTCTTCGTCCAGATGAAGATTCGCTAGACGCTATCCACTCTGTTTATGTAGACCAATGGGACTGGGAAAAGGTCATCCCCAATGGTCAACGCAACATCGCCTACCTTAAAGAAACGGTTGAAAAAATCTACAAGGCCATTCGTTTGACAGAACTAGCAGTAGAAGCGCGCTATGACATTGAGTCAGTTCTTCCAAAACAAATTACCTTCGTTCACACAGAAGAGTTGGTGGAACGCTATCCAGATTTAACTCCAAAAGAGCGTGAAAATGCCATTGCCAAAGAATTCGGAGCCGTTTTCTTGATCGGTATTGGTGGAGAGCTTGCAGATGGCAAACCACACGATGGACGTGCGCCTGACTACGATGACTGGACAACAGAGTCTGAAAATGGCTACAAGGGCTTGAATGGTGATATCCTCGTCTGGAATGACGTTCTAGGTTCAGCCTTTGAGTTGTCTTCAATGGGGATCCGTGTCGATGAAGATACGCTTCGCCGTCAAGTTGCGATTACAGGGGACGAGGATCGTCTTCAATTAGAGTGGCACAAGGCCTTGTTAAACGGTCTCTTCCCACTCACGATTGGTGGAGGGATCGGACAATCTCGTTTGGCTATGTTCTTACTTCGTAAGAAACATATTGGTGAAGTCCAAACCAGTGTCTGGCCTCAATCTGTCCGCGATGAATATGAAAATATTCTATAAGGAAGAAAGAGAGTGGGACAGAAATCGGTAATTCGTTAGAATTCGATTTCGTCGCCCTACCTCCGCACAGTTGAGTAGGGCTGTAAAAGCTGATGAAATCAGCGTAGTAGAGCCCACTCAACCACTGCGTCTTGCTCGACAATCCAAAAATAATTGAGAGGCTAGGACTTTTGTCCCAGCCTCTTTTAATTGTCGCTTGACCATATCAAATCGCAATTTTCTGATTTTTTTTGGTATAATGGTCCCTATGAAAATAGTATCTGGAACCTATGGGGGACGTCCCCTCAAAACACTTGAAGGAAAAACAACCAGGCCGACTTCTGATAAGGTCAGAGGGGCCATGTTCAATATGATTGGTCCTTACTTTGATGGTGGAAGAGTGCTGGATCTCTATGCAGGAAGCGGTGGGCTCTCTATCGAAGCCGTTTCTCGAGGCATGTCAGAGGCCGTTCTAGTGGAAAGAGATCGTAGAGCGCAGGAGATTGTAGCAGCCAATATTGCCATGACCAAGGAAAAGGAACGGTTTCAACTGCTAAAAATGGAGGCCAAGCAGGCCTTGGGTCTCCTAACGGGTACCTTTGATTTGGTGTTCTTAGACCCTCCTTATGCCAAGGAAGAGATTGTTCGCGATATCGAAACCTTGTGCGAGCGCCATCTCTTGTCAGAGGACATCATGATTGTGTGCGAAACTGATAAACATGTAGAACTTCCTGAGGAAATCGGACAAGTGGGAATCTGGAAAGAAAAAATCTATGGAATTAGTAAGGTAACAGTATATGTCAGATAGAAGTGGATTGTTTACAGGATCGTTTGATCCGATTACCATTGGGCATGTGCAATTGATCGAGCGAGCTAGTCGCTTGTTTGACCGTGTCTATGTCGGAATTTTTTATAATCCGGAAAAAGTCGGACTCTTTTCCATTGAGCAGCGCGTGCGCATGGTGAAAGGGGCCTTGGCTCATTTAGAAAATGTTGAAATTGTGACGTCAACTCAAGAGTTAGCTGTGACAGTGGCGCGCAATCTTGGGGCTATCACCTTGATCCGGGGCTTGCGCAATGCACAGGATCTGGTATACGAAGCCAATATGGATTATTTTAATCACCAGTTGGCGCCTGAATTGGAGACGGTTTATCTTTATGCCCAGCCTCCTTACCAGGCCATTAGTTCAACACGTATTCGAGAGTTGCTGGCTTTTCAGCAAGATATCTCACCTTATGTACCAAAGAGTGTAATGGAGGAAATCAAAGATGACACAAGCGAATAAAACAAGCTTGCCTACAAAAAAGAAAAAAGGACGATTGAAAGAATACCGATGGCCGATTGCAGGCGTTCTTTTCTTGCTCCTCTTGCTAGCTGCCTTTGTGATTCGCCTTCCCTATTATATTGAGATGCCAGGAACGGCAGAAGACATTCGATCGGTCATGACAGTGGATGGAAAAATGGATACCAAATCAGGATCCTATGACTTTGTAACCGTAGCAGTGAAAGAAGCGACCCCGGCTGATTTGATCTATGCTTGGGCGACACCTTTTACAGATATCTACTCTGCCAAGGATATGACAGGTGGTAGTTCGAGCCAAGAATTTACGCGGATTAACCAATTCTATATGGAAACCTCGCAAAATATGGCCATCTACCAAGGGCTAAAGACAGCTGGAAAAGAAACCCAGATGGACTTTCTAGGTGTTTATGTCATGCAAGTAGCAGATGACTCGACCTTTAAGGGAATCTTGAACATTGCGGATACCGTCACCGGTGTGAATGGCAAGACCTTTAAGAGTTCCAAAGAATTGATTGATTATGTTGGTTCTCAAAAAATTGGCGATCCCGTTTCAGTGACCTATATTGAGGATGGACAAACCAAGACCGCAGACGGAAAGATCATCAAATTATCCAACGGGAAAAACGGAATCGGGATTAGCCTGATCGACCGGACTGAAGCCAAAGGCGATGTTCCTGTCCAGTTTGCGACTCAAGGGATTGGTGGACCAAGTGCCGGTATGATGTTTAGCCTAGCCATCTACACCCAAGTGGCTGATCCAGATCTTCGTCAGGGACGCCATATTGCAGGGACAGGAACCATTAACCAAGATGGAACGGTTGGCGATATCGGTGGGATTGACAAGAAAGTCGTCGCAGCCGATAAAGAAGGAGCAGAAATTTTCTTTGCCCCTAATAACCCTGTTTCCAAAGAAGAAAAGAAGGCCAATCCCAAGGCCAAATCAAACTATGAAACAGCTAAAGAAGCAGCGAAACAAATTCATTCGAAGATGAAAATTGTCCCCGTCAAAACCCTTCAAGACGCTATTGATTATTTGAAAAAGAAGTAGAAGTATCTTGCTAGATCAGTCTCGTACTTGAAAGTACGAGGAGTTGACAGATAGAAGATTCATCTTCTAATCAAATTCAAGTTTTTGCTTATCAATCTCTCTATTTTTAGAGGGATTTTTTCTTTATACTGGTATCAGAAAGAAAGGGAGGTAGTGAAATGATTCAAACCAGTTTGTTTTCCATTTCAGTATTCTTAGCGGGAGTTCTATCCTTTTTCTCCCCATGTATTTTGCCACTGATGCCAGTCTATGTAGGGATTCTATTGGATTCTGAACGTGTGAAAACTGTTCGGATTTTTGGAAGAGATATTTCTTGGTACGGCTTGGTGAAGACTCTTTGTTTTATCGCAGGTCTATCAACTGTTTTCCTGATTCTAGGATACGGTGCAGGGGCCCTTGGCCAGGTGCTTTATGCTCCATGGTTTCGCTATCTGCTAGGAGGGATTGTGATCCTATTAGGGATTCACCAAATGGAAGTGATCAATCTGAGACAACTCCAAAAGCAAAAGACTATCCAACTCAAAAAGAATCGGGAGCGCAATGAATTCTTCAATGCTTTTCTGATAGGGGTCACCTTCAGTTTTGGTTGGACCCCTTGTGTCGGACCAGTTTTGAGTTCGGTTCTAGCCATTGCCGCTTCTGGAGGAGATGGTGCTTTACAAGGTGCTCTCCTGATGCTGGTCTATACATTAGGTTTGGCTCTGCCTTTCTTGCTTTTGGCCTTGGCTTCTAGCTGGGTTCTACAACATTTTGCTAAACTCAAGCCCCATATGGGAACCTTGAAAAAAATTGGTGGTGCCCTCATCATCTTGATGGGCATCTTGCTGATGCTAGGAAATCTTAATAGCCTCGCATCCCTGTTTCACTAATCTTGAATGATTAAAGGAGAAAAATCATGAAAAAAATTCTTGCACTTTCTATTGCTACACTTAGCATCGTCACTTTAGCAGCTTGTTCTGGACAGAAATCAGATTCAGATATGAAAAAAACGGACGATAGTAGTATGATGAAGAAGGACGATATGAAGAAGGACGATATGAAGAAGGATGACATGAAGGATTCATCCATGTCCGATGATAAAATGAAAAAAGAAGACATGAAAGATTCATCTATGATGTCTGACAGCAGTTCGGAAATGAAGGACGATATGAAAAAAGATGAGATGAAATCTAGCGATTCAGAAATGAAAAATGAAAAGAGTGAATCATCTGATATGAAATCAGACAAGGAATGAAAGAAGGGAGAGGTCATCTGAGGATGACTTTCTCCTTGTTTAAAGAGGTAATAATGATGAAGAAATTAGCTTTAGTAGCTGCAGGATTTTTGTGTACTGGACTTTTGGGGGCTTGTTCGAGTCAAGGAATGGCTACTTCCAATAAGGACATGAGCCAACAAACAGCCAAAGCTGGGGCTAGGCAACCATCTGGCAAGAAAGTGAAGGAGTTTAGCTTGCAAGGAGTGGATGGCAAGACCTACCGCTTATCTGATTACAAAGGGAAGAAAGTTTACCTCAAATTTTGGGCTTCCTGGTGCTCTATTTGCCTGTCGACATTAGAGGATACCAATGAGTTGGCAAAAGAAGAGGCAGGTAAGGATTACGTGGTTTTATCTGTTGTAGCTCCAACCTTTAATGGCGAAAAATCAGCAGCAGATTTCAAAAACTGGTACCAGTCTTTGGATTACAAGGATTTCCCAGTCTTGCTAGATAGTAAAGGGGAACTGCTCAAAGAATATGGGATTCGTTCTTATCCATCGGCACTTTTTATCAATAGTGATGGGACTTTATCGAAGAGTCATATTGGCTATATGAATAAAGAGGATATCCTCAAGACCTTAGAGAACATGCAGTAAGGAGATAGACAATGGAAACAAAATGGAAAGTTTTTGCTATCCTTCTCATTGGCTTGCTATCGATTGGTTTCTTTTTCTTTAGTAAGGGAGCAAACGGAATGGATCAATCAGAAACAAGCACTGAGATGATTAAAAAAGCATCGATGAGTCAGACTCCAGTAGCTAAAAAGGAAACAAAGGAAACGGTTGATCCAAAGGATCAGCGTGAAATTTATTTGGCTGGTGGTTGCTTCTGGGGCGTAGAGGAATATTTCTCCCGTGTTCCAGGTGTGATTGATGCCGTATCAGGCTACGCCAATGGGAAGGGAGAAACGACCAAGTATGAATTAGTTCCTCAAACAGGCCATGCCGAAACAGTTCACATCACCTACAATGTCAAGCAGGTATCTCTGAAAGAATTGCTCCTGCATTATTTCCGGATTATCGACCCAACGTCGAAGAATCGACAAGGAAATGATCAAGGAACACAATACCGAACAGGTGTCTATTATGTCTCCCAAGAAGACCTTCCAATCATTAACCAAGTCTTTGAAGAGGTAGCAAAAAAATACGACAAATCGTTAGCGGTGGAAAAAGAGCCACTGACCAATTTCATCAAGGCTGAGGACTACCACCAGGATTATCTAAAGAAAAATCCGAATGGGTACTGCCATATCGATGTCAATCAGGCTTCTTATCCTGTTATTGATGCTAGCCGCTACTCTAAGCCAAGCGATGAGGAAATCAAAAAGAAGTTATCTCCTGAAGAGTATGCGGTGACACAAAAAAATGATACCGAACGGGCCTTCTCCAATCGTTACTGGGATCAGTTTGATGCCGGTATTTATGTAGATGTCGTGACCGATGAGCCGCTCTTTTCCTCTAAGGATAAATTTGATTCTGGTTGTGGTTGGCCAAGTTTCAGTCGGCCTATTAGTCCTGATGTGGCCATCTATAAGGAGGATAAGAGTTTCAATATGACTCGGACAGAAGTTCGGAGCCGTGTAGGAAATTCTCATCTGGGCCATGTTTTTACCGATGGTCCCAAGGAAAAAGGCGGCCTTCGCTATTGCATCAATAGTTTGTCTATTACCTTCATTCCCAAAGCAGAAATGAAAGAAAAGGGCTACGGTTATTTATTGGACTACGTCTGAGACATTTGGAACCATAATTTGCTATAATAAGTATAGCAAAGACAAGTAGGTGAAAGACATGTATGCGATCATGATTGTGGAAGATGAAGAGCTTATCCGGCAGGGACTGACTTCCTTAGTGGATTATGAACAGTTTGGAATGACCGTCATCAACCAGGCAGAAAATGGCCGTGAGGCCTGGGAGAAGTTTCAAGAGCAACCAGCCGATATCCTTCTAACTGATATCAATATGCCACAAATGAATGGCTTGGATCTAGCCCATCTCGTCAAAGAGCAATCTCCGTCTTGTCATATCATTTTTTTGACAGGTTATGATGACTTTGAGTTTGCGAGAAAAGCCATTAAGTTAGGTGCAGATGATTATTTGCTGAAGCCTTTTTCAAAAGATGATATTGAAGAGATGTTAGCAAAGGTGAAAGGAAAACTTGATCAAGAGCGTAAGAAAGCGCAAGTCGAAGATTTGGTCAGTCATGGTTATTCGACAGACTTGGAAGAAGCCATTCATGCTCGTTTAGCAGATTCCCAGTTAACCCTGAAGGATTTGGCCTATCAACTTGGTTTCAATCCCTCTTATCTAAGTGTATTGATCAAGAAAAAATTGGGACTCCCCTTCCAAGACTACCTCATTCAAGAGCGAATGAAGAAGGCTCAACTCTTGCTTCTCACGACAGATCTAAAGATTTATGAGATCGCAGATCAGGTTGGTTTTGAAGATATGAACTATTTTTCTCAACGCTTTAAGCAGGTTGTTGGGGTGACACCAAGGCAGTACAAAAAAGGAGAGCATGAATGAAACGATACCCCTTGCTGATCCAGCTGGTCCTCTACTTTTTTCTCTTCATTCTCCTACTTTTTGGTCTCATCGGTAGCCTTTACTATCAAACGAGTTCAGGGACGATCCGCCAGCAAACAGAGCGGACGACAAGAAATAGTATCGATCAAAGCAGTCAGTTCATCACCTCCTATCTAAAAAAATTAAAGCAGACCACCACGGTTCTTAGCAAAGAGCAGGCTGTTCGCCAATTTGCCCAAGACAAGAGTGCGAATCAAGAAACGGTTCAACACCTGATGCGAACGATGATTGAAACGGATCCGGACTTGGTCTCAGCAGTCTTAGTGACCAAGGATGGGCGTCTGGTAGCGACAGATTCCAAAATCAGCATGCAGACTTCCTCAGATATGATGAATGAAAGCTGGTATCAAGAGGCGATTAAAGAAAGAGCCATGCCAGTTTTGACGCCAGCTCGAAAGGAATCCTTGACTTCGGAAAAAGAAAAATGGGTGGTTTCTATTACCCAAGAAGTGGTCGATCAGACTGGCCAAAATCTCGGAGTAGTGCGCTTGGATATTGGCTACGATAGCCTTCAGGCTTACTTGGATCACCTTCAACTAGGGAAACAAGGCTTTAGTTTTATCATTAATCAAAAGCATGAGTTTGTCTACCATCCCAAAAAAGCGGTTTATTCTTCCAGTCAAGAAATGCATGCCATGCAGCCCTATATTGCTGTGAAAGATGGTTATGGCAAAGGAGGGGAGAATTTTATCTATCAGGTTCCGATTCCAGATAGCGATTGGACCTTGATTGGAGTGGCTTCACTTGAAGGACTTCAGATGCTACAGTCGCAGCTCCTGTACTCTTTCATTGGTCTAGGATTACTAGCTTTGATCATGTGTTTGATAGGGATCGGCTTTGTTCTGCGTTTGTGGATCAAACCCTTACGAGACCTTCAGACTATCATTTTGAGGATTGGAGCAGGAGATGCTCACGTGAGAGCTGCAACCAAAGGATCTCCAGAATTGGTGGACCTCGCTCAAGCTTTTAATGCCATGTTGGACCAAATCGATCACCTTATGCAACAGGTCAAGGAAGAGGAGCAGAACGCACGGCGTTACGAGCTACGGGCACTTTCGGCTCAGATAAATCCGCATTTCCTCTACAATACCTTGGATACGATTGTCTGGATGGCGGAGTTTAATGATAGTCGGCGCGTGGTCAACATCACCAAGTCTTTGGCCCAATATTTTCGACTGGCTCTCAACCAAGGCCAGGAACAAATCTTACTGAGAGATGAAATTAACCATGTCCGCCAATATCTTTTCATTCAGAAGCAACGTTATGGTGAAAAGCTCAACTATGAAATTCTAGAAGATGAACGGTTGGGCGACTATCAGCTCCCCAAATTAGTACTTCAACCCTTAGTGGAAAATGCGATTTACCATGGCATTAAAGAGATCGATCGGCCAGGTCTCATTCGAGTGACAACTGAAGTCAGTGGAGACTCCGCCTGCGTATCGATTTTTGACAATGGACGAGGGTTTGATCGATCAGAATCAACAGACCAACCCCTTCTTCGTTTAGGAGGTGTTGGCTTGAACAATGTGGACCAACGATTGCATCTTCAATTTGGCGAAGCCTATCATATGGAGATTGATTCTAAGGCCAATAGCTATACGAAAATCACTCTTTATTTGCCCCTTTCATCCGGCAATGAATATTCATAGAGAGTGGGACAGAAATCGGTAATTCGTTAGAATTCGATTTCGTCGTCCCGCCTCCGCACAGTTGAGTAGGGCTGTAAAAGCTGATGAAATCAGCGTAGTAGAGCCCACTCAACCACTGCGTCTTACTCGACAATCCAAAAACAATTGAGAGGCTAGGACTTCTGTCCCTCTCTCTTTTTGCTCTCAAAGGAATTTCGACTCTTTTCTAGTCAAATCTGACGCAAGTCATCAAATTTATGATAAAATAAAGTGTTACAGTAAATAGATTTTGATGAAGGAACACTATGCGAAAAGAGATTGACCCTGAATTATATAATTACAATAAATTTCCTGGACCTGTCTTTCATCAGGTAGGAGACCAAATCCATTCAGAAAACCTCTCCTTTGAGCTGTTGAAAAATGAGAAGGAAGCATTTGATGCGACCGTTTTTGGTCAGCGATTTTCTGAGATTTTAACTAAGTTTGATTACATTGTTGGTGATTGGAGCAATGAGCAGTTGCGCTTGCGTGGCTTTTATAAGGAAGAGCGCGATGTTGCAACGATGGATAAACTAAGTCGCTTAGACGATTATTTGTTAGAATATTGTAGCTATGGTTGTGCTTATTTTGTCCTTGAAAATAAGGAACCTCATCGTGCTTCCTTTGATAAGAAATCACCGGTCAAAAAAGCTCAATCAGAAGAAAGAGAGCCTAAGAAGCGTTCGCGCAATCGCAAACAAAAAGATCGTTTCCAAAAACGAGAACGCGACAAGGGACAACCAGCCAAAAACTCGAAAAAAACAAGACCGTCTGCTGAGACTAAAAAGACAACGAAGACAGACAACAAACGTCATTTTGTGATTCGACAAAAAGAGGAGTAAGAAAGAATGAAACCATCCATTTATAGTTTAACACGCCAAGATATGATTGATTGGGCGGAAGAGAACGGCGAAAAGAAATTCCGTGCAGCACAAATCTGGGAATGGCTCTATCGCAAACGCGTCCAGTCCTTCGAAGAAATGACCAACCTTTCTAAGGACTTGATTGCAAAGTTAAATGATCAATTCGTCGTCAACCCACTCAAGCAACGAATCGTGCAAGAGTCAGCAGACGGAACGGTTAAGTATCTTTTTGAATTGCCAGATGGCATGTTGATTGAAACCGTCTTGATGCGTCAGCACTATGGTTTATCTGTCTGTGTAACGACTCAAGTAGGATGCAATATCGGTTGTACCTTCTGTGCTTCTGGTTTGATCAAAAAACAACGCGATTTGAACAATGGGGAAATCGTGTCTCAAATCATGTTGGTTCAAAAATACTTTGACGAACGTGGCCAAGATGAACGGGTCAGCCATATCGTTGTCATGGGGATCGGAGAACCATTTGACAACTATAACAATGTCTTGAAATTTATCCGGACGGTCAACGATGACAAGGGATTAGCGATTGGTGCTCGCCATATTACAGTGTCAACTTCTGGTTTGGCTCATAAAATTCGTGACTTTGCAAATGAAGGTGTGCAGGTCAATTTGGCAGTGTCCCTTCATGCTCCAAACAATGACTTGCGCTCTAGCATCATGAAGATCAACCGGGCCTTTCCAATTGAAAAATTGTTTGCGGCGATTGAATACTATATTGAGACTACGAACCGTCGGGTGACCTTTGAGTACATCATGCTCAATGAAGTCAATGATGGAGTCGAGCAAGCCTTAGAGTTGGCAGAATTGCTCAAGAATATCAAGAAATTGTCTTATGTCAACTTGATTCCTTATAATCCTGTCAGTGAGCATGACCAATATAGCCGGAGTCCAAAAGAACGGGTCATGGCCTTCTATGATACCTTGAAAAAACAAGGTGTTAACTGTGTAGTGCGTCAAGAGCACGGTACAGATATTGATGCTGCCTGTGGCCAATTGCGTTCAAATACCATGAAACGGGACCGGGAGAAAGCGATTGTTGAACATGCGCAACCTTAAACAAGGGCTGATGGATCATACAGAACTAACAAAAAGAGGAAGAAGGCTGTTACGGAGTGGCAGCTTCTTCTATTTTATCCTCTTGTGTTTGATGTGTTTTTTGCCCCAACAGCCAGAGCCAGGTATGGAAACACCGGGTATTCAACATTTCGGTCGTATCGTCGTCCTGCTAGTTCCTCTTAATTCGGTGATGAATCTTGGCCAGATTACCAGTGTCCTCCAACTCATTAAGGTCATCCTCCAAAATATAGCCAATATCTTTTTGTTAAGCCCGCTGGTCTTTCAACTTCTCTGGCTATGGCCCTGGTTGAGGAGCCGCAAACGGGTCTTGTGCTTCGGCTTTGCGATGAGCTTGTGGATTGAATGCAGCCAAGTTCTGTTAGATCTCTTGTTTGATGCCAATCGTGTCTTTGAGCTAGATGATTTGTGGACCAATACCTTAGGGGCTTATCTGGCTTATATAGGCTTTCAGTATTTCAGAGCACGATTGCTAGCAAAAAATGGTGAAATGTAAAATCCGAACATTTTAACCACTTTTTAAAATTTTTGTTGACAAAATCAGAAGCGGGAGCTATAATAGCTTCAAGACATCAGAAAAGTAGAGATTTTTCTCACTTCCAGGGAGCTTGTGGTGATTGCGAACAAGCAGTGGTGAATCTTGAAATGGGCTGATGCGTTTATGATAATGAATTTGAAACAATAAAAATTCGGTGAGCACACCTTATCGTGCACCCTGTTGTTAGACAGGTCAGAGATGTAGGAGAAAAAATAGCTTCCTACAATTGAGGTGGCACCGCGGTATCGAATCGTCCTCACACAGATTTTTCTGTGTGAGGTTTTTTGTATCTCAAAGGAACCCAGTGAGACTGCAGCTCAAAGGGCCCGCGAGAGAAAAAGATCATAAACAGGATTGAAGATATAGAAAAGAGGACACAATCATGACAGAAACAAAAGGCTATTTCGGACAATTTGGTGGATCTTTCGTACCAGAACCCATTCAAAACTTGCTCAATCAATTAGAGGAAACTTTTGAACAATATAAAAATGATCCAGAATTTATCGCAGAATACAAACATTATTTGAAAGACTATTCTGGACGGGAAACACCGCTCTACTTTGCGGAAAGTTTGACGGAGCATTTAGGTGGGGCAAAAATTTATTTGAAGCGCGAAGACTTGAATCACCTAGGTTCACATAAATTGAATAACGTTTTGGGGCAAATCCTCTTGGCTAAACGCATGGGCAAAACGCGCGTGATTGCTGAAACAGGAGCCGGTCAACACGGTGTAGCTACAGCAGCTGCGGCAGCTAAGTTCGGTATGGCCTGTGATGTCTACATGGGGGCAGAAGACGTGGAACGCCAACGCTTGAATGTCTTCCGCATGGAAATGATGGGGGCAACCGTCCATGCGGTTGAAACCGGGACTAAGACCTTGAAAGACGCCGTTGATGCTGCGTTTGGAGCATGGATGGCGGATTTGGATGCCTTTTACGTATTAGGTTCTGCTGTTGGCCCTCACCCTTACCCAACCATTGTGCATGAATTCCAAAAGGTAATCAGTGAAGAGTCTAAACGTCAAATCTTGGAAAAAGAAGGTCGTTTGCCGGATTATGTGATTGCCTGTGTCGGTGGTGGCTCTAATGCCATTGGTGCCTTTTCTGAATATGTCGCAGAAGAGGAAGTCGGATTGATTGGGGTAGAAGCAGCTGGACATGGCTTGGACACCGATCAACACGCAGCGACCATGACCAAAGGGACTATCGGTGTGGTTGATGGTATGAAGACCTATGCAGTCTTTGGCGAAGATGGAAAAGTAGCGCCAGTGTACTCGATCTCTGCTGGTTTGGACTACCCAGGGGTTGGTCCAGAACATGCTTTCTTTAAAGATTCTGGTCGTGTCGAATATGTAGCAGCGACAGATGATGAAGCAGTAGAAGCTCTTCTTCTTCTCAGTAAGACAGAAGGGATCCTTCCAGCCATTGAAAGCTCACACGCGATTGCAGAAGCAGTTAAGCGTGCTCCAAAACTGGATAAAGACAAGATCATCATCATCAATGTTTCCGGACGTGGGGACAAGGACGTAGCTGCCATCGCTGATTATCTAGAAGCGAAGGCTACAAAATAAGAAGAACTTATCTGCAAAATATCGTATAAAGCAGTAAAGCGTGATAACTGAGAAAGAGACAGGGAACAAAGGGAATCCGGTCTCTTTCTTTTTTGAGAGCAAAGACGAGAATGCCTAAGATGGATGCGATCTGAATGAGAAAGAGAATCTTGGTAGAAGAAAAGCTTAGCGAAAAGGTAGCCAGTAAGAGAAAATCTCCTGCTCCCATTCCGATAAAGAAAAAGTGAGCTCCGATCGCAAGGAGTAAAAAGACCAGCATGAGGAGATTACCACCGGATAAAAAGAGGACCAGGGCATGGAGACAGCACCAGATGACCAAGGGGTATTCCATAAAGCGAAGGTCATAAATGGCTAAAACGGCAGCTCCCAGTAGTGTTAGAAGGTGAGGCAGAGAAAGAAAACCATTGGCACAGGCCAAAAAGAGCAGGCCACTCCAGACCTCAAAAAGGCAGTACCAAAATGGGTAGGTCTGATGACAATAGTGGCAGCGAAAACGATGGAGTAGTTGCGAGATAATGGGGATGAGATCCCAAACGCCAAGGACGTGCTGGCAGTGATCACAATGACTGCGAGGAGCGAGAATAGATTGGTTTGGGAAACGGTCGACAACTAGTCCCAAAAAAGAGGCGATGCAAGTACCGATGGTAAAAAAATAAAAGTTGATCATACTTATTTATTCGTAAAGCAATCGGAAAATTTCATCATTTGCTTGAAAATCTTGTAAAGCCTTTCTAAATTTGATACAATAATGAACATGAAAAACCTGTATGATGTTCAACAATTTTTAAAACGTTTTGGAATCATCATTTACGTAGGGAAGCGCCTCTATGACATCGAATTGATGAAAATTGAGCTTCAACGTCTTTATGATGCAGGCCTGATGGAGCGGCTCGATTATTTAGAAGCCGATACCGTTTTAAGAAGAGAACACAAGCAAGAATTAGAATTTTTGAAAAAGAGTGAGGTAGAGTGATGGGAAATATCATTGTTTGGTTGGCTATTTTAGGAGTATTTGGATGGATGGCGTTTAATTATTTCCGCATCCGTAAAGCTGCTAAATTTGTGGATAATGCGACTTTTGAAGAGTTGATTCGTAAAGGGCAGTTGATTGATTTGCGAGAGCCAGCTGAGTTTCATGCCAAGCATATTTTAGGAGCACGTAACATTCCTTCTACTCAGTTGAAGTTGAGTCTTGCAGCCTTGCGAAAAGATAAACCAATTTTGCTCTATGAAAATAGCCGTAGTTCGCGTGTAACCAATGCGGCTCTCTATCTTAAGAAACAGGGCTATACAGACATTTATGTCTTGTCTTATGGTCTCGATTCTTGGAATGGGAAAGTGAAAAAAGACGCTTAATAAAAAGAGCTCTAACTGCACAAAGTGTGTGGTTAGAGCTTTTTTATCTCGTTTTTTCAAGAAAATCTTTGACCCATATGAGCTCCACCTCATTCAAAGGCCGACTTTCTCCAGGAGCTAACTGAGGATCCAAGGTGAAGGGACCAAAAGATAAGCGTTTTAAGGTCATTACTTTGACTCCGATGGCTAAAAACATCTTTTTCACTTGGTGGTATTTTCCTTCTGAGATTCGGACCTGGGCCTTGCTGTAGCTGGGGTGGCTTTCTAGAATGGTCAAGGAGGCAGGCTTGCAGATAGGGCCGTCTGTGAATGGAATCCCATTCTGAAATTGCTCGATGTGGGCTGCATAGAGCGGACCATTGACTTCTACCTCATAGACCTTCTCCACATGGTATTGAGGATGGAGCAGTTGAAAGCCTAAGGGACCATTATCTGTGAGGAGGAGCAGACCACTGGTGTCGCGATCGAGGCGACCAAGAGGATAGAGGTCTGGGTACTCTTGCTGAGGATCCACTAGATCGATCACCGTTGGATGGTGGGCGTCTCTTTTGGCGGTCACGGCTCCGATTGGTTTATGGAGCATGTAGTAGTGGTGACGTGGTTCTTGAATGATTCGTTCCCCGATTTGAATCTGTTGGAGTCCAGGGTCGATGTTTTGGGATAACTTTTGAGCAGGTAGGTGATCAACCAAGATTTGCCTTCGGGCCAGAAGTTGTTTGATGTCTTTGCGAGCGTACTGATGGTCTGCCATCAATTGATCTAATCTCATGGAAGCCTCTTTTTCTGAAATTCTTATCATCAGTGTATCATGAAAAGAAAAGAAAAGGAAATCGAGTCGGAGAAAAGAAATGAAGATGAAAACATTTACAACTAGCTGAACTGTGTTTTTTAGATAGGACTGTGGTATAATTGTTCAGTTAGAAATATTATTTAAAATTTTATAGAGGAAATCATGACAAAATTAAGAGAAGATATTCGTAACGTTGCGATCATTGCCCACGTTGACCATGGTAAAACAACCTTGGTAGACGAATTGTTGAAACAATCGCACACCTTGGATGAACGTAAAGAATTGCAAGAACGTGCAATGGACTCAAACGATCTTGAAAAAGAGCGTGGGATCACGATCCTTGCTAAAAATACAGCCGTTGCTTATAACGGAACTCGAATCAATATCATGGACACACCAGGACACGCGGACTTCGGTGGAGAAGTGGAACGGATCATGAAAATGGTTGACGGGGTTGTATTGGTCGTTGATGCCTACGAAGGAACCATGCCTCAGACGCGTTTTGTATTGAAAAAAGCCTTGGAACAAGATCTTGTTCCAATCGTTGTAGTCAACAAAATCGATAAACCATCTGCTCGTCCAGAAGAAGTTGTAGATGAAGTTCTTGAACTGTTCATCGAATTAGGTGCGGATGATGACCAATTGGAATTCCCAGTTGTTTATGCATCTGCGATCAACGGAACCTCTTCACTTTCAGATGATCCAGCTGATCAAGAGCACACAATGGCACCGATCTTTGATACCATCATTGATCACATCCCAGCTCCAGTTGATAACTCAGATGAGCCTCTTCAATTCCAAGTATCCCTGCTTGATTACAACGACTTCGTTGGACGTATTGGTATCGGACGTGTCTTCCGTGGTACTGTAAAAGTTGGAGACCAAGTAACCCTTTCTAAATTGGATGGAACGACTAAGAACTTCCGTGTTACCAAACTCTTTGGTTTCTTTGGTTTGGAACGTCGTGAAATTCAAGAAGCCAAAGCTGGAGATTTGATCGCTATCTCTGGTATGGAAGATATCTTCGTTGGAGAAACGATCACACCGACAGACGCAGTTGAAGCTCTTCCAATCCTTCACATCGATGAACCAACGCTTCAAATGACCTTCTTGGTTAACAACTCACCATTTGCTGGTCGCGAAGGAAAATGGGTGACCTCTCGTAAAGTTGAAGAACGTTTGCAAGCGGAATTGCAAACAGACGTCTCTCTTCGTGTTGACCCGACTGACTCACCTGATAAATGGACAGTTTCAGGACGTGGGGAATTGCACTTGTCTATCTTGATCGAAACCATGCGTCGTGAAGGATACGAATTGCAAGTATCTCGTCCAGAAGTTATCATCAAGGAAATTGATGGTGTCAAATGTGAACCATTTGAGCGCGTGCAAATCGACACACCAGAAGAATATCAAGGATCTGTTATCCAAAGCCTTTCTGAACGTAAAGGTGAAATGTTGGATATGGTTGCAACTGGTAACGGTCAAACTCGTTTGGTCTTCCTTGTTCCAGCGCGTGGTTTGATTGGATACTCAACAGAGTTCTTGTCAATGACACGTGGTTACGGAATTATGAACCACACCTTTGATCAATACTTGCCAGTGATTCCAGGAGAAATCGGTGGACGTCACCGTGGTGCTCTTGTTTCAATCGATAACGGAAAAGCAACCACTTACTCTATTATGTCTATCGAAGAACGTGGTACGATCTTTGTCAATCCAGGTACAGAAGTTTACGAAGGAATGATCATCGGGGAAAACTCTCGTGAGAACGACTTGACCGTAAACATTACGAAAGCCAAACAAATGACCAACGTTCGTTCAGCTACTAAGGACCAAACAGCGGTTATCAAGACTCCTCGTATCTTGACCTTGGAAGAATCTCTTGAGTTCTTGAACGACGATGAGTACATGGAAGTAACGCCTGAATCTATCCGTTTGCGTAAACAAATCTTGAACAAAGCAGAACGCGAAAAAGCAAATAAAAAGAAAAAATCAGCAGCTGCTGAATAATACGGAAAGAAAGGAGAAACAAAATGGTCTATTTTATCTTAGGGATTTTGATTCTCCTTTTTTACCTTTTTATGACCCCAAAAAGTATTCGTGGTACCTTAAACAGTGTCACAATGGTGGTCTTGATCGTCTCCATTATCGTACTGACTTGTCTCGCCATTTTTCAGATATTCCAACTACCGTCTGAGTTTTTTGTCGGTGCCTTTCTCGCCTTTGTTGGCTACCTGGCTTTGGTGGATATTTCCAAAATGACGACCAAACAGAAAAAATAAACGCTGACGTGATTTTTAAAGCCCTTTGGGCTTTTTAATTTTGCTAAAAAAAGGTAAAATAGAGAGTGATAAAAATGGAGCGAAGAAATCATGAAATTTGTGAAACAATTTGAAAATAAAAAGGTTCTTGTATTAGGTTTGGCTAAGTCAGGCGAGTCAGCTGCCCGTTTGTTGGATCGCTTAGGAGCGATTGTGACCGTCAATGATGGCAAACCTTTTGAAGAAAATCCAGCAGCACAAAGTTTACTGGAAGAAGGGATTAAAGTTGTGACAGGAGGTCACCCTCTGGAATTGTTGGATGAAGACTTTGCAGTCATGGTCAAAAATCCAGGAATCCCTTATTCCAATCCAATGGTTGAAAAAGCGCTTGAAAAGGGCATTCCCGTCCTCACTGAAGTAGAATTGGCCTATCTGATTTCGGATGCGCCAATTATTGGGATTACAGGATCAAACGGAAAAACGACGACGACAACCATGATCGGGGAAGTCTTGACGGCTGCAGGCCAAGGTGGTTTATTGTCTGGGAATATCGGTTTTCCAGCTAGTCAAGTTGCACAAACAGCAACAGAAAAGGATGTTCTGGTCATGGAATTGTCTTCTTTCCAATTGATGGGAATTGAAGTCTTCCATCCAGAGATTGCAGTGATTACCAACCTCATGCCGACCCATATCGACTATCATGGTTCTTTTGAAAATTATGTAGCTGCCAAATGGAATCTTCAAAAGAATATGACAGAAAAAGATGTCATTGTCTTGAACTTCAACCAAGACCTGGCCAAGGAACTGGCTACAAAAACCAAGGCAAGGGTCCTTCCATTTTCAACGGTCGAAAAAGTGGATGGGGCTTATTTGGAAGATGGACTTCTCAAGTTTAAGGGAGAAGCTGTCATGCGTGCGGATGAACTGGGCGTTCCAGGAAGCCACAATGTAGAAAATGCCTTAGCAACGATTGCGGTCGCAAAAGTCCGTGGTGTGGAGAATGAGGTCATTAAAGAAACCTTGTCAGCCTTTGGAGGAGTGAAACACCGTCTTCAATATGTGGATGAAATTCAAGGTGTCAAATTCTACAATGATAGTAAATCGACCAATATTTTAGCAACACAAAAAGCCCTTTCTGGTTTTGATAACAGCAAGGTAATCTTGATTGCAGGGGGGCTCGATCGTGGCAATGAATTTGATGAATTGGTGCCTCACATTACTGGCTTAAAGGAAATGGTGATTCTAGGGGAATCAGCTCCTCGAGTGAAACGCGCAGCCGATAAAGCAGGCGTCCCTTATGTCGATGCGGCAGATGTAGCAGATGCTACAAAGAAAGCCTTTGACTTGGCTAGCCCTGGAGATGTTGTGCTACTAAGTCCTGCCAATGCTAGCTGGGATATGTATCCGAATTTTGAAGTGCGTGGGGATGAATTTCTTGCTACAGTAAAAGGGTTGAAATAAGATGAAAAAAATAATGTTTACTGGTGGGGGAACCGTGGGACATGTGACCCTTAATCTCCTCTTGATTCCAAAATTTATCGAAGATGGATGGGAAGTCCATTATATTGGGGACAAAAAAGGAATCGAATACCAAGAGATAAAAAAGTCTGGCTTAGACGTGCGCTTCCATTCAATTGCAACGGGGAAATTGCGCCGCTATTTCTCTTTCCAAAATATGATGGATGTGTTCAAGGTGGCTTGGGGAACGCTCCAGTCCATTGCAATCCTGCTTCGTGTGCGTCCACAAGTTCTCTTCTCAAAAGGGGGATTTGTCTCTGTGCCACCAGTGATCGCAGCTAGATTCACGCGTGTCCCTGTCTATATCCATGAGTCCGATCTCTCGATGGGATTGGCCAATAAAATTTCTTATAAATTCGCCACCAAGATGTACACAACTTTTGAGCAAGCACATGGTTTGACAAAGAGTGCGCATATCGGTGCAGTAACCAAGGTTACAGATCATATTCCGACAACTTCTGAAGAATTAGAAGAAAAAACAAAAGGTTTCCGAAAAGACTTGCCGACCCTTCTCTTTGTCGGAGGATCAGCCGGTGCGCGTGTCTTTAATGAATTTGTGACAGAGCACAAAGCAGAGCTCTTGCAGCACTACAATATCATCAATTTGACGGGCGATTTAACATTGAATCAGGCTGAGGGTGGCTTGTATCGAGTGGATTATGTAACCGATCAGTATTTGCCCATGCTCCAGAAGGCTGATTTAGTGGTGACTAGGGGTGGAGCCAATACCTTATTTGAACTCTTAGCCATGAACAAACTCCACCTGATCGTACCGCTAGGAAAAGAAGCCAGCCGTGGCGATCAGATTGAAAATGCCCAATATTTTGTGGATAAAGGTTATGCAGAGCAATTGCAGGAAGATCAATTAACGCTCGAAACCTTTAATGAAACCATTCAAGAAATGTTGAAGCAAAGCCAAGTCTACCACCAAGCAATGGAAAAATCGACAGAACTCCTTTCACTAGACGATTTTTATGGCCTGCTTCAAAAAGATATCAGTAAGGGAAAAGATGACGGACGACAATAAAAAAACGCCAACGGATGACAAAGTTACAGAATTGTCAGCCTGGCAAAAAAGAAACAAAGAATATTTAGAAAAAAAAGCGCTTGAAAAAGCGGAAGAAGCTGAGACAGAGAAAATTGAAAGCGAAGAAGCAAAAGAAGACGAAGACCTTTCAGAAAAAGAAACAGCTTCCGTCTCAGAGGAAGAATCTGAAGAAATAGAAGAGTCTGAAGAGGAAGATGAATCTGAGGCCGAAGAGGATCCAGATGCGGATGGAGAAAGTTCAGAAGGAGAAGAGGATGATCCGGCTGTAAAGGAGCTAAATCCTTCAGAGAAACAAGAGAAAAAGCCTTCATTTTTTAAAGGCTTAAAGACGAAAAAACCAAAGAAGGAACCGACGGTGGCAAAACGCCATATCTATCGTGCCCTTCCGGTTATCGGAATCAGCTTGATTGTCGCCCTTCTCTCAATCTACTTTTTAAGCCCCTTATCCACACAGAAAGTGATTGAATTTTCAGGGAACAAAGCGGTTGATCAGCAACTCTTGTATGAAAAAAGTCGCATCAAAGAGGAAGATTATACTCTGACGACCTTCCTTCATAAATCGGTCTATGAACAAAATATGAAAACGGCTAGTCCATGGATCAAAGAGGTTCACATGCATTATCAATTTCCTGTGACTTTTAAAGTCAATATCGTGGAACACAAAGTGGTTGCCTATTATGTGACCGGAGAAGACCACTATCCAGTATTGGAAAATGGAGAAGTAGTGGAGACAGTAACTCCAGCTTCGGAATTGCCGTCCTCCTATATTAGCTTAAAATTCTCAGATCGAGAATTGGTTAGACAATTTGTCCAAGAAATGAAGTCTATTTCTTCTTCCATTACTGATAAAATTGTTTCGGTTGATCTGACACCGAGTAAGGTCACCAAGGATCTGGTGACCATCACCATGAAAAACGATAATAAAATCTTGGTGCCTGTTTCCCAAATTACCCGCAAGCTTCCTTATTATAAGGCGATCAGTAAGCAATTAGACGATGATTCCACCATTGATATGGAGGCTGGAGTCTTCAGCTATAGTGAACAATCCATCGCAGATGCCAAAGAGCAAGCTGAAAAAGAAAAGGCTGAAAGTACAGAAAAGCAAGAAGAACATTCTGAGGAAGCAAGCCAAGGACAGAATCAAGAACAGAATCCAGAAGGAGAAAATTCTTCTGGGAATGAGTAAAGCCCATAAATTATCTCAAATAATTGAAGAAAAAATGTCCATTTTAGGCTTCTTTGTGATATAATGAAGTTTGGATAGTTCCAACTAAAAGGGCTATAAATAGATGTAAAGTGAAAACAAATAAAGAGAGAGGACTGGTGTAATGGCTAGAGACGGCTTTTTTACAGGTTTAGATATCGGTACTAGTTCAATAAAAGTATTGGTGGCAGAACATGTCAATGGAGAAATGAATGTAATTGGAGTCAGCAATGCAAAAAGTGCTGGCGTCAAAGATGGAATTATAGTAGATATCGAAGCTGCTTCAAATGCAATTAAAAATGCAATCAGCCAAGCTGAAGAAAAAGCAGGGATTTCAATCAATCTAGTCAATGTTGGGTTGCCTGCAAACTTACTACAAATCGAAGCAACTCAAGGAATGATTCCAGTCACAAGTGATTCGAAAGAAATCACAGATGCAGATGTTGAAAATGTTGTCAAATCTGCACTCACAAAAAGTATGACACCGGATCGTGAAGTAATCACCTTCATTCCTGAGGAATTCACAGTTGATGGTTTCCAAGGAATCCGCGATCCACGCGGAATGATGGGGATCCGACTTGAAATGCGTGGCCTTCTTTATACAGGACCTCGTACAATCTTGCACAATTTGCGTAAAACTGTTGAACGTGCAGGCTTACAAGTTGAAAACATCATCATTTCACCGCTTGCGATGATCAAAACAGTCTTGAATGAAGGCGAACGTGAATTCGGAGCAACGGTGATCGATATGGGTGGTGGCCAAACAACGGTGGCATCTGTTCGTAGCCAAGAACTTCAATTTACAAATATCTACCAAGAAGGTGGCGATTATGTTACCAAAGATATTTCTAAAGTATTGAAAACTTCTCAAAAATTGGCAGAAGGCTTGAAGTTCAACTATGGTGAAGCCTATGTGCCATCTGCTGGAAACGAAGTCTTCCATGTAGAAGTCATCGGTGAAGTAGAGCCAGTTGAAGTGACTGAGAAGTACTTGGCTGAAATCATTTCAGCACGTATCAAACACATCTTTGAGCAAATCAAGCAAGACCTTGAGAGAAGACATCTGTTGGATCTTCCTGGTGGAATTGTGATTATCGGTGGAGGAGCGATCCTTCCTGGTGTTGAGGAATTGGCTCAAGAAGTCTTTGGTGTAAATGTGAAATTGTTTGTTCCAAATCAAATTGGAATTCGCAATCCAGCTTTTGCCCATGTAATTAGCTTGTCTGAATATGCAGGCAATTTGACAGATGTGGATATTATTGCTCAAGCTGCGGTTCATGGAGACGAAGTCTTGCGTCAACAACCGATTCAATTTGATCGTCCAGTGCAACCACAAGTACAACCACAACCTGCTGCTCCAGCACAACCGGTAGTACCTGCATACAATGCTGAGAAGATTGAATCTCCAGTGGATGCTCGAGAAATTCCAGCAGCAAGCAATGATAGCAAACAAGAACCAAAAGCTACATTCACAGACCGAATGAAAAATTTGATCGGTAATATGTTTGATTAAGGAGTGTAAGTATTTATGACATTTTCATTTGACACAGCAGCGGCACAAGGTGCAGTAATTAAAGTAATCGGTGTCGGTGGCGGTGGCGGTAACGCCATCAATCGTATGATTGACGAAGGCGTTGCCGGTGTAGAATTCATCGCGGCTAATACAGATGTTCAAGCACTTTCAAGTGCAAAAGCTGAAACAGTTATCCAATTGGGTCCAAAATTGACTCGTGGATTGGGTGCTGGAGGTCAACCTGAAGTTGGTCGTAAGGCAGCTGAAGAAAGCGAAGAAGTGTTAACAGAAGCTTTGCAAGGTGCAGACATGGTCTTCATCACTGCAGGGATGGGTGGAGGATCTGGTACAGGTGCTGCACCAGTCATCGCTCGTATTGCCAAAGCTGTAGGTGCTTTGACAGTAGCCGTTGTGACTCGTCCATTCGGGTTTGAAGGTTCAAAACGTGGCAACTTCGCTATAGAAGGGATCAACGAACTTCGCGAACATGTAGATACATTGTTGATTATTTCTAATAACAACTTGCTTGAAATTGTAGACAAGAAGACACCGCTTCTTGAAGCTTTGAGTGAAGCAGATAACGTTCTTCGTCAAGGTGTTCAAGGGATCACTGACTTGATCACAAGTCCTGGATTGATCAACCTTGACTTTGCAGACGTGAAGACTGTTATGGAAAACAAAGGGAATGCCCTCATGGGTATTGGTGTTGGTAGCGGTGAAGAACGCGTTATCGAAGCGGCTCGTAAAGCCATTTACTCTCCACTTCTTGAAACTACAATTGATGGTGCAGAAGACGTGATCGTCAACGTAACAGGTGGTTTGGATATGACATTGATCGAAGCTGAAGAAGCTTCAGAAATTGTGAACCAAGCTGCAGGTCACGGAGTGAATATCTGGTTGGGTACATCTATTGATGAATCTCTTAAAGATGAAATCCGCGTGACGGTTGTTGCAACTGGTGTCCGTCAAGACAAGGTAGAACGCGTTAGCGGAATTGCTTCCTCACAACGTCCTTATAAAACAGGACCACGTGAACAACGCCCACAAGCTGCACCATTTGACCGTGAATTTGATTTGAAACAAGATGTTGAATTGCCAACAACTCCAAGTCGTCCAGCGGTAGAACCAAACCGTGGCTCAGCCTTTGGTGATTGGGATATTCGTCGTGAGAATATCGCCCGCCAAACTGAACCAACATCAACACATCAAGTTGATCGTTACGTAGATTCATCTTCAGATGATGATGAATTGGAAACACCACCATTCTTCCGGAATCGTTAATCATGAATCTGGTAGAGAATGCTGATCTTGTTCGGCAACAAGTAGAAACAGCAAGAAACAAAGCTAACCGTCAAGATCAAGTTAATGTGATAGCTATCACCAAGTATGTGGATGTTGCTACAACAGAAGCACTGGTGAAAACAGGTATCCAACATATCGGTGAAAATCGTGTCGATAAATTCCTAGAAAAGTATCAAGCTCTAAAAGAGTATGATCTCACTTGGCACTTGATTGGGAGCCTCCAACGGCGGAAAGTAAAAGATGTGATTAATCTCGTCGATTACTTTCATGCCTTGGATTCGGTGAAACTGGCTCAAGAAATTCAAAAGCGAGCAGAACACCCGATCAAGTGTTTCCTCCAAGTGAACATTTCTGGTGAAGAAAGTAAGCATGGATTTGCACCCGATGAACTGGATGATGTTTTAGCGGAAATCGCACAGCTGGACAAAATTGAAATTGTTGGTTTAATGACGATGGCTCCTTTTGAGGCTAGTCAAAAAGAGTTGCAGGATATTTTTTCAAAAACTCACCAACTTCAGAAACAACTAGAAAAGAAACAATTAAAAAATATGCCTTTTTCAGAACTAAGTATGGGTATGAGTCGTGACTTTGAAGTAGCCATTGCGAACGGAGCGACTTATGTTAGAATTGGGACATCATTTTTTAAATAGGAAAGAACTATGTCATTAAAAGATAAATTTAACAACTTTATTGACTACTTCACAGAAGACGGTGAAGAAGTAGAAGTTCGCGAGGCAAAAGCAGCTGGGGCGGAAACTCAACCAGTTCCACAGCCACAGCCGACTCCTCAAGTGACTTCTCCACGTCCACAGATTAGTCAAAGAGAACCAGTAAAACCAAAACCGACTCCTGTCGCACATGTTACGACTCCAGTGTCTACAGCGGCAGTGAAGGAACCTGTTCCAACAACGAAAAATACATCTGAAAATATTACTCGCTTGCATGAACGTCAACGTGAATTGGCTGCTAATCGTGCGAATACAGATGAAAAGATTACCATTGATGTACGCTATCCCCGCAAATACGAGGAAGCGACTGAAATTGTTGATCTATTACTATCTAATGAGAGTATCTTGATTGACTTCCAATATATGACAGAAGTACAAGCACGTCGTTGTTTAGATTATTTGGATGGGGCTCGTTATGTTTTAGCAGGAAATCTTCGTCGTGTTGCAAGTACCATGTACTTGTTGACTCCAATTAATGTAGTCGTTAACATTGAAGATATCCGCCTTCCAAATGATGTGGAAGTGACAGAATTTGACTATGATATGAAACGTAATCGTTAAGATGATTATCTTTCAATACTTATCAAATATCATTCAAATCTATTCCATCATTCTTGTCATCTATGCCTTACTATCTTGGTTCCCTGGGGCACCTCAGAGTACCGCCTAGTTGAACCATTTTTGAGCCTTTTTAGAAAGTTACCATTGCAGTTTGGGGGCTTGGATTTTACAGTTCTAGTAGCACTTTTGGTCTTGAACTTGATGAATCAGTTATTAGCCCGCTTGTTCCTATTTTTGATTGGATAGAATATGATGGGACAGACAGAGATTTATCAACATTTCAATCGCGAAGATCACGAATTCATTGATCGCTGTATTGAATTGTCTGAAAGAGTGGTGGAACGCTATTCTGTTGAGGTGACGGGTTTTTTAAACCCTCATCAGGTCACTATTTTACGAAATGTTGCGGCAAGCTACCAATTACAGGTCTTTGCTTCCAGTGATGAGCAGAAAATGGAGTATGCCAAGGTTATTGTTGCTCCGGATTATTACCAATTGGATCCAAGTGACTTTGATCTGGCCCTATTGGAAATGGTCTATGCTTCAAAATTTCATCACTTGACCCATTCCCAGGTACTGGGGACCATTGTTCACCAATTGGGTGTGGAGCGCAAGTCCTTTGGAGATATTCTGACGAGTGATGGAAAGATCCAAGTATTTGTTGAACAGCGTTTTGTTCCCTATTTCATGGATCACATCCAGAAAATTTCTCGGGTACCTGTTAAGCTGAGGGAAGTTCCTCTATCTGAACAAATGATCATAGAGGAAGAAAGCCAGCAGCGAGATATTCTCGTGTCGAGTTATCGGTTAGACAAGGTGATTGCTGGGACCTTCAAGCTTTCGCGCTCACAAGCTAGTCAGTTGATTAGTTCTGGTCTAGTGAAAGTTAACTATGCGACTACTTCCAATGTTAGCTATGCTGTAGGTCTGAATGATTTAGTTAGTGTCCGACGCTTTGGGCGTCTTAAAATTGTTTCTGAAAATGGTATTTCAAAGAGTGGAAAATATAAAGTAACTGTTGAAGTACTCTTAAGTAAAAAATGAGGAGGAGTTATGGCTCTTACTGCTTTAGAAATTAAAGATAAAACTTTTGGCGTTAAATTTAGAGGGTATGATGCGAACGAAGTAGAAGAATTTCTAGATATCGTTGTTCGCGATTATGAAGATCTTGTTCGTTTAAATCATGATCAAGAAGCAAAAATTCAAGCTCTTGAAGAACGCTTAAACTATTTTGATGAAATGAAAGATTCATTGAGTCAATCTGTTTTGATTGCACAAGATACTGCGGAACGTGTGAAACAAGCCGCTAACGAACGTTCTGAAAATATTGTTCGTCAAGCTGAACAAGATGCACAACACTTAGTAGATGAAGCAAAACAAAAAGCAAATGAAATCCTTCGTCATGCAACGGATAATGCCAAGAAGGTTGCCGTTGAAACAGAGGAATTGAAGAACAAGACACGCGTCTTCCATCAACGTTTGAAATCAACAATCGAAAGCCAATTGAGCATTATCGATACACCTGAATGGGATGAAATTCTTCGTCCAACAGCTATGTACATTCAAACAAGTGATGAAGCTTTCCGTGAAATTGTGGAGAAAGCTTTGGGTGAATCAGTTCACCATCATCATGCAGAAGATGATAACATTGATTTGACTCGTCAATTCTCTCCAGCTGAAATCGAAGAATTGCAAAAACGCATCGAAGCTGCTAATTTAGAATTGGGTGCAACACAAGCGTTTGAAGGTTTGAATGAAAAAGTTCAATCCGCTTTAGAAGAAGCAGAGCACGCTCGTCATGAAAATGAAGAAGTTGTTGCGGTTGAAGAAACTGTTCAACCTGAAGATGATGTAAGACGTGAATCTGTCAATATTTTATAATTTTGTAAAAACAGGTCCATTAATGATAGGTCTAGCGAGCAGATGATGGTGGAAGATCTGCACTCCCTCTTAATGGATGATCCTTTTACAGTATTCGTTCTGAACCTTTGAGTAAGAACGGACGTTTCCCTCGTTACGGGATGAGAGGAGAAGGTCGCTTGCGACTTCTCGAACAAAGGTGGTACCACGAGCAATCGTCCTTTTTAGGATGCTCGTGTTTTTTTATAGCTTTTAAATCAATAAGGAGACACAATGAAACTTAAAGAAACATTGAATCTTGGGAAAACAGCCTTTCCAATGCGGGCTGGTCTTCCAACGAAAGAGCCCGTTTGGCAAAAGGAATGGGAAGATGCAAAACTCTATCAACGCCGTCAAGTGTTGAATGAAGGGAAACCGCATTTTACCCTTCATGATGGCCCTCCCTATGCCAACGGAAACATTCACGTAGGACATGCTATGAACAAGATTTCAAAAGATATCATTGTTCGTTCTAAGTCTATGTCAGGTTTTTATGCACCGTACATCCCAGGTTGGGATACCCATGGTTTGCCAATTGAGCAAGTCTTGGCTAAACAAGGTGTGAAACGTAAAGAAATGGACTTGGTTGAGTATCTGAAACTCTGCCGTGAATACGCTCTTTCTCAAGTAGATAAACAACGCGAAGACTTTAAACGCTTGGGTGTTTCAGGTGATTGGGATCATCCTTATGTAACCTTGACGCCTGACTATGAAGCAGCGCAAATCCGCGTCTTTGGTGAGATGGCTAACAAGGGCTATATCTACCGTGGAGCTAAGCCAGTTTACTGGTCTTGGTCTTCTGAATCAGCCCTTGCTGAAGCGGAAATTGAATACCATGATTTGGTTTCTACTTCCCTTTACTATGCCAACAAGGTTAAAGATGGTAAGGGTGTCCTAGATACAGACACTTACATCGTTGTCTGGACAACAACTCCATTTACTATCACTGCTTCTCGTGGTTTGACTGTTGGTGCAGATATTGATTATGTATTGGTGCAACCAGCCGGTGAAACTCGTAAATTTGTTGTCGCTTCAGAATTGTTGAACAGCTTATCTGAGAAATTCGGTTGGGCTGATGTTCAAGTTTTGGCGACTTATCGCGGTTCAGAATTGAACCAAATCGTGACAGAGCACCCATGGGACACTGCTGTAGATGAGCTCGTTATTCTTGGTGACCACGTTACAACAGATTCTGGTACAGGTATCGTCCATACAGCCCCTGGTTTTGGTGAGGACGACTACAATGTCGGTGTTGCCAATAGTTTGGAAGTCTTTGTTACGGTTAACGAACGCGGTATTATGATGGAGAATGCTGGTCCTGATTTTGCAGGTCAGTTCTACGACAAGGTTGTACCAACTGTTATTGAGAAACTTGGAGATTTGCTTCTTGCTCAAGAAGAAATCTCTCACTCCTACCCATTTGACTGGCGGACGAAAAAACCAATCATCTGGCGTGCAGTTCCACAGTGGTTCGCTTCTGTATCAAAATTCCGTCAAGATATCTTGGACGAAATTGAAAAAGTGAAATTCCACTCAGAATGGGGGAAAGTGCGTCTTTATAACATGATTCGTGACCGTGGTGACTGGGTCATCTCTCGTCAACGTGCCTGGGGTGTGCCCCTTCCAATCTTCTATGCAGAAGACGGAACACCAATCATGACAGCTGAAACCATCGAACATGTAGCTCAACTCTTTGAAGAGCATGGTTCGATCATTTGGTGGCAGCGTGAAACGAAAGACCTCTTGCCAGAAGGATTTACGCATCCAGGTTCACCGAATGGCGAATTTACAAAAGAAACAGATATCATGGACGTCTGGTTTGACTCAGGTTCATCATGGAATGGGGTTGTGGTTAATCGTCCAGAACTCAAATACCCAGCTGATCTTTACCTTGAAGGTTCAGACCAATACCGTGGTTGGTTCAACTCATCTCTTATCACATCTGTGGCGAACCATGGTGTTGCACCATACAAACAAATCTTATCTCAAGGTTTCGCTTTGGATGGTAAAGGTGAGAAGATGTCTAAATCTCTTGGAAATACCATTGCTCCAAGTGATGTTGAAAAGCAATTTGGTGCTGAAATCTTGCGTCTCTGGGTAACCAGTGTAGACTCAAGTAATGACGTGCGTATCTCAATGGATATCTTGAGCCAAGTTTCTGAAACTTACCGCAAGATCCGCAACACTCTTCGTTTCTTGATTGCTAACACATCTGACTTTAACCCAGCTGAGGATGCCGTGGCTTACGAAGAACTACGTTCAGTTGATAAGTACATGACTATCCGCTTTAACCAACTTGTTAAGACCATTCGTGATGCTTATGCAGACTTCGAATTCTTGACAATCTATAAAGCCCTAGTGAACTTTATCAACGTTGATTTGTCTGCCTTCTACCTTGACTTTGCCAAAGATGTTGTTTACATCGAAGGAGCTAAGTCACTTGAACGCCGTCAAATGCAAACGGTCTTCTATGACATCCTTGTGAAAATCACCAAACTTTTGACACCAATCCTTCCTCACACTGCGGAAGAAATCTGGTCATATCTTGAGTTTGAAGCCGAAGATTTTGTTCAATTGTCAGAATTACCAGAAGCTCAGACTTTTGCCAACCAAGAGGAAATCTTGGATACCTGGTCAGCCTTCATGGACTTCCGTGGTCAAGCTCAAAAGGCCTTGGAAGAAGCACGGAATGAAAAAGTGATTGGTAAATCACTTGAAGCTCACTTGACAGTTTATCCAAACGAAGTCGCGAAAACACTTCTTGGAGCTGTTGATAGCAATGTTGCTCAACTCTTGATTGTTTCTGAATTGACTATCGCAGAAGGCTCAGCGCCAGAAGGTGCAGTGACCTTTGAAGATGTAGCCTTCACAGTTGAACGTGCAGCTGGTGAAGTTTGTGACCGTTGCCGTCGCATCGATCCAACAACGGCTGAACGTCACTACCACGCAACCATCTGTGATCACTGTGCAAGCATCGTCGAAGAGAACTTTGCGGACGCAGTCGCAGAAGGATTTGAAGCTAAATAAAAGCCATTATAAGAAGTTCCATAAAGGAACTTCTTTTTTAATGGCTAGAATGGTGTAGAGATTCATCCATTAAGGAAATAAAAAAAGTAAGGCAAATTGGCCTTACTTTGTAATTGGAAAGGAAATTTCAATTAGTTTATCGGAGTAGAGGGTTTTAATAGTGGATTGGTCAATGATTTGAAGATCAATCTTACGTTTTAAAAAGAACTCACGAATTTTTTCTACTTCAGTTTCACGAATAGCTCGGTGTTTGTTACTGATCAATAATTCATAGTGTGTTGGGGCCTGTGTAAAAACAACATCGGTATTGCCCGCAGAATAAACCTCGACAAGCAAGGCGTCAGTGCTGGCAAGTTGGCTTTTGACCAGTGCAGCATGACTATTTGTGGTATTAATGAGCTTCATATGAGTTCCTCCTAACCTCTATCTTCATTTATTATAGCACTTTTTTATTTTTTGTGAAAGAATTCCTTTATTTTTTGTGGGTATTTTTCCACTGTTCAATGCCCCATTTGTGACTGCCACGTTTAAGTTTTTCAATAGCTTCATCTACAGGAAACCAAGCAAGATTGTTAAAATCTTCCAGTGGTTTTTGAGCCTCTGTATAGTCTACCACTTCATAAATATAGGCAGGATTGTAGTAGTAGGTGTCGCGATGACTGGAATAGAAATACTCATCTGCTTGGCCATAGTATTGCCCTAAAACAGCGGTAAAGCCTAATTCTTCGATCAGTTCCCGTTTCAGAGCTTGCAAGTGATCTTCACCTGCCTCGATTTCCCCGCCAGGTAAGAACCAAGCCCCATTTGGAGCTTGAACGAGGATGATCTGATCCTTGTCCTTATTGGGAATAACAGCGTAGACACCATAGCGATTGACGTAGGTCACGTCTTGTTTCTTATCACCAAAACTAGGAATGGTCATGCTTTTCTCTTTTCTTATTTTTTTATCATTATAACATATTTTTTAGCAAAAATCTGGAGGAAAAAAGAAAGAGAGTGGGACAAAAGTCCTAGCCTCTCAATTATTTTTGGATTGTCGAGCAAGACGCAGTGGTTGAGT